>NZ_JBQQBO010000042.1:0-45187 GCF_052246905.1 Saccharopolyspora antiqui
CCGAGGGTAGGCGCCCACCCCCCCCCCCCCCCACCCCGACCCGTCACAGCCAGGAGGCGAGCATGACCTATCCGTTTCCGATGCCCGGCGCGGTCGGGGTTTCGCACCTGCGCGCCTACGACTGGCGCGCGGCCGACGACGTTTGCGGCGGCAGCCCGCACGTCCACCTGGTCTGCACCGAGGCCTACGTGGTCACCGGCGGTCGGGGCGCGGTGCAGACGTTGACCGCCGATGGTTACCGGGAAACTCCGCTGGAGCCCGGGGTGATCGCGTGGTTCACGCCGGGCTCGGTGCACCGGATGGTGCAGCGCGAAGATCTCCAGGTGACCGTGCTGATGCAGAACAGCGGTCTGCCGGAAGCAGGCGATGCGGTGTTCACCTTCCCGGCCGATGTCCTCGCCGATCCGCGGGCCTACGCCGAAGCCGCCGCGCTACCGGCCAAGGAGGGCTCGGCGGCGGAAAACGCGGCGCGGCGTCGCCGGGATCTCGCGGTGTCGGGTTACCTGACGCTGCGAAAAGCATTGCAGGACGGGGACAGCGAGCCGCTGCGCGCGTTCTACCGCGCCGCGGCGGCACTGGTCGCGCCCAAGATCGCGGACTGGGTGCCGAGGTGGCGCGACGGCGCGCTGGCCGCTGCGCAGCGGACCGGTGCCCAGTTGGACGCGCTGGCGGAGGGGAACTCGGCGCACCTCGTCGAGGCGCAGGTCCGCGTGGCAACACCGTCGCGCATCGGCGGCTACGGCATGTGCGGCAGGCGCGACGAGTACGAGATCCCCGGCGCGACCCTCCCGGTGCAGGCGAAGTGAAGGGAACCATCCGGGACCGTGCGCACGGCTGACCATCGGCCTTGCGGTTCGGGGTTCTTGCCGTGATCCTCAGCAAGCCTCCGCACATGGGGCCTATCCGACAACTGACCGGAACTGGCCAATTAGGACCTGCTCGTCCAGGGTTTGCCCACCGTTCGCCTGCGCGTTGTTCGCGGGCTCCGTCGGAGTCGGCGAGGGCGCGTTGGATCGCTCTCCGGTGCACTGAGCTAGGAGGGCTTCCGTGGCTTCTTCATTAAACCGGCGTGACCTGCTGCGCACTGGCGCGGCAGGCAGTCTGGGCATCATCGTCGGCGGCAGCGTGAGCGCGATCGCCGCGCCCACCGCGGCGGCACAGGTCGCTCGCCAGGCGGGGTACGGCGCGCTGGTCCCGGACCCTGCTGGGCTGCTGGCGCTGCCGCCCGACTTCGGGTACAAGATCGTCGCGCAGGCCGGCGTGACGAAGCTGGAGACCGGGGAACTGACGCCGAGTGACGCGGACGGCACGGCGTGCTTCCGCGACGGGCCGGGTTTCGTCCTGGTGAACAACCACGAGATCGGCGGTGACGAGCCTTACGGCGTGCCCGCGCTGCCGGGGCTGACCTACGACCCCGGCGCGCGCGGCGGCACCACCAACATCGTCGTGGACCGAGACGGCAACCGGGTGAGCGAGTACGTCAGCCTCGCTGGGACGGTCCAGAACTGCGCGGGCGGGTTTACCCCATGGGGCACGTGGCTGTCCTGTGAGGAGACCGAAGAGCGCGCCGGTGGCGAGTTCCAGAAGGACCACGGTTACGTGTTCGAGGTCGACGCGTTCGACCGCGATGCCAACCTGGAGCCGATCCCGCTGAAGTTCCTCGGCCGCTATTCGCATGAAGCGGTGGCCGTCGACCCGAAGACGTCCGCGATCTACCTGACCGAGGACGCTGGCGAACCGAACGGTCTGTACTTCCGTTGGGTCCCGCCGAAGGGTTTCCGCGGTGGCAAGGGCGCGCTGCGGGAGCTGGCGCTCAGCGAGGGCGGCGACACGGCGGGCCAGCTGCAGGCGATGAGCTGCTCCAAGGGGAGCAAGCACATCAACGACCTGTCCGAGGCGACCCAGCCGGGCACCAAGTACAAGGTCCGCTGGGTCGACGTGCCCGACCGGGACGCGAAGACCGTGTCGGTGCGCCAGCAGTTCGAAGAGGGGCAGGTGACCCGCAGCCACAAGCTGGAAGGCGCCTACTGGGACAACGGCGGCGCGTACTTCGTCGCGAGCTACGCCCGCAGTGACGACGGCAGCGTCAACGAGCACGACGGTCAGGTGTGGTTCTACGACCCGCGCAGCGAGACGATCACGCTCAAGACCATCTTCGGCGTCAACCCGGACCCGGACAAGGACACCAACTACGACGGCCCGGACAACATCACGGTGTCGCCGTACGGCGGTCTGATCCTCGCCGAGGACGGGGAAGGGCTGAGCCACCTCGTCGGTGTCACCGAGGGCGGCGAGGCCTATCCGATGGCGCGCAACGAGCTCAACGACAGCGAGTTCACCGGCCCGACCTTCAGCCAGGACGGCCAGATCCTGTTCGCCAACATCCAGACCCCGGGCTACGTCTTCGCCATCACGGGCCCCTGGAGCTGATTCGCATCCACTGACGTGAGGGGCCTGATTCGAGCCGCGGAGCAGGCCCCTCGCTGCACCCGCTCCCGTCCCTGGGAGCGGGGTGGCGACCGGTTCTGGACCGCTCACGGCGTGTCCCGCACCTCGACGACCTTGACGCCGTAGGCGGGCAGCGTGATCTCGGTGATGGGTTCGCCGGTCTTGGTGTCGTGCAGCGAACAGCCCTCCGCGATCGGTGTTGTCGTGACTTCCCGATCGTGCTGGCTGACCAGCCAGGCGAATCGCCGTCCGTCCTCGTGCTCCAGCAGGTCGGCGAACACCAGTGGGTCGTCGACCGCGATGGCCCGCCGCACACCGGCGAGCTCCGCGAGTGCCGCGTAGATCCGGTAGGTGTCCTCCGGGTTGATCCGCGCGCTGCGCGCGGCGAAGTACTCGATCGGATAAGCGCACAGGACGGCCTCGCCGCGGCCGGTCGAGTGGCGCAGCAAGGCGGGCCGACCTTGCGCGTCGGTGGCCACCACGGTCGCACCGGCTGGCCGAACCGGCAGGTACGCCCGGCCGTGCTCGTTGCCGCTGACCCGGAAGCGCAGCACCTCACCAGCGGCGATGCCTCCGAAGTCGGTGGCGAAGGTGAACTCGACGACATCGTCCACCACCTCGTCGACGACGCCGTAGGTGATCTGCTTCGCCACCCCGAAGGTCTCGTCGAAGTACGGGATCCACGGCTGCCGGTGGTGCCCGACCTCGCCTGCGGTGTAGGACAGGTACAGCACCGCGCCGTCGGCCACCCGCTCGCGCAGCCGCTGCCAGGTCGGCCCCTGGATCTGCTTCACGCAGGGCAGCAGGTACAGCGCGCAGTCCGGGTCGATGCCGTCGCGTTCCCGGGTGAATCCGACCGGCAGATCGGCCTCGCGCGCGGCCACGTAGGCCTGCTGCAACGAGTCGAAGATGATCGGCCGGTCGTCGTCCTGGCTGAACGGATAACCGCGCTCCAAGTACTCGGTGACCACCAGGGCCGCCTGCGCGTCGGTGCGCGCGCACCGCGCGAAGTCCACAGTGGATAGCACGTCGGCGAACGCGGCCAGCTCGTGCAATGGCGGCTTCGGGTTGCCCGCGTTGTCGGTGATCCCGAAGTGCATTTCGAACGGGTGGTGCGAGTACGGGCCCTGCTCGATCAAGTTGTCGTAGTCGGTGTTGTTCCACGCCACCCAGCCGGTCGAACCGGCCAGCAGCGAGTTGTGCAGGGTCTGCCGGTAGTAGTGCCCGGCGTTCTCCGGCGAGACCTGGTCGCTGGAGAGGCCGAACTCCTCCAACACCACCGGTTTGCCCGCCACCGCGGACAGTTCGCAGATGAAGGCGGCGTTCAGGTGTTGCCGGATCGGATCGCTGTCGATCCGGTACACGTGCGGCCCGACGAAGTCCACCAGCGCGCCGGTCTCGCGAACCGAGAACCCGTTGTCGACGCCGGTGACCTCGATGCCCCAGGCGCCGTCGCCCAGCGACACCGGCTGGTGCCCGCCACCGGCCCGCACCGCCTGCACCACCAGCTGCGCCCAGCTGGTGACGTGTTCGGTCGGTGCCTTCGGCTCGTGCCGGAGCCGACCGTAGATCGGCATCTCGTTGCTGATCAGCCAGGCCTCGACCGCCGGGTGCGCGGCGAATCGCTCGGTCATCCGCTGCACGAACCACGCCTGCTTGGACACCAGCCAGACATCGGCGTAGAGGTCGCGGCCGTCCCGCCAGGCCGGATCCCAGTTGTCGCCGGACATGTGGCCGACGATGAAGGTCGGGATCGACGACATCCCGATCTCCTGGTGCGCGTCCAGGAAATCGGCGAAGTGCTCGACCTTCGACTCGTCGACGGTGTCCGGCGCGGGCATGAAATCGGGCCAGTAGAAGAACGAACGCGTCTGCCGCAGGCCGTGTTCGTGCAGCACCCGCAGCTCTTCGCGCACGACCTGCGGGGAGTAGTTCCGCCACATCAGCGGCCCGCCGGTGCGTGACCAGAAGTTGGCACCGAGCCAGACGGCCGGGACGCCCGCCACCGCCACCTTGGCGGAATTCCGTCGCATCAGAGCCCTTTCCTCAACTGGTCACTTGACCGCGCCCGCGGTGAAGCCCCTTACCAGGTACCGCTGGAGGAGCAGGAATCCGACGACTACCGGAATGCTGACGACCAGCGATGCCGCCATCACCTCGTTCCAGTACACCGAGGTCTGGGTGGAGTACTCGCGCAGCCCGACGGCCAGGGTACGGGAATCGGAGTCGGTCATGATCGAGGCGAACAGGCTCTCACTCCACGCGGTCATGAACGCGTAGATGCCCACCGCGGCGATCCCCGGCCGCGCCGCGGGCAGCACCACCCGCAGCAGCGCGCCCACCGGACTCGCCCCGTCGATCAGCGCCGCCTCGTCCATGTCCTTCGGGATGGAGTCGAAGTAGCCGACCAGCATCCAGACCGAGAACGGCAGCGAGAACGTCAGGTAGGTGATGATCAGGCCGAGTTGGCTACCGTAGAGGACGATGCCGGTCGCCTGGCCGATCGTGGCGTAGAGCAGGTAGAGCGGGAGCAGGAACAGGATTCCGGGGAACATCTGGGTGGACAGCACGACGATGCGGAACGCGTTGCGCCCGCGGAAGTTGAACCTGCTGATCGCGTACGCGGCGAACACCGCGATCACCAGCGACAGCGCCGCCGCGCCCAGCGACACCACCGCGCTGTGCACGAAGTAGTCGGCCAGCGAGATCGTGGACCACATGTCGATGAACGGCTCGAACGTGATGTTCGTCGGCAGCCACTTGAACTCGTCCTGCACGTCGGACAGCGGCTTCATCGCGGAGGTCACCATGACGTACAGCGGCAGCACGGTGAACAGCGTGAGGAAGATCAGCCCGACCACCCGGACGATGCGGTACCAGCGCGGCTCAACCATTCTTCACCCTCCGCGACGTGAACGCGAGGTAGCCACCGGTGATCACCAGCAGCGACAGCAACAGGAGCGTGGACATCGCCGATCCCAGACCGAAGTTCCAGGTGAGGAACGAACTGTTGTAGATGTGGATGGACAGCACGTTCGCCGACGACGGCACCGACTGGTCGAACAACGTGTACGGCACGTTGAAGTCGTTGAACGTCCACAGGAAGAGCACCAGCACCAGCACCTGGTTCACCGGGCGCAGCATCGGAAGGGTGATCGAGTGGAACTGCTGCCACACCCCGGCACCGTCCATTGTGGCCGATTCGTAGACGTCGTCGGGAATCGACTGCATCCCGGCCATCAGCACGAGGAACGCGAAGGGCCACAGCCGCCAAGCCGCGGTGATCACGGTGGCGCCGAAGGCGTTGTCGCCCAACAGCCAGAAGGTGCCGTCGTTGAACCCTAGGTCGCCCAGCACGGTGTTGACCATGCCGTCGCTGCGGTTGAGCATGAACTTCCAGATCATCACCGCGGTGTAGACCGGCAGCGCGTAGGGCACCAGGAACAGGGTGCGCAGCACCGCCCGGCCGGGGAAGGCCCGTTGCAGCAGCGTCGCCGCGAAGACGCCCAAGGTCCAGGACAGCGCGACGGTGAGGATCGCGAACGCGGCGGTGATGCCGAACGAGCGCAGCAGTTCCACGCCGACCGCGCTGTTGAAGTTCAGCGCGAAGGCGAAGTTGTCCAGCCCGGCGAACGGTGCGCTGATCCAGTTCCGGAGGTGGAACTGGGTCAGTTGGAGCAGGCTCATCCACAGCCCGCCGAGCATCGGCACCAGGTGCACCAGCAGTTCGAAGAGCAGCGCGGGAGCGATGAGCAGGTACGGCAGTGCCTGCTTGCTCGGCGTCCACTTGCGGCGCTGCCGTGGGAGTTCGGGCCGCGATCGCGGGCGCGTCGGGGTAGCGGTGCTGGTCATCGGAACTCCAATCGGCGGAAACCCTCAGGCTTTAGCCGGGGAGGAAGCCGATCCGGAGTGCCAGCGCCCGCTAGGGCGTGCTGGCCCCATCCAGTCCGAAGATCGGCATCACATGTCGTCACTGTAGTGTGTGCGGGGTGGCCGGGATGTTGGTGAGGCGGGCGTACAAGTACCGCTTCTATCCCACCGGGGAGCAGGCGGCGGAGCTGTCTCGCACTTTCGGTTGCGTCCGCAAGGTCTACAACCTCGCCTTGGATGCCCGGACCCGCGTGTGGTACCGGGAACAACGCCGCGTGAACTACGTTGAAACGTCGGCGCTGCTCACCGAGTGGAAGAAGTCGGATGAGTTGGCGTTCCTGTGTGAGGTGTCGTCGGTTCCGTTGCAGCAAACGTTGCGGCACCTGCAAGGCGCGTTTACAGCGTTCTTCGACAAACGCGCCAAGTATCCGCGTTTCAAGTCCCGCAAGAAATCGAAGGCGTCGGCGGAGTACACCCGCTCCGCGTTCCGCTACCGGGACGGCCAGCTGACGCTGGCGAAAATGCGGGAGCCGCTGGCGATCGTGTGGTCCCGGCCGCTTCCCGAGGGTACGGAACCATCGACTGTCACGGTGTCGCGGGATAGCGCGGGGCGGTGGTTCGTATCGATCCTCGTGGGAACCACGGTGGAACAGCATGCCCCCACCGATCGGCGTGTAGGTGTGGACGCCGGACTGGACTCGCTGGTCACGCTGTCGACCGGCGAGAAGATCACCAACCCGAAGCACGAGCGCCGGGACCGTGCCCGTCTGGTGAAGGCGCAGCGGGAACTCGCCCGCAAACAGAAGGGCTCGAACAACCGGGAGAAGGCCCGCTGGAAGGTGGCCCGTGTGCACGCGCGGATCACCGATCGGCGCCGGGATCACCTGCACAAGGTCACCACTCGACTCGTCCGCGATAACCAAGTGGTCGTGATCGAAGATTTGCAAGTCCGCAACATGATCAAAAACGGCAAGCTCGCGCGGGCGATCAGTGACGCGTCGTGGAGTGAGTTCCGGTCGATGCTGGAATACAAAGCCGCCTGGTACGGCCGCGAGGTGATCGCGGTCGACCGCTGGTTCCCGTCCAGCAAAACGTGCTCGGCATGCGGGAAACTCGTCGACTCGATGCCGCTGAACGTGCGTACCTGGACCTGCACCGGATGCAGCACGACACATGATCGCGACGTCAACGCCGCGCGCAACATTTTGGCCGCCGGGCTGGCGGTGTCGGCCTGTGGAGCTGGTGTAAGACCTCAACGGGAGTCCTCCCGGACGGGGCAGTCGGCTAGGAAGCAGGAACCTTCGGCCGCGAGACCGAAAGCAATCCCCGCCCTTTAGGACAGGGACCAGTCAACCGCCTGTTCCTCGCATCTTCTGCTCTGCTTCGGCCAATGCGGCTCGCACGTCTTCCGTGCTGACCTGTTGTCCGGTCGCGATGGTTGCGAACAGGTCCCGCATCGCCGAGCCGATCGTCGTCTCGAATTGGGCTTCGTTGGGGATCATCGGCACCGTTTCGGCCGAGTTCGCCAACACGTCGCGGAACACCTGGTTCTTCGGGGTGAGGAAGGCCGGGTCGTCGTGGGCGTCCTTGACCACCGGCAGAGTTCCGTACTTCTTGTTCAACGACGCCTGGACGTCCTTGCTGGTGAGGAACTCGACCAGTTCGAGCGCCTTTTCCCGGCGCGGGCTGTTGGCGAACACCGCGATGTTCGAACCGGCGACGAAGCTGCGCACCTCTCGCCCGCCGCTGGGCAGCGGATCGGGCACCGGCAACCGCACGATGCCGTAGTCGTCCTCCGTCATGCCGTTGTCGTGCAGCGTGGCGATGACGCTGTTCTGCGCGATCAGCATCCCGGCCTGGTTGTCGGTGAAGTCCTCGGCAGCACCGTTGGAGGTGCCTTCTTCGGCATCGTCGGGGGACACCACCCGCTGCGTGCCCATCAGGTCGAGGTAGCGCTGCACGCCCGCGACCGCCTCGGGTGAGGCGAAGTTGGGTTCGCCCTGCTCGTCGATGAGGTGCGTGCCGTGTTGGCGGCTGAACATGAAGGCGAAGTGCGCGTTCTCGGTGTAGCTGGCGCCCGCGGTCGTCAGACCCCAGCGGTCGCGCGCCGGATCGGTGAGCCGCTCGGCGGTGTCGAGGAACTCCTGCCAGGTCTCGGGCGGCTCGGTGATCCCGGCTTCGGCGAACAACTTCTTGTTGTAGAACAGGCCGTAGGACAGCCCGTACAGCGGCAGCGAGGTCGGCACCTGGCCCGCCATCCCGGTGGAGCTCATGCTGCTGTCCAGGAAGCGTTCCCGGCCGCCGAAGCGGTCCATCAGCGCGTCGTCGAACGGCACGAACGCGCCGGTCGCCTGCAGTGATGCGGCCCAGGTGTTGCCCAGGTTCACCACGTCGGGGCCAACCCCGGAGGTCGCCGCACCGAGGATCCGGTTGAGCAGGTCGGACCAGGAGACGACTTCCACGTTGACCTTGATGCCGGTCGTGGCGGTGAACTGGGCCAGTTCAGCGCTGAGGAATTCCATGTCCTGCTCGGCGTTCTTGCCCTGGTTGCTCGCCCAGTAAGTGATCGTGTTGTCGTCTTCGGCCGTGGTCGCGCAGCCGGTGAGGGCGCCGGCGATCACTGCCGCGGTCAACGACAGCGCCGCGAGTGAGCGTTTGAACACGAAACGACACCTCGTCGGGTCAACGGAGCCCGTCGTTGGGCTCGCGACTCAAGCTAGGCACTTAACCGGTTAATCAGAAGACCCGGAACTCGCTGTAATCATGTCGTTACGTTGATCGCCGCCGGGTGGGCGCGGTTGCGGTGCTCGCGCGCGGTACCAGCCGCCGCGGCGTCAGCGCCGCATCGTCGGCCACGCCGGTTTCGATGAGCTCCAGCAGCATTCGCGCCGCGGTGGCCGCATCCGCGACGATGTTGTGCGCGAAGGCCGAGACGGCGGGCCGCACCACGCGGCACAGCATGGAGTCGTCCCAGGCCAGCACGGAAAGCTCCTCGGGTACCCGCACGCCGAGTTCCGCGGCGTGCACCACCGCCGCGACCGCCATCACGTCGTTGTCGTAGATGATCGCGGTCGGGGGATTGCGCGCCGCCAGCAGGCGACGGGTGGCCCGCACACCGCCCTCTTCGGTGTAATCGCCCGGTGCGTGGGTCACCGTGAGACCGGGCGACTCGCGGGCGATGAGTTGCAGCACTTCGCCGCGCCGAACCGTGTGCCGCAGATCCAGCGGGCCCTGCACGTGTCCGATCCGCCGATGTCCGAGCCCGGTGAGGTGCTCGATCGCGCTGGTGACCACGTCGGCATCGTCCACCCGCATCACCGGGATGCCCGCCATCGTCTCGGCGGTGCCGAAGAACACCGCGGGCGTGCCCAGGTCGCGCAGCACCGCCGGACGCGGGTCGGACACCCGGAGATCGGTCGCCAGCACGCCGTCCACCCGCCGCTCCGCCCACCACCGTCGATAGGTGGCCAGCTCGGTGTCGGTGTCGGCGGTCAACGCGAACTGCACGGAAAACCCGTGCACCGAAAGCGTTTGCTCCAGACCGGTCACGATCTGCATGAAGAACGGCTCGGTGCGCAGATCCTCCGGAGACCGGGCGAGCACGATCCCGACGCTGGCCGCCCGGTCGTTGGACAGCGCCCGCGCCGCGCTGCTGGCCCGCCAGCCCATCGAGGCCGCGACGTCGAGGATCCGGTCCCGGGTCTGCGCCGAAACCCCGGCCCGGCCGTTGAGCGCGTAGGAGACGGCGGCTTTCGAGACGCCGACCTCGCGCGCGATGTCGATGATCGTCGGCCTCTTCACCCAGGACTCCTTCCCGAACCGCCCCCGGCCGGGGGATCGGTGTCGGATCGCGTCGCTCCAGCGACTGCCGGAGCGTTCCGCGCCTGGTCAAGGTACTGCGGAGCCGGCGAGCGGGACAGCTTCGCCGCGAACGCCGGTCAGAACCCGTGGATCTGGCGGCGGGCCCGCGCGTAGTTCTCCCGGACCTCGGCGCCCTCGTCGGCGGCGGTCACCTCGTGCCTCGCGGCGCGAAGTGTCCACTGTGGAGGTTCGGCTGTGCCGGAGCACGCCCAGGCGGCTTGCCTGGCCGCGCCCAGCGCGACGTATTCCGCTGGCTCGGGGATGTCCACGTCCGCGCCGAACAGCGATGGCGCGATCGCCTGGACGGCCGAGGACTGCGCGGCTCCGCCGATCAGCAGGACCCGGCGGATTTCGACGCCGGTGTCCCGCAACGCCTGGATGGCGTCGGCCATCCCGCACAGCATGCCTTCGACCGCTGCTCGGGCGAGGTTCTCCGGGGTCATGTTCGCCCCGGTCAACCCGACTAGGGTGCCGGTCGCCTCGGGGAGGTTGGGGGTCCGCTCGCCTTCCAGGTAGGGCAGCAGGGTCAATCCACCGGAACCGGCTGCGGCGTCCAGCGCGAGCCGGTCCAGTCCGGCCAGGTCGGTGCCGAGCATGCCCGCGGTGGAGCTGAGCACCCGCGCGGCGTTCAGGGTGCACACCAGCGGCAGGTAGCGTCCGGTGGCGTCGCAGAATCCCGCCACGATCCCGGTTTCGTCGACGCTGGGGTGCTCGGCGACGGCCGAGACGGCTCCGGAGGTGCCCAGCGAAACGATGACATCACCGGGGCCCGCGGACAGCCCGAGCGCTCCGGCCATGTTGTCGCCGGTGCCGACGCCCAGCACCGCGCCCTCCAGGCCCGGCAGCGTCGCCTGCCCGGCTTGTTCGGCGGGGCCGAGGATTTCGGGCAATCGCGGAGACCGGCCGCCCATGGCGTCGCTGAGCAGGTCCGGCAGCCAGTCGCCGGTGGTGGGGCTGAAGTAGCCGGTGCCCGAAGCGTCGCCCCGATCGGTGGTGGCGCGTTCCGGACGTCCGGCGATCAGCCAGTTGAGCCAGTCGTGGGGCAGCAGCACCTGGTCCACCCGGTCGGCGTGCTGCGGCTCGTGCTCGGCGAGCCAGGCGAGTTTGGTGATGGTGAAGCTGGCGACCGGCACCAGGCCGGTCCGGCTGGCCAGCACATCCGCCCCGTGCCGTTGGATCAGCGCGCGTGCCTGCGGCGCGGACCTGGTGTCGTTCCACAGCAACGCGTCCCGCACCGGCTCACCGGAGGAGTCCAGAGCCACCATGCCGTGCTGTTGACCGCCCACCGCGATGCCTTCGACCCGGCCCGGGGCCTGCGCGACCGCGCATGCGATGGCGTCCTGTCCGGCCCGCCACCAGGCCCAGGGGTCGACTTCGGTCCCGTCCGGGTGCGAACTCCTGGCCTCGGCGACGACCTGACCGCTGTCGGCGTCGACGACCAGGGCTTTGGTGGATTGCGTCGAGGAGTCGACACCCAATACCAGCACTGTGGACCTACCTCCGCGATCAGCTGGCCCGGTCGGTGGTGCCGACCGGGCCGAATGTCTTCTGGTCTTGTGTTGAGCGGCTGTCCTTGAAGCGGCGCCAGCCGGTTGGCCCACTCTCGCACCTCGCCCACTGGCGTTCTCCGGGAGCCTCGGGGGCGATTTCGCGCGAAATCGGCACGCACACCAACGAGGGGGCCGGTTCCGCTCGCACCCCTCGCCGCGAGCGGAACCGACGCGGGTGTCACCGAGCCGGGACGCCCATCAGGTGGTCCAGGGCGAGCTGGTCGAGGCGCTCGTAGTGCATTCCGCGCGCCGCGGCCGCCTCGACGTCGAAGTCGTCGTCGGCGAGCAGGGCGGCGGCCGTCTCGCCGGTGGCGAGCGTGGGGGTGGCCAGCTCGTTGACCCGCGACGCTTCGAGCGCCTCCTTGACGCGCGGATCGGCGCGGAACGCGGCGGCCCGCTCCTTGAGGATCAGGTAGTTGCGCATGCATCCGGCCGCCGAGGCCCAGACCCCGTCGTAGTCCTCGGTGCGCGCCGGTTTGAAGTCGAAGTGCCGCGGACCGTCGTAGCCCGCCGACTCCAGCAGGTCGACCAGGAAGAAGGCGTTCTTGACGTCCCCGGCGCCGAAGCGCAGGTCCTGGTCGTACTTGATGCCGTGCTGGCCGTTGAGGTCGATGTGGAACAGCTTGTTCGACCAGAGCGCCTGGGCGATGCCCTGCACGAAGTTGAGCCCGGCCATCTGCTCGTGCCCGACCTCGGGGTTGACGCCGACCATCTCGGGGTGTTCCAGCCGCTCGATGAACGCCAGCGCGTGCCCGACCGTCGGCAGCAGGATGTCGCCGCGCGGCTCGTTGGGCTTGGGCTCCAGGGCCAGCCGCAGGTCGTAGCCGCGCTCCCGGATGTATTCGCAGACGAGGTCGATGCCTTCCTTGTAGCGGTCCAGCGCCACCCGGACGTCCTTGGCCGCGTCCGTCTCGGCGCCTTCCCGGCCGCCCCAGGCGACGAACGTCTTCGCGCCCAGTTCGGCGGCCAGCTCGATGTTGCGCAGCACCTTGCGCAGCGCGAAGCGCCGCACGTCCCGGTCGTTGGCGGTCAGCGCGCCGTCCTTGAACACCGGGTGGCTGAACAGGTTCGTGGTGACCATCGGCACGACCACGCCGGTTTCGTCCAGCGCGGCGCGGAAGCGGGAGATGATCCGGGTCCGCTCGGCGTCGGCGGAACCGAAGGGCACCAGGTCGTCGTCGTGGAAGGTGATGCCCCACGCGCCCAGCTCGGCGAGCTTGTGGACCGCCTCGACCGGATCCAGTTCGGCGCGGGTGGCCTCGCCGAAGGGGTCGCGGCCTCGGTAGCCGATCGTCCACAGCCCGAACGAGAACTTGTCCGCACGGGTCGGGGAGTAGTCATTCATGGCGGATTCTCCTAGTGTTGTCGGACTTGCGTGACTGTCCATCAAGGACCAATGCCTATTGAGGACCGATGTGTTGGGTGGCCAGGTCAGTCGGCGCGCCGCTGACGGGAATGCGCAGCGGGTTCTGCAGGACCTCCTCGATGACGATGCTGGTGGCGCCGCGCACCGCGGCCGTGAACCCGAAGGTGGAGGCGGTGATGCGGCAGGTCGCGGCATCCCCGGCGACGGCTCGCGCCCGCAGTTCCCGCATCGCGGTCGGCACCAGGTAGGGCGCGACCGTGCCGAGGTAGCCGCCGAGCACCACCGCGGCCGGATTGAGCAGGTTGACCAGCACGGAGATCCCGATGCCCAACCACCGACCGACCTCGTCCAGACCGGCCAGCGCCTGCGGGCCGCCGCTCTCGGCGCGTTGCAGCAGCGCGTGCGCCTGTTCTTGGGGATCGCACTCGTCGTCGGCGAGATCCGGTGCCGCCGCTTGCAGCACGGCGCGCAGGCCGATCTTGGTTTCCAGGCAGCCGCGGCGTCCGCAGCCGCAGGTCTGCCCTTCGGGATCGACCGGGATGTGGCCGATTTCGCCGCTGAAACCGCCGGATCCGCGCAGCAGTCGGCCGTCGGTGATCAGGCCCGCGCCGATGCCGACCTCGCCGGTGAGGTAGACGAGGTCGGTGGCGGCGTCCGGGGTGCCGTGCAGTTCCGCCAGTGCGGAGAGGTTGGCCTCGTTGTCCACCACGATCGGCACGTCGGTGCGGTCCAGCCGGTACCGCAGCGCCTCGGCGATCGGGATGGCGCGCCACTCCAGGTTCGGCGCGTAGCGCACCTTCCCGGCCGGGACGTCCACCAGACCGGGCACCGCGACCGCGATCCCGGCGAGGAACGCGCCCGCTCGCCCCGATGCCGCGTTCGACAGCTCCGCGATGGCGTCGCGGGCCAGCGCGGCCAGCCGATCGATGGTGCTTTCCGGGCTGGCGTGGGTGGCGTCGAATCCGAGGCGCCGCTGCACGACGACCCGACCGGCGAGGTCGGTTCCCCGCGCGGCCAGGTACTTCGAGTTGATCTCAAGTCCGAGTGCGGTGATCGCGGCGCCGTCGAGTTCCAGCGAGCGCCCGGGGCGGCCGACCGCGCCGTCGCGCCGAAGCCCGCTCTCCCGGATCAGGCCGCGGTCGAGCAGATCCGCGGCCAGGTTGGACACCGTCGCCTTGGTCAGCCCGCTGCGCGCGGCGATCTCCGCTCGCGAGGCCACGCCTGCGCGCCGGATCTCGTCGAGCACCCGCGCGAGGTTGGGCCGCCGAACCGCCGTCTGGTCGACGCCTGGCGAACCGCCGCGCCCAACGGCCTCGCCAGCTCCCCGCTCGGGCATCCTCGCCTCCAATAAGTATGGATTCGAAACTAATACCCGAGGGCTTCCCGGCGCAACTCCCCGCAGTGGTATTCGCGGCGCAGTGGGGGCTTCTGGTGGCCAACCCGGTCAGCGAGCCATGGTGGCTGACTTGTTCGGCAGCTTTCGAACAGGTCTCGTTAGTCAATTCGTTGAACTAATAGATCGGCTCGGTGTCGGTCCGAGGGGTTGCACGTTCGGCAGCGGCGAGCATCGGATCGGATCGGGCGAGGACCCACCGCGTGCGCCCGTCGGCACGCTGGGGCCGCTCGGGAACGCCGGATACGATCACCAACTTCTCGAACGAGGAAGTGCGATGGACTTCAGCAGGGTGCAGAACTACCGGATCGAATGGGTCGTCAGCTTCGTCGCGGTCGCGCACCACGGCGGCTTCTCGGCCGCGGCCAAGGCCCTGTACCGGTCGCAACCCCGGATCAGCAGTCACATCGCGGACTTGGAGCAGGCGCTGGGAGTTCGGCTGTTCGACCGGTCGGTGCAGCCGGTGGGGCTGACCCCCGAGGGACGGGCGCTGCTGCCGCACGCCCAGGAGATCCTGAACCGGTTCGAAGCACTGGTCGACGCGGCGTCCGGCGAGGCCGGATCGGTGCGCGGCGACGTCCGCATCGCCGTCTACCCCAGCGCTGGCGCATACCTGTTCCCACTGGCGGTGCGGCAGCTGTGGCGGACCCATCCGCACCTCAACCTCGTGCTGCGGGAGGGCCAGACGCTCGACATCGGCGCCGCGCTGTGCCGGGGCGACGTCGACCTCGCGGTCCGCCCGCTGCTGCCGCTGGTCGGTGACAGCGGGCTGGCCTGCACGCCGCTGTGGCGGGAGCCGCTGGTGGCGATGTTCCCGCGCGGGCACGCACTCGCCTCGGCCGCCGGGGTTTGGCTGAACCAGATCGTCGGGACCCGGCTGGTGACGCTCGGGGAGAGTTCGGACGGCCGCTCGCACCAGTTCGAAACCGACCACGCCTTCGCCGAAGCGGGCCTGAGCCCGACCATCGCGTTCCAGACCAACCAGCCGCAGACGCTGGTGTCGATGGTCAACCACGGTTTGGGCGTGGGGATCACCAACAGCCTCGCCATGCAGCAGGCCAACACCGAGAGCGTGGTGTGCGTGCCGATCCTCGACGCGCACTGCCACCGCACCGTGGCGCTGTGGTGGCGCGCCGATCAGCCCGGCTCGACGGCGGTGGAAGTCGTCCGCACCGCGCTGCTGTCGCTGCCGCGCCCGCAGTTCGAGCGGACAACAGCGAACGAATCGACCGCGCGCCCGGGCGGCATCGAGGCGGAACTCGCGGCCCGGCGGTCCTGGGATCCGGCCTGAGGCGGGTTTCCGCGCGGTTGCGCGTCGGTTGCGGGGGAGAAGCCGAATAGGGGCGATTCGCTACGGAGATGTTTCATTGACTGCTCCGCGGTGACCGGGCCAAGCTCTCGGCCACGTGTGATCGTCGAGCCCCGTCCCGCGTGCCGCAGCGCCCAACCGGGGCTCGGGTCGAGTACCCCAGCGGAGGATCAGTGACTCCGAAAACGCCTGCCAGCACGACCGGTTCACCAGATCCTGCCACGCGCGGCACTTCCAGGCGCAGCGTGCTCCGAACCGGACTCGTCGGCGGCGCGGCACTGGCCGCGGGGTCGCTGCTGTCGGCCTGCGACACGCCGGGCGGCCCCGTCGCGAGCGGCAAGACGAAGATCCGGGTGTGGACCTGGTACACGCAGCAGCGCGAGCAGTGGCCGCAGCTGATCGACGAGTTCCAGCGCGCCCACCCGAACATCGTGGTGGAGAACCGGCTGTTCGGAAGCACCGACTCCTACCTGCCAGCGCTGCAGGCGATGGTCTCGGCCGGGAACCCGCCGGACATCTTCGGGCCACACGTGCTCGCCGTGGAGTACGGCAAGGCCGGGGTGACCGCCGACCTGCGCGCCGAACTCGGCTCCGACTTCGTGTCCGGATTCTTCCCGTCCACCAACGAAGCCTTCGCCGACGGCGGCAAGCAATACGCCCTGGGGTGGATGGCGCAGACCTTCGGGTTGCTCTACGACCCGGAGATCTTCCGGCAGGCGGGCGCCGACGTGCCGGAGACCTGGGACGAGCTGGTCGAGACCGCGGGCCGCATCCGGACCGCGACGAACAAGCAGGCGCTGGTCGTGCGCAACAACCCGGGTTCGGCCGGACTCGACTTCTTCCTGCCGTTGATCGCCCAGGTCACCGACGATCCGGGACTCGTGATCGACCTCGACCAACGCCGGGGCGGCGCGCGCTGGGACTCCGCGCCGGTGATCGAGGCGCTGCGCAAGGTCGAGACGCTGCTGCGGACCGAGACCATCGCGCCGAACGGCAATGCGCTGAAGGAGGAAGCCGCGCAGCGCATGCTCTACACCGGTGCGGCCGCGATGCTGTTCGCCGGTTCCTGGGTGCCGCAGGACCTCCAGCTGGCCGCCCCACCGGAATTCGTCCAGCGGTACCGGGTGATGCCGGTACCGGCATGGGCACCGGGGCGTCGGCACTGGACCGCCAACCAGTGCGGCGCGGCGCTCGCGGTCAGCGCCGTCAGCAAGAACAAGCAGGCGGCGCTTGAGTTCCTGAACTTCGCCTACCAGCCGCAGCGCTACGCGCGGATCATGAACCAGTCCACCAGCATGCCCTCGACCCGGCTGGCGGCCGAGCAGGTCGCCGACCCGCTGCTGAAGCAGATGACCTCGTGGCTGGTCAACGGGGACGGCGCCCCGCACATCCTGTTCGGCAAGGGCTCTTCGGCCGCCGCGTCGAACGCGTTCGCCGGGCTGATGGGCGGGCAGTCCTCCCCTGAGCAGACCGCGAGGGCGATCCAGTCCGAAGTGGAACGGACCGGTCGCTGACATGACGATCGCAGCTGGAGGAGGTTTCCGGTGACTTCGGCGGTATCGCGCAGCGGGCAACGGCTGCGCCGCAGCGCGGTGGGCTACCTGTTCATCCTGCCGATCGTGGTGTTCTTCGTCGTGTTCGTCGGCGCGCCGTTCGTGCGTTCGGTGTACCTGAGCCTGACCGAGTGGTCGGGTTACGGGGCGCCGAAATTCGTGGGCCTGGGCAACTTCGCCGAGCTGGTCGTGGACCCGGTGTTCTGGCAAGCACTGGGCACGACGGTGCTGTTCACCGCGGCGACCACGGTGTTGCAGACGGTGGTGCCGTTGCTGGTCGCGGTGCTGGTGAACAAGGGCTGGCGGGCCGGTGTGGTGTTCCGGACCGTGTTGTTCGTCCCGGCGGTGATCTCGTTCGTCGTCACCGCGGTGCTGTGGCAGCTGATGTACGACCCGAACGTCGGGGTGATCAACGAATTCCTCCGCGCCGTCGGCCTGGACGCGCTGGCCCACGCATGGCTGGCCGATCCGGCCACCGTGCTGCCCGCGCTGGTCGTGGTGTCGCTGTGGCGGGTGCTGGGCCTGTTCATGCTGATCTTCCTGGCCGGGTTGCAGACCATCCCGCCGGGCCTGTACGAGGCGGCCCGCATCGACGGCGCCACACCCGCGCAGCAGTTCCGACACGTCACCGTCCCGATGCTGCGCAAGGTGACTGCGGTGGTGGTGACCCTCAACCTGATCGACGGTTTCAAGACCTTCGACCTGATCTACGTGATGACCGGTGGCGGACCGAACCGGGCCTCGGAGGTGCTCGGCACCTACCTGTACGGCCTGGCGTTCGGCTCCAGCGCGGGTGCGGTCCCGGCGCTGGGGTACGCCACCGCGATCAGCATGGTGATCTTCCTGCTCGCCATGGCCGCCACGGTCGTCCAGCTGCGTTTGGGGAGAGCCCGCGATGTCCGTTGACACCAGCCAACAACCGCCCGCGCGGCGCCTGTTCTCCGGCCGCCTCGGCGGGTACGCGACGCTCCTGCTGCTGTGCGCGGTGACGGCCGCCCCGCTGCTGTGGATGGTGCTCACCTCGGTGCGGCCACCGAACACGGTGTTCGGCGGCAGCCTGATTCCGGAGACCTTCACCCTCGACGCGTATCGCCGCGCCTGGCTCCAGCTGGACTTCGGGACGCACTTCTGGACCAGCGTGTGGCTGACCACCGGAACCTGCGTCCTGGTGGTGATGCTGGCGACGCTGGGCGGCTACGCCTTCGCGAAGCTGCACTTCCCGGGCAAGCAGCTCATCTACGTGACGCTGCTCTCGACGCTGATGCTGCCCGCCACCGCGATCATCATCCCGCTGTTCCTGGAGTTGAAGGCGTTCGACCTGCTGGACACCCGGCAGGGCCTGCTGCTGGTCTACGTCGGGATTTCGCTGCCGTTCTCGATGTTCCTGATGCGGGCGTTCTTCGAGTCGCTGCCCGACGAGCTGATCCACGCGGCCCGGATCGACGGTGCCGGTGAGTTCACCATCTTCTGGCGCGTGATGCTGCCGCTGGCCGCCCCCGGCGTGGCCACCGTGGTCATCTTCCAGTTCATGCAGACCTGGAACGAGTTCCTGTTCGCCCAGACGTTCTTGCAGACCCCCGCCTACCACCCGCTGCAACCGGTCCTCTACAGCCTCATCGGCCAGTACTCCACCGATTGGACGATGCTGACCGCCTCGCTGACCATGTCGGTGCTGCCGGTGATCCTCGT
Organism: Saccharopolyspora antiqui; assembly: GCF_052246905.1. Taxonomy (NCBI): domain Bacteria; kingdom Bacillati; phylum Actinomycetota; class Actinomycetes; order Pseudonocardiales; family Pseudonocardiaceae; genus Saccharopolyspora; species Saccharopolyspora antiqui. The sequence goes on from NZ_JBQQBO010000042.1 coordinate 19,040, forward strand.
CTACGTGTGGCTCCAGCGGCGATTCGTCGCGGGCCTGACCGCGGGCGCTCTGAAGGACTGACCCGTGCCCAATTCCACCGAGCAGGAAGGCAGAACGTGACCGAATCCCCGAAGATCCAGCACTTGGAGATCGGTTGCCGCGATCTGGCGCGGTCGCTGGACTTCTACCAGGGCTTGTTGGGTTTCCGAACCGCGGTGGACGTCGCCGAACCGCAGCGCCCCGGAGTGCGCTGGCTCGACGCGGGAGCCGCCCGCCTGAAGCTGGTCGAGATCGCCGACGGTGATCTCGGCGGCTGGTCGCCGAACGATCTGCAGTGCGGGCTGCGGCACTTCGGCATGAAGGTCGGCGATGTGGACGTCCAGGCCGGGCGCCTGCTCGACGCCGGGGTGCCGTTCACCAAGGAACCGAAGGACGCCCACGGCGGTGTGCGGATCACCTTCTTCACCGATCCCGACGGAACGCTGCTGGAGTTCGTCGAAGGCCACCTGGACCACGACAAGACCTGGTCGCCGGAGCTCGCCGAGCGGGACCGGGTGGCGCACCGGGACCGGCCGCGCGACGCCGGGCCGACGTTCGACCACATCGCGGTGAGCGCGCCGAACCTCCAGGAAGCGCTGGAGTTCTACGTCGGCGCGCTGCACGCCACCGTGATCGGGCAGCTGTTCTTCCCCGCCGACCCGCGCGGATTCGTCATCACCAACCTGCAGGTCGGCCCGGCCGTGGTGGAGCTGTTCACCTACTCGGAGACCACCGAACCCAACCCGTGGACTCCGGAGCAGCCGCGAGTCGGCCTGCGCACCATGGCGCTCGGCGCCGCCGACCCGAACGCCGCGATCGACGCGATGACGGCGGCGGGCGCGGGTCCGGTGCTGGCGGCGACGCCCCCCGGCCAGTTGCGCGCTGGGCAGTTGCTCACCGACCCGCACGGCCTACCGCTGACCGTGGTGGCGGCCCGATGAGCCCCGAACCGGCGCTGCCCCGCCGCCCGCTCGGCGGGACGGGATTGGCCGTCACATCGCTTTGCGTCGGGGGTGGACCGCTGGGCAGCATGCCGCAGAACTTCGGCTACGAGGTTCCCGCCGAACGCGGCGTGGACACCGTGCGGCACGTGCTGGACAGCCCGATCAACTTCCTCGACACCTCCGCCAGCTACAGCGACGGCGACAGCGAACGCCGGATCGGTGCGGCGCTGGCCGAAACCGGCGGCCCGCCCGAGGGTTTCGTGCTGTCGACCAAAGTGGACCGGGACACCGCGACCGGCGACTTCTCCGGGGACCAGGTGCGCCGGTCGGCGGAGGCCAGCCTGCGGCGGCTCGGACTGGACCAGGTTCCGCTGCTGTACCTGCACGATCCGGAGCACATCTCCTTCGAGGCGGCGATGGCCCCGGGCGGTCCGGTGCAGGCGCTGTTCGAACTGCGCGACGAGGGAATCGCCCAGCACGTCGGGGTGGCGGGCGGTCCGGTGGGACTGCTCGCCCGGTTCCTCCGGGAGGCACCGTTCGAGGCGCTGATCACCCACAACCGGTGGACGCTGGTGGATCGCAGCGCCGAGGACCTGCTCGACGACGCGGTCCAGCGCGGTGTCGGGGTGGTCAACGGCGCCCCGTTCGGCGGCGGGATCCTGGCCAAGGGCACGAGCACGGTCACCAAGTACGCCTACCGGAGTGCGGACGCCGAGATCCTGCGTCGGGTTCGCGAGATGGAGCAGGCCTGCCAGCGGTATTCGGTGCCGCTGGCCGCCGCGGCCCTGCAGTTCTCGCTTCGCGATCCCCGGATCACCTCGACCATCGTCGGCATCTCCCGCCCGGAGCGGGTCGCGGAAACCCTGCGGCTGGCGCAACATTCGATACCTGAACAGCTTTGGGCTGAACTCATGCCGCTCGCCGCAGCGCCGAAGCACTGGCAGTGGTGAGCGAACATCTAGGAGGACTGATGGGCCGCACTTCTCCACATCTCGGTGGTGTGCTCCGGTTCCCGGACGGGTTCGGCTGGGGCGTCGCCACCGCGAGCTACCAGATCGAAGGCGCGGTGCGCGAAGGCGGCCGGGGCGAGTCGATCTGGGACCGGTTCGCGCACACCGACGGCAACGTGCTCGGCGGTGACACCGGTGACGTGGCGTGCGACCACTACCACCGCTATCGCGACGACGTGGCGCTGATGGCCGAGCTGGGCGTCACCGACTACCGGTTCTCGTTGGCGTGGCCGCGATTGCAGCCCGACGGGACCGGGGAGCTCAACCCCGCCGGGCTCGACTTCTACTCGCGGCTGATCGACGAGCTGCTGGCGGCGGACATCGTGCCGTGGGTGACGCTCTACCACTGGGATCTGCCGCAGCGGTTGGAGGACTCCGGCGGCTGGCCCGAACGCGACACGGCACACCGGTTCGCCGACTACGCGACGCGGGTGCACGAGCGGCTGGCGGATCGGGTGCAGCACTGGAGCACGCTGAACGAGCCGTGGTGCTCGGCTTTCCTGGGCTACGCCGAAGGACGCCACGCCCCAGGGCGGCGGGACCACGCGGCGGCGTTCCGCGCGGCGCACCACCTGCTGCTCGGCCATGGCCTGGCGGTGCAGGGGATGCGGGCGAACGACCGCGACAGCAGCTTCGGGATCACGCTCAACCTGTACCCGGTGGATCCGGCCAGCGACACCGAGCAGGACCGCGATGTCGCCCGCCGGATCGACGGTCTGATGAACCGGCTGTTCCTGGATCCGCTGCTGCGCGGCAGCTATCCCGCCGATGTGCTCGACGATGTCGCGCCGGTGCTGGACGCCAGCCACCTCCAAGCCGACGACGCGGAGATCATCAGTCAGCCGCTGGATTTCCTCGGCGTCAACTACTACACGCGGCACGTCGTGACGGCCGGGCCGCAGCCGCGGGTGTGGACACCCGATCAACCGACCAGCTCGTGGGTGGGCAGCGCCGACATGGTCCAAGTCAAGCGCGGCTTGCCGACCACCGACATGGGCTGGGAGGTCGATCCCGCCGGTCTGCACGAGGTGCTCACCAGGTTGCACCGGGAGTACGGTCCGATCCCGTTGTACGTCACCGAGAACGGCGCGGCGTACCCGGACGGAGTGGACTCCGACGGGCAGGTCCGCGATCCCGAGCGGGTCCGCTACCTGGCGGAGCACTTCCGCGCCGCGCACCAGGCCATCGCCGACGGCGTCGACCTGCGCGGGTACTTCGTGTGGACGCTGCTGGACAACTTCGAGTGGGCCTGGGGTTATTCGAAGCGATTCGGCCTGGTGCACGTCGATTACGGGACGCAGCGCCGAACGCCCAAGGACAGCGCCCGCTGGTTCGCGCGGACCGCGCGGGCAGGCGGTCTCGATGCGGGGGAGTGGGTGCGATGAAGATCACCGACCTGCGGTGCGCGGTGATCGGCGGCAGTCCGATCGTTCGGCTGATCACCGACGAAGGCATCGACGGCTACGGGCAGATCGAATCGTCCAAGCCCTACCTTCGGCCGGTCGTCGAGATGTACCGCGATTTCCTGGTGGGCGAGGACCCGACCGACGTCGAGCGCTGCATGCTCAAGATCCGCCGCTTCGCCGGTTTCAAGCCGTGGGGCAGCGCCGTGAGCGCGATCGAGTTCGCGCTGTGGGACATCATGGGCAAGGCCGCTGGGCTGCCGGTCTACAAGCTGCTCGGCGGCAAGGTCCGGGACCGGGTGCGCGTGTACAACGGCGGCGTTCGGCCGAAGCTGGCCGGACACACCCCGGCCGACTACGCGGCGAACATGCGGCAGATGAAGGCGGCCGCCGAGAGCTTCACGCTCATCAAGCAGGGTGTGGCGTTCCACGGCGCGATGGCCACCAACGTGCCCGACTTCAGCTACGGGGAACTGCGCACCGGGCCGCGCAATCCAAACCGCGGCGGGTTGACCGAGCGCGGGTTCAACCACGTGGTGGAATGCGTGACCGCGATGAAGGAGGTGCTCGGCGACGAGGTCGGGCTGGCGCTCGACATGGGTCCTGGGTGGTCGGTCGCGGACGCGATCCGGGTGGCCCAGGTGTTGGAGCCGCTGCAGATCGCCTGGCTTGAGGACATGTTGACCGGGGACTACGTGCCGTGGGTGCATCCGGAGCTGTACCGGGAGGTCACGGTCGCCACCAGCACGCCCATCCACACCGGCGAGCAGATCTACCTGCGGCACAACTTCAAGCAGCTGATCGACACCCAGGCGGTTCGGGTGATCGGCCCCGACCCGTGCGACGTGGGCGGCATGGCGGAGCTGAAGTGGATCGCCGAGTACGCGGATCTCCACGGCATCTCGATCGCCCCGCACGGCGTGCTCGACGGCCTGCTCGGGCTGGCCGCGCTCGTGCAGGTCAGCGCGACACTCCCGGACAACTTCATCGCCTTCGAGTACCCGGTAGCCGAACCGAACTGGTGGTACTCCATCGTCGAAGGCCTACCGAACCCCATCGTCCAAGACGGCTTCATCGAAGTCTGGGACCGCCCAGGCCTGGGCGTGGAGTTCATCGTGGCGGAAGCCCGCCGATACCTCGACCCAGCCGACGCCACGTTCTTCGACGACTGAGCCGTGGCGAACACTCTCCGCGCTCGTGAGCGATCGCGCTGGTAAGAACCGGAATTCTCGCTCACGAACACGCACCACCGACCCCAATCCGCACACAGCAACGCCCTCGCCTCCGAGCCGGAGACGAGGGCGCGGCTCGTCAGGCGCTCATGTCGCCGCGCCGGACGGCGTCGACGAACTTCGCCCACACAGCGCGGGAAACCTCAAGTGTCCCGCCTGCCCGGTCTTTGGTGTCCCGGATACCGGCCATGTCGGCTTCGTCGTCGAAGCCAACCTCCACGCAGTTGCCGCCGTTGGTGCCGGAGCGCGACGACTTCCGCCAAGCGCTGTACATGTACTTCGTGTCGGGCATCGGTGTGCCCCTTCCCTGTTTTGCTCGCTTCACTGGGTCTTGACCGCCTCGGCCAGCATCCCGCGTGTGTCGTCGGGACTCAATGAGAGCCGATCGAGAGCGTCGACAATGACCGTATAGCGGTCGATGTCGCCAGGATCTTCCTGGTAGATGGCACCGCGCTCGTTCTCCACGTAGACGAACGCCGGGGCCTCCTCCTCCGGAAACTGCATCATCACGAAGGCCCCGGACATGGCGGGGTGCGGACCGGCGGCGAAGGGCAGGACACGCAAGGTGATGTGATCGAGTTTTGAAGATTCGATGAGGTGCGCGAGTTGTTCGCGCATCACTTCCGGATCGCCGGTCGGTCGACGAATTACCGACTCGTTGATGAAGAAATGCAGGCGTGGCGGCTGATCGCCGTCAAGACGTTCCTGACGTTCGGTTCGTAGCTTTACCTGTCGCCCGATTTCGTCATCGGCCAAGTCTGGCCGGTTGGCCTGCAACAGCGCTCGTGCGTACGCAGGCGTTTGCAGCAGGCCAGGGACGTACTCCGACTCGTAGTTCCACAGGTCGAGCGCATCGGCTTCCAGCCCAACGAACTGTCGGAACCAATCAGGGACGGTGTCTCTGTACGCCGTCCACCAACCGCGTTCGTTTGCTTCGCTGGCGAGACGCAAGAGGTAATCAAGCTTGGCGGCGTCGACATCGTAGAGCTGACCCAATGCCCGGACGGTTTGTGTCTTGATCGCAATTTTGCCCTTTTCAAGTTTGCTCACAGCCGACTCGCCGATGTTGAGCCACGCTGAAGCGTCCTTGATTGTCTTGCCGGATACCCGCCGAAGCTGGCGCAGCATCGCGCCGAGCTGGCGGCGGCGAACGCTGGGACCGGGCTGTCGGTTCGTCACGGGCGGACCTCCACGGCGGTGATCACGGTGGATGCAGTCTGTCACGCCGGAGACATGGCATATCGGACTCCTCCGATCGAGTGCAAGAAACACAACTAGGCCTGCATGTTGTTGCCCACAGGACATGTCCTGTGGGACTGTCGCGACGCGAAGATGATCGACGGACAGTGCCTCGTCGACTACGCAGACAACAACCGGGATGTGGTCGAATGCAGCCGGATTTCCTTGCCGACACGATCGCCCTTTACGGGCTCGCCCTGGTCGGCGTGCTGGTGCTTGGCTTCGTCGTCGCGCCGGTGGTTCGTGATTCGGACTGGTGGGTGATCGCTCGCGGGCTCGCCTCGGGTCGGTGCAACCGGGTCCGGCGTGTGCTGCGGGGTGTGCGTCGTGGGTAGCGCGCTGTTGTGGATCACGGTCCTGCTCGTGCTGGTGCTGTCGTGGGCACCTGTCGTGACGGACCTCGTCGACGAGTTCCGAAGTCTTCGCCCCGTGTCGCTGCGCCGTGCGAGCCGAGTCGCCCGAGCGCGCCGTGCGGCAATGACGGCCCGGTCTCATTGCGCGGGACCGGCCGTACACGGGGACTCGCCCCGCCGCCACCGCCCCCTCCCCGATGTGGCGGTCGGGCGAGCCATGCCACCGGCCGGAGCCGCAAGTGGGGCTTCGGCCGGTGGCCCTCATCCTGTGCGGGGGCCGCTGTGCCGGTAGTGCTCGCGCGTCGCCGCGCCAGCGCCTCGGTGCTCGCGGGACCGCCGGAGGTGCACACCTGCTGGATTCCCGATGTCGGTTCTCCGGCCGTCTGGCGAGCATCGTGCGGTGCCGAGCTCGAACCGACCGAAGCCGAGATCGTGTCGCCGTTCATCGGTGTCCCGTGCGAAAGGTGCTTGATGCTCACCGCACTGGCCAGCGATGCGCCACCAGTGACACGAACTGAACTTGAGGAGTCTCCGATGTTGCCGGAACTCGAAGTCGCGCCGTCCGTCGCGGCGGCGGCCCCTGCACGGGGTGCATACGCGATTTCCTGGCGGGAACGGGAAGTTCACCGCGCCGACGTCAACGCGCATCGCAAGGACTTCGACGGGCGATCTCTCGTGATGGGGCTGTGCGGTGGCCTCGGCTGGGGGCCGGTGCACAACCCGCCAGCCGGGTGGCCGATCTGCGACGAGTGCGACGAGATCACGACGACGGGCTTCAGTAGCTATGGCGGATGAACAGCGCCGTACGGGAATTATCGCGTCTGGACTCAAGATTACGCGGACAGGAGATCTGTCCGACGAATTCGCCGATGGCTGGCTCACCTCTGCCGTGCTCGACGATCCCGGCTCGTTCGAGTTGCCGGAGTGTGAAGCGCAGGCGGCACCATCCTGAAGTCGTGAGGTTTGTTCGCGCTGGGCGTCCAGATGGTGATCGGCGCTCGCATTGCTCACTCGGATAACGTCAAGGTTTCGCCCTGTTCGGTGCTTCCGTGTCGTTGATCCAGCAGCCGGGGGGCTTCCTTTGCACGATGTGCAAAACCGCTTCGAGATGTCAGGAGTGATCACATGCGGTTTCTGCATCGTGTTGCTGTCCCGATCATCACCGTAGTGCTGGCTCTGGCGGGTTTGACCGTCGGCATGGCCAGCGCCGCTGTCTCCAGCGACAAGGCAGCGCGTCACGGGATCAAGCTCGTCGCCAAGCTCGACGGCGCCCAGGAGGTGCCCGGCCCTGGAGATCCCGACGGCTCGGGGTTGGCTCGCCTCACGGTCTTCCCGAACCAGGTGTGCGTGCACCTGAAGGTTTCCCGGATCGCGCTGCCCACCACCGCGGCACATATCCATCGCGGTGCGCGCGGGATCGCGGGTCCGGTGGTCGTCACCCTCCCGAACCCGGCCACCGGTGAATCGGACGGATGCGTCCCGATCGACCGAGCGCTGGCCAGGGAACTTGTCGACATGCCAGCCGCGTTCTACGTCAACGTGCACAACGACGAGTTCCCGGATGGCGCGATTCGCGGGCAGCTTTCACGTCACAAGCCCAACGGTGCCTGACGCTCCCGTGGTTCAGCACACATCGGCCCGGATGCCGCTCGGCATCCGGGCCGATCTGCGGGGTGGCGCCGAGCTACTCGGTGCGAAGTGCCCTTCACTCGTCATCCGGAGGTGCGCCGCGCCCGAACCGATCCGCGGGTCCGCTAATCGACTTCGCGGTCGGCCGGGTGGTGGGTGAAGGAGGCTTCGCCGTGTTGGGCGAGTTCGGCCAGCACGGCTTGCGGGTCGCCCGCTTCGATGGTGCGCAGCAGTTGTTCGTGGCGGGCCACGTGTTCGGTCAGGTTCTCGTAGTGGTGTTCGCGGGTGTAGAGGTTCATCGCCATGCACAGCAGCAGTTGCTGTTGCAGCGACCGGTAGAACTCGGTGAGCCGACCGTGCCCGGCGATGTCCACAATGGATAGGTGGAAGTCGTAGCCGCGCTCGACCAGCTGGGCCCGGTCGTCGCGCTGGGCGCAGTCCTGCATGGCCCGCAGTGCTTGGCGGCACCGTTGCAGGCGTTCGGCCGATTGGCAGGGCACGCCCAGCTCCACGGCGAGCCTTTCCATACCGGCCCGCAGGTCGAGGATCTCCCGGACGTCGCGCTCGTCGAGCCTGGTCACGACGGCGCCGCGGCGGGGCACGCGGGTGATCAGCCCTTCGCGGGCCAACGATTGCAGGGCTTCGCGCAGCGGTGGCCGGGAGATGCCGAGCTGCTCGGTGATCCGGTCCTCGATCAGCCGCTCGCCGGGGCGCAGCTGTCCGCCCAGGATCATCCGGCGCAGCGCATCGGTGGCGAGTTGGACGAGCGAGGGCGCCTCGATGCGTCCTGGAGGCGTGCTGAAAGCCGTTGCGGCGAAGGGGTTTTCGGGCTCGGGGTGGCGCACCTGGAGACCTCCTCCGCCGGGGTGGCAGGACCGCGACACGTCGGATCTTGCCAGCGCGCTTCGTTTCTTGTAGACAATAGCTCATCGGGCGCTCCATCGATCACGTTTTCCGCCGGACGTTCTGCCCGGCCGCGTTCGACTGATCCCAACGGCATGCGACGGGAGAGCCATGAACTCCGCTGAACTGCCAGCCTGGTGCGACGAACCCCGAGCGGCCGCCGTCATCGGGTCGGCGGGCTTCCCGACCGTCGGGTCCAGCACGGGAACTCAACGAGGTCTCGATCTACCCGCGCCGCGCCTGGGCGCCCGCGCGGCTGGACCGGCGCGCAGATGACGGGCCGGGAGATCGGATTCGTCGGCGTCGGCAACATCGGCGCCCCGATGGCCTGTGCACTGCTCAACTCGGACTGGCCGGTGGCCGTGCACGACGCCACCCCTGATCGGGCACAGTCCTGTTTGGACAGTGGCGCGCGGTGGGCGCCGCGGCTGCGCGACCTCAGCGCCTGCGAGCTGGTGTCCATCGCAGTGCCCGACGACGAGCAGGTGCGCCGCGTGGTGCGGGGCCTGGCCGAGCACCTGGCTGCCGGGAGCATCGTGGCCGTGCACAGCACGGTTCTGCCGCGCACCCTCGAAGAACTCGCCGCGGAATGCGAAGCGGCGGGGCTCTCGATCCTCGACGCCCCGGTCAGCGGCGGGCCCGAGCGAGCGCTGCGCGGCGAACTCACGATGGCACTCGGCGGCTCGGAGACCGCGGTGGCAGCGGCCCGGCCAGCCTTGCAGGCGATGGCCGACCGCATCGTGCCCGTCGGAGCGGTGGGCGCGGCGGCGGCCGCCAAGCTCGCCAACCAGCTGATGATGTTCTCCGCGTTGGCTGGCGTGCACGAAGCCCTGCGGCTGGCCGAGGCGCACGGCGTCACCGAGCAGCAGGTGCTCGATCTGGTGCGCACCTGCACCGGGGCGTCCTGGGTGACGGAGAACTGGGGCTTCTTCGACGGGGTCGTGCGGGACTACGACCGAAACGGGGTGCCGGTGCGCTACCGCACCTGGAGCAAGGACCTGTGGGATGTGGTGGCCGCGGCCCGGGATTGCGACGTCCGAGTGCCGCTGGCCGGTCTGCTCGCGCAGCACCTCGCCGAACACGTGGAGGAACACGGGCACCGCCAGGACTGAACCGATTTACGCGGTGGTCGGTGTGACAGTGAGGAGCAGCAGTGGTTTCGTGGCAGTGGTCTGAGCAACGCACCCCGGTCGTTGACGTCCACCAGCACTTCTGGCACGTCGGCACCAGAGGGGCCAACGAACAGGGTGTGCTGGCAGCGGATTTCCTGCCCGAGGACCTCGGTCCGCAGCTGGCGCGCAGCGGCGTGGACGCGACGATCCTGGTGCAATCGGTGAATTCGGCGGACGAGAACGACCGCATGCTGGACTTCGCCGCTCAGGCCGGGTTCGTGGCGGGCGTCGTCGCCTGGATCCCGGTGGACGACCCGGCGGTGGCGGGTGAGGAGCTGACGCGACTGGCGCGGCAGCCTTCGGTGCGCGGCGCACGATGCCTGATCGGCCGGGACGAATGCGCCGGGTGGCGCACCGGGCCGGTGCGCGCAGTGCTGGCGGAGCTGGCGAACCTCGGCTGGTGCTGGGAGGTCGTCCCGGTCACCGAAGCACAGGTCGACGTGGTGACCGAACTGGCCGCGCAGCACCCCGACCTGACCGTGGTCATCGACCACCTCGCACGTCCACCGCTGGGCTCGGGCGATCCGGATGTGTGGCGATCCAGGGTCCGCCGCCTGGCGGCGCTGCCGAACACCGCGCTGAAGCTGTCGGTGGGAGTGGACGTGCTCAGCTCCTGGCAGTGGAACCCGACCGAGCTGACGCCGTGCGTGCACCACGCGTTGCAGGAGTTCGGGCCCGAGCGGTGCATGCTGGCCAGCAACTGGCCGGTGATCAACCTGGCCTGCGAATACCACCGCGCCTGGCAGGACCTGGATCGTGCGGTGGCCGATGCCGGACTCGACGACACCGAACTCGCGGCCATCCGAGGGGGCAACGCAGTGCGGTACTACCGGCTGCGCTGATCCATCGGCCGTCGTGATGCCTAGCCGGAACCGTTCCGGGCGCCACGCGTCTGCGCCGGTGAACCCGCGGTAGAGGGGAGCGCCGAGTAGTCAATGCCAGCGGGTCAGTTCACGCGATGCGGTCTGAGTGCCCGTCTTTTCTTGGTCAATCTTCGGGGTCTATTTCCGGGTCGAGTATGACCTCGTACGGGGCGTTGTCCAGTGCACCAAAGCGAACACGGGTGTCGATGGAGAACTCCCGGCGAACGATCTTGGCCAGTAAGAAGGCGGCGGTCTGCGCCAGGTTGGTGCCTAGTACTGTGGCACGGTGTGATGTTTGAGGCGTTGTCGCTGGTAGTGGCTTTGCCGGACTCGGGTTTGATGGCGTCGTCGCCAGTGTGACCAGTAGTCGGTGTGCGATTGAGGGTGTGTGGGCTGGGTGAGGGCGGCCCAGAGTCGTCGGATTTCGTTGCACGATAAGGGGATCAAGACTTCTCCATCAGATGCAGCGCCCCCTTTTCGCTGGTGTGGTTGCGGATTCGTTCGGCGTAGGCGGTGACGGCCAGGAACGCAGCGGCGAGCATTGACACCGGTGGGCGTGCTGGACGAGTCGCTCCAAGCGCTGGCCCGACGCAGTGCGGAGGTGATCAAAGATCGTCTCTCTAACGCTGATCGTATCAGCGCCCTAAAACGCAAAAGCCCCCTACGAGACGAATCCAAGTCAGGTGCACGCGCTGAACCTGGGCCCACCCGCCGGAGGTGATCTGATGGATGCGGCATGACAACGGAAACGCTCAGGGACGGATGACGATCCGACCGCGGACGCGGTCGGCCAGTGCGGCGTAGGCGTCCGGACCGTGGTCGAGGTCGAAGGTCCGCGCGATCGGCAGTGGCCGGAACTCCCTGCGTTCAAAGTACGGACTCAGCAGGGCGAGGCGTTCTGCGGAGGCGGTGAGGTCGAGCTTGCGGCTGTCCGCGCCGAGCAGCCGGATCTCGCGGTGATAGAAGTCCCTCAGGTTGATCTCAACGGTAGAGGTGCCGACCGCGCTGATCACCACCATGCGTCCGCGTTGAGCGAGTGAGGCGAGGGCGGCGGGGGTGGTGACACCGCCGACCGCGTCATACACGACCTCTGCACCGCGGCCGCCGGTGAGCCGGGTGATCTCGGCGGGCACATCGACGGTGGGGTCGTTGAACGGCACGAACTCGTCGATGATCTCCGCTGCGGGGGTGCCCTCGGCGGGGGCATGCCGGTCCACGCCGAGGACGCGGGCGCCGCGGGCGCGGGCGATCTGGGCCACCGCGCCGCCGACTCCGCCCGAGACGCCGAACACCGCGATCGTCTCGTCGTGGGCCAGGTCGGCCGTCTCCACCGCGCCCAACCAACCGACCACGAAGTTGACGCCGATCACTGATGCCTCGTCGAAATCGAGCGTCCGCGGCTTGCGGGCCAGGGCGTCGGCCGGGACGGTGACGCGCTCGGCGTGTGAGCCGTCGCGGGTGAAGCCGATGTCACCGCCGGTGCCCCACACCTCGGCTCCGATCCAGTCGGACGGCCCGTCGACGACCACGCCGGCGAAGTCACGGCCAGGGACACGCGGCAGCACGGTCCCTTCCATGGCACCGGCGACGTTTTTCAGGTCGGAAGGGGTCACCGAGGCGGCCTTGACGGCGACCACGGCCGTGTCCGTGGTAGCGACGGGGTCGGCGAGTTCTGCGACGGACAGGACGTCCGGGCCACCGAAGTGATCAAAACACAGCGCACGCATTGTCCGAGTCCTTTCTTTCCGATCACGACGGTGCGCCAGGTGGGTTCGGGAGAAGGAATCGGGCGTCTCGTTGAAGGCTGGAGCCGCTTGTCACTTCTCCCGTTCGCGGAGCTTTTTCCATGGTGACGCCGGTGGGACGGCTCCGCACGGGACTTCCGGCCCAGGTTGTGCCGAGCACCGCGGGCTGGTAGTCCGGAGTTCGGCCGTCATCCCTGGAGGGGAGAACCGTCGAGATGGGTGCCGCACAGGCGGTAGGTGAGGACGGCGCGGCGCCGGTGTATCCGGTTGAGCATGGCCAGCAGGCCGGCCGCGATCGTCGCTCCCACCATGGGCGCGAGCAGGTAGACCCACAGGAAGTCCAGATGTCCGGAGAACACCGCCGGGCCGAACTGGCGTGCCGGGTTGACGCAGCCTCCAGTGGAGGTTCCCAGCACAGCGATGGCTGCCCCGATCAGGAATCCGACCAGCCACGGGACCAGCGGCGCCAGCCTCGGGCGCTGCAGAAACAGCCCGACAAGGAAGACGATGACGCCCATACTGACGGCCTCCGCCGCGAACAGCGAACCGGCTGACCAGCCTGCACCTGGCTGCAGCGCGGCGTAGACCACCGGCGGGTCTCCGACCGCGTGGCCCCACACCGCGCGTGCCGCGAGTACCCCGAGCACTGATCCGGCGAGCTGGCCCACGACGTAAGGCACGACCGACACCCCGGGGAAGACCCCGAAGCGCCACATGGCCAGCGAGATCGCCGGGTTCAGATGGCCCCCCGAGAGCTTCCCGGGCCTGCTCAGGATCAGCCCCGCCAGAAGCAGCCCCACACACACGCCGACGATCAACAACTGCAACCGAACCTGCGGGACCGCCGCTGACAGAGGGGAAGCGCCGGTGACCCAACGAACGATCGTGACCACTCCGAACAGCAGTATGAACGTCAGCAGGCACTCCAGTGCGCTGTGCCCTGCGATCACCGCAGGTGTTGGTGCGGCATCCGTCCGCGCCGACGGTGCGGATCGGCCCGGCCGCTCGGGGGTCTCGGCCATGGTCACGAGCACCTCTCGCGCCGGTCCCGCCGTACAGCCAGGACAATCATGGTCAACCATGCCTATCTAGCGCAGTACTGGATTTGTCGTCCTCAAGTCTTAGGACTGCTTACCGCGCCCGGGCCAGGCTGAAGGAGCTCCACCGTCGCGCCGTCAGGCCCGCGCACATAGACGAGCCGGAGGCCCGCCCGCTCCCCTTCCACGACAGTTTGCGGCGTTCCGACCGGATTCCATCCGGCTTGCTTCATACGATCGAGAAGCGCATCGAGGTCATCGACCAAAAGTGCAACGTGCACCGATCCGACATCGCACGACCGCGGCTTCATGATATGTCGCTCGCCCGGAGCGCTGTACTCCAGCAGCTCAATCGAATGTCCTGGCCCTTCGACCATCGCCAGCACCAGCGCGGCCCCGGGAACACCGACAACGTTTTCGATGAAAGGATCATTCGGAAAACGCGTCGTGTAGAGATGCTTGAACCCGAGAACGCCGACCCAGAACTCCAACGAGTCGGCCAACGACGCCACCGTGATGCCGGTATGGTCGACCTTTCTTATCTGACGCCCGCTCCCGCTTGGACGGGCACGGCGGCCGTGTACCGCTCGCCTGCCCCGCGGAGTTCCTCGTACCAACCCCAGTCCTCGTTCTGGTCGATGACGGTCTGCAGAAAGTCCTTGACGGTGTCCTTGCGAGCCCAATCCCGTTGAAGCTCACACGCCACCGAGTTCCACGTCGTCGGCTGCGCGCCAGCCTGATACACCCGCTGCAGGGCCGCGTCGTGAGCCTCTCTCGTGGTGCCACCGAGCGCGTCCACTACCGGATATACCTCATAACCCTCTTTGAGTGCGTCCATGGTCGGGAACAGCAGGCACGCCTCCGTCCACAGCGCTCCCATGATCAGCTTCCGGCGCCCGGTGGCTTTCACCGCTTCAACGAACTCTTTGTCTTCCCAAGCGTTGATCTGTGTTCGGTCGTAGGATGGCAGATCGGGAATTTCGCTCCGCAGTTGCGGTATCGTGTCCGGGTTGACGCCTGTTTGGACGTTGACCGTGGTCAGTACGATGGGCATGCCGAAGGACTTTCCCAGTCGCGTCAACGCGATTACATTGTTGATCATCGTTCCGGTGTTCATTGACTTTACTGTGTAGATCTGCGGCGGTTGATAGTCGATGAGCACGAGCGCCGCATTCTTCGGAGTCAGTAGATGATCCTGCGCCGGGTCACGTACTGGTAAGCTCACCATGATTCCTCCAATGTAATTTATCGAAGACCGCCTCACCCGAGTCACGGTCGCCACGGCCCTCAGGCCCAAACCAGTCATACCCCCGTAGGCAAGGATCTATGCGGCTCGGCGGCGCCCGCTAGTAGGGCAGCCGGACTTCCTGATAACGCATGGTGGGGCGGGTGAAATGGGTGCGGCCACCGGTTGATCATGAGCGGTTGTGTCGACAGCTCAAGATCGTTCGGTGGGGCAACCCGAGCGGACTACACGCCGCAGCCTGCGTGCCACTGCGTTGAAGCAACGACAGCGGTCAGCAGGCGCTCCAGCATGCGCCGGGCCAACTGCGGTTTGGTCGCAAACTCGACCTCCTCACCGACTCCCGCCTGCATGCAGCGGTCACGATCCTCGGTCCACGAGCGGGGCACGTACAGTTCCCGGTCGATCAACGCCCGCCCGCGTGGCGAGACATACGTCAGGAACACGCCAGCTGGCAGTTCTCGATCCGCCCGGCAGTCCCGGAGTACTGCCTCGGAGTTGATCACACGGTGGCCGCGCCCATGATCACACCCCGGAACCAAGATCTCACTGTGCGGCTGCCGTACTAAGCGCCGATGGACGTGCTGTTGAGTCGTCGGGAGAGTTCTCGGGCTACCGAATCGACCACGGGTCGTGTCCGGTCGAGTTCGGCCGTGGTGTTGCAGCCGCTGATCGACAGGCTGCCCAGCACTCGGGTGTGGCCGAGCGAGATCGGGGCGGCCACGCAGAGCATGCCCGGCCCGGATTCCTCGATGTCGAAAGCGGTGCCGCGCTCCCGGATCTGCGCCATCTCCCGCATGAACCGCTGCGGCATGATGATCGTCCTCGGCCCGCAGCGCGTCAGCCCCGAGTCGATGACGGAACGCAGGATCGCGGGTGGGGAATGGGCCAGGATGGCCTTTCCGAGCCCGGTGCTGTGCGCCGGAAGCCGGGCGCCGGTCCGGGTGACCCGCACGTCGTTGTCGGGTCCGGGCAGCTTCGCCAGGTAAACGATGTCCGTGTCGGACAGCACGCCGAGGTTGACCGTGTGGTTGGTGGCTTCGCGGAGGTATTCCAGGAACGGCAGCGCGGTGTCCCGCAGGCCGCACTCCCACCACGACCGTTGCCCGATCTCGACCAGCTGAATTCCCAGCCGATAGCCCTTTCCGGCGCGTTCCAGCAAACCGAGATCGGCGAGTTCGGCGGCGATTCGATGGGTGGTCGGCTTCGGCAATCCGGATTTCCTGGTCAGTTCCGCCAACGAAAGCACCCATTCCTGCGGGCCGAATGATTTCAGAATTCTCGTCGCCCGCCACAACATGGAGACGCGCTGGCCGTCCTCCGGCGATTCGGCGACCGGTTCGATCGTGGTCTTCGTTGATATGGCAGCGGGCACCGGTGCAGTTGACATGTTTCAACCCGTTTCTCGCCGGTTTCAGCCAGGTCACTCGTTTGTAGACCCGGGCGCCCGCGGCGAGCAATAATCCGTCCCATGACACGGGACGGCGCGGGTCTGTCGATGGTCGAGAAATCCTGGATGGTGCTCGACGCGTTCGCGCCGGGCGGTGGACCGATGCGGCTGACCGAGCTGGCGGACCGGGCGGGACTGCCGCGCTCCACCGTGCACCGGCTGCTGACCAGGCTGGTCGAGGTGGGCAGCGTCGAACGCTCGGCCGACGGGTTCCACCTCGGGCGCAAGCTGTTCGAGCTGGGCGCGATGGTCCCGGTCGAGCGGGGGCTGCGCAACGCCGCGCTGCCGTTCATGGAGGACCTCTACATCGCCACCCACGAGGCGGTGCACATCGGCGTGACGGACGGCTACGACGTGGTCTACGTGGAGAAGATCTACGGGCACGCGGTTTTCTCGATGCCGTCGCGGGTCGGCGGGCGGCTGCCGCTGACCTGCACGGCGATCGGCAAGGCGATGCTGGCCTTCGCCGAACCGGATTTCGTCGAGGCCGTCCTCGCCCAGCCGCTGCGGCGGCTGACCAGGCATTCCGTCGTCGACCCCGGCCGGTTGGCGGACACCCTGCAGGAGATCCAGATCTCGGGCGTCGCCTACGAGTACGAGGAGGTGCAGACCGGCGGCGGCTCGCTGGCCGCACCCGTGTTCGAGCGCGGCAGGGTCGTCGCGGCGCTGTCGGTCGCGGTTCCCGTCGCCCGCTTCCACCCGGTCCGGCTGGCCCCGGCGGTGAAGACCGCGGCGCTCGGGCTGTCCCGCCAACTCAGCCGCCCCACCCGAGAAACCGGGCCCCGGTGAATTCCATCTGACGCACGTCTCGCGCAGCGAGACGTTTCGCTTGGCCAGTCGGCCGCCGCGATGTCATCGTCCGGCAATCGGATGGAAACGCGGGAGGTGGGCGTGGACCTAGAGCTCACGGAAGACCAAATCGCGATCCGGGATGCCGTAGCGGACCTCTGTGCTCGGTACCCGCAAGATTACTGGCAGCGCCTCGACGCCAGTCGCGAATATCCGGAAGAATTCGTGACCGCGTTGACCGATGCCGGTTGGTTGTCGATTCTGATTCCGGAGGAATACGGCGGCGGCGGTCTCGGGGTCGTGGAAGCTTCGCTGGTGCTGGAAACGATCAACCGGTCCGGCTGCGCCAGCACGGCCGCGCACGCCCAGATGTACACGATGGGTACCGTGCTGCGGCACGGCAGCGAGGAGCAGAAGAAGCGTTATCTCCCCAAGATCGCCACCGGGGAACTCCGCCTGCAAGCATTCGGCGTCACCGAACCCGACGCGGGCACCGACACCACCCGCATCCGCACGTCCGCGGTGCGCAAGGGTGATCACTACGTGGTCAACGGCGGGAAGATCTTCACCTCCCGCTTCCAGCATTCGGATCTCATGCTGCTGCTGGTCCGCACGACGCCGTACGAAGACGTGGCGAAGAAGACCGACGGCATCAGCGTCCTGCTGGTGGATCTCCGCGAAGCGGGCGAGCAGATCAAGGTCTCGCCCATCGAAACGATGGTTTCGCACGAGACCAACCAGTTGTTCTTCGACGACCTGATCGTGCCCGCCGAAAACCTCATCGGGGAGGAGGGCAAGGGGTTTCGGAGCATTCTCAGCGGGATGAACGCCGAGCGCATCCTCGTCGCGTCGGAAGTGCTGGGCGATGGCTTCTGGTTCGTCGAGCGGGCCAGCGAATACGCCTCGCAGCGCCAGGTGTTCGGCCGTCCGATCGGGCAGAACCAGGGCATCCAGTTCCCGATCGCCCAGGCCTACGCGCAATTGGAGGCGGCGAGCCTGCTGCGCTGGAAGGCGGCCGCCAAGTTCGACGCCGGTCAGCAGCCCGGCATGGAGGCCAACGCCGCGAAACTGCTGGCCTCCCAGGCGACCTTCGCGGCGGCCAACGCCGCGATGGACACCTTCGGCGGATACGGCATGACGGTCGAGTACGGCATCGAGCGCAAGTTCCGCGAGGCCCGGTTGCCGTTGGTCGCCCCGATCAGCAACAACCTCGTGCTGGCCTACCTCGGCCAGCACGTGCTCGGCATGCCGAGGTCGTACTGACCCTGGATTCGCGTGGAGGCGAAACGTGGACCTGCAACTCAAGGACAGCGCAGTGATCGTCACCGGTGGCAGCCGGGGGATCGGTCTGGAGACCGCGCGGCTGTTCGCCGCCGAAGGCGCCCGCGTGCTGATCTGCGCCCGGCGCCCGGAGGCGCTCGCCGAGGCGGCCGACGACATCGAGCAGACCACCGGCGCGCGCCCGGAGACCGCGCAGGTGGACGTGACCGACCCGACGGCGCTGGACCGGCTGGTGGAAACGGCACTGGATCGGCTGGGCGGCATCGACGTCCTGGTCAACAACGCCGGAACCGGCACCTACAAGCCGTTCCTCGAAGTCACCGACGAAGAGCTGCAACACGGCATGGCGATCAACTTCTTCGCCCAGTTCCGGCTGTGCCAGCGCGTCATCCCGCACCTGATCGCCAAGGGCGGTGGCTCGATCGTCAACGTGGCCGGGGAAACCGGGATCCGGGTCACCCCGCCGCCGTTCCGGTCCAGCTGCACCGGACCGGCGAAGTCCGCCGAGATCCGCCTCTCGAAGGTGCTGGCCAGCGAGTTCGGCGCGCAGGGCGTCCGGGTCAACTGCGTGGTCCCCGGCCTGGTGCACACCCCGGACCGATTCGCGAAGTGGGAACGCGAAATGGTCAAGGACGAGCTCAGCGAAACCGAGGCCGAGCAGGTCCGCCGCGCATGGGGCAGCAACATCGCCAACGCGGACAACGGGTGGGGCACCCCGGAGGAGTTGGCGCGGCTCATCGTGTTCGCGGCCTCGAAGGCGGTCCCGTTCATCAACGGCGCGGTGCTCGTCGCCGACGGCGCCGAGGACAAGTCCTAGGAGGTCGGGCGGTGGATGGTTCTTTGCAGGGGCTGCGGGTATTGGACATCACCGCGAGTGTCGCCGGTCCGTTCGCCACCCAGATCCTCGGCGATCTCGGCGCCGACGTGATCAAGGTGGAGCGCGTCGAAGGCGGTGACGACACGCGCCGGTGGGGGCCGCCGTTCTGGCGCGACGAGAGCCCGATGTTCCTGTCGCTGAACAGGAACAAGCGCAGCCTGGCGCTGGAGTTGAAAAGCGCGGCGGGCCAGGACGTGCTGCGCAGGCTGATCGCGGAAAGCGATGTGCTCGTGCAGAACCTGCGACCCGGCTCGCTGGCCAAGCTGGGCTTCGACTACGCGCGGCTGCGGGAGATCAACCCGCGGTTGATCTACTGCGACATGACCGGCTACGGGCACACCGGCCCGCTGCGGGACCGGCCCGCCTACGACCCGCTCATGCAGGCCTTCAGCGGTCTGATGAGCATCACCGGCGAGCCGGGCCGGACACCGGTCCGCATTCCGGCCTCGCTGCTGGACCAGGGCACCGCGATGTGGACGGTCATCGGCGTGCTCGACGCGCTGCGGGTTCGGGATGCCACCGGCGTGGGCTCGCAGGTGCAGACATCGTTGTTGCAGACCGCGTTGATGTGGTTGCCCGCGCAGCTCACCGGCTACCTCGCCTCCGGCGAACTGCCCGTCAAGCAGGGGTCGGGAACGCAGGTGATCGCGCCGTACCAGGCATTTCCGACGGCCGACGGCCACCTCGTGGTGGCCGCTGGCAACGACAACCTGTGGCGGCGGCTGTGCACCGCGATCGACCGCGACGAGCTCAGCCACGACCCCCGGTTCGTGGACAACCCGAGCCGGGTGGCGAACCGGGAGGCGCTCGTCGAAACGCTGTCGGAGACGCTGCGGACGAGAACTTCCGCCGAATGGCAGGAGATCCTGGCCGGGACGGGCGTGCCGATCACGGCGATCCGAACCCTGGACGAGGTCGTCGAAGACGAGCAGGTGCGGGCCATCGGGATCCTGGAACACGTCGAGCACCCGCGGATCCCGGACTTCACGGTGATAAACACGCCGATCTGCCGCGACGGCGAATACCTCGGAACACCGTCGGCGCCACCGCAACTCGGTGAGCACACCGCGGAAATCCTCACCGAGCTCGGCTTCAGCGGTGCCGAGGTCGAGGAACTGGTCAGCAGCAAGGCCGTCGCCGCGGCGCGGGCCGGTTCAGGAAAGGAGACGCGATGAGCCACGCCGACGAGGAAGTGCACTACGAAGTCAGCGAACGGGTCGCCCGCATCACGATCGACCGGCCCGCGCGGCGCAACTCGTTGAGCCGCGCGGTGATGGCCACCCTGGTGGACCGGTTCGTGGCGGCCGACAACGACCCGCAGGTGTGGGCGATCGTGATCACCGCGACCGAGGACAAGGCGTTCTGCGCTGGCGCGGACCTCAAGGAGCTCGACGACCACGCGCGCGGCGCGAAACCCTTCCCGGTGCCGATGGGTGGGACGGGCCGGAACCTGCACGAGGTGGTGTTGGAGACCGGCAAACCCACCATCGCCTCGATCAACGGACCCGTGCTGGCCGGTGGCTGCGAGCTCGCGTTGGCCTGCGACCTGCGCATCGCGGCAACGCACGCGTTCATCGGGATGCCGGAGGCCAAGCGCGGCATGGGAGCGAATTTCGCGACCGTGCTGCTGCCGAGGTTGATCCCGCGTGCCATCGCGATGGAGATGCTGTACGTCGGGGATCCGATCTCGGCCGACGAAGCACTGCGGTGGGGGCTCTACAACAGGGTCGTGCCCGGTGAAGAACTGCCCGCCGCCACCGACGAACTCGTCGGGAAGATCGTGGCCAACGCGCCGCTGACGCTGCGCAGGTACAAGGAGATGACCACCAAGGGCTGGGACCTGCCGCTGCCCGCCGCGCTGCGGCTGAACGTCGGGCCCAACCCGTATCTCAGCGAGGACCGCGAAGAGGGCGTGCGCGCCTTCGTGGAGAAACGGCAACCGGTTTGGAAGGGCCGTTGAGCCCGCAGCTGGCCTTGTAAGCAGACCCAAGGAATGCATCGGGAGGCGACGGTGACTCGCGACAACGGAGTGCGAGGTAGGAAAGGTGCTTCGCCCAGGGCGGTTTCGGCGGCAGCACTGGTCGGCTCCACCATCGAGTGGTACGACTTCATGGTCTTCGGCACCGCCGCCGCCCTGGTGTTCAACAAGCTGTTCTTCCCGGCGTTCAGCCCGCTCGCCGGAACGCTCGCGTCGTTCGCGACGTTCTGGGCCGGGTTTCTCGCCAGACCCATCGGCGGCGTCCTGTTCGGACACTTCGGCGACCGCATCGGCCGCAAGTCGATGCTGGTGCTGACCCTGCTGCTGATGGGCGTGGCCACCTTCTGCATGGGCATCCTGCCCACCTACCAGCAGGTGGGCATCTGGGCGCCGGTGCTGCTGGTGGCGATGCGCCTGCTGCAAGGCCTGGGCCTGGGCGGTGAGTGGGGCGGTGCGGCGCTGATGACCGTGGAGCACGCACCACCGCGCAAGCGCGGCTTCTACGGGAGCTTCACCCAGGTCGGGGGTTCGCTCGGCCAGGTGCTCGCCTCCGGCTCGATCGGCGCGGTCGCGTTCCTGCCGGACGAGCAGCTGCTGTCGTGGGGCTGGCGGATCCCGTTCCTGCTCAGCGCGCTGCTGATCGTCGTGGGTCTGGTGATCCGGCTGCGGATCGTGGAATCGCCGGTGTTCCTGGAGTACAAGCAGCAGGATCGCGAAGCGGAGAAGCCGCCGGTGGTCGAGGTGCTGCGAACCCAACCGGGCAACGTGATCCGCGCGGCCTGCTCGGCGTTCGCGAACAACGCGATCATCTACGTCGTCACCGTGTTCACGCTATCCTACGCCGCCGCCGAGTTGGGGCTGTCCGAGGGCGTCATGCTCTCCGCCGTGGTGATCGCCTCGCTGGTCGACGCGCTCGCGATTCCGATGTGGGGAGCGCTTTCGGACCGGATCGGGCGACGCCCGGTCATCCTGGGCTCGGCGGTGGGGATGGTGCTGTTCGCGTTCCCGTTCTTCTGGTTGTTGGAAACCGGCAGCACACCGTTGATCTGGCTGGCGTTCACGGTCGCGATCGCCGGAATCCGAGCCGGGCTCTACGCGCCGCAGCCCGCGTACTTCTCCGAACTGTTCGCCACCGGGGTGCGCTACAGCGGAGCGTCGCTGGGCACCAACCTCGCCACCGTCGCGATGGGCGGCACGGCGCCGTTCATCGCCACCGCCCTGTTGGGCGCTTCGGGCGGTGCGTCGTGGCCGGTGTCGGTGTACCTGGTGGCGGTCGCACTGATCACCTTCACCGCGGTGCTCGTCAGCCCGGAGACGCTGAACACCAGCATCGGCGCGAAATCCGATGCCGTCCCGGAGTCGGGTATTCCGTCCGCCGCGTCCTGACCGGACGACCAGATGAAGTTGGGAGCTCGAAGATGGGTCTGACGATCACGCCGCTGCTCGTCGGCTGGATCAACGGCATGCCGAAACCCGCCATCACCTACGGCTTCGGCTGGGGCGAACTGCACGACTCGGCGATGCTGGTCTTCCTCATCGAGGGCGGCGATTCCCCGGTGATCGTGGACACCGGCACCTTGGGTCCGGAGTGGACGATGGAGCACCACGGATACACGCTCAGCCGTCCGCTGGACCTGGAGCCGAGCACGGTGCTCTCGGCGGCCGGAGTGGAGATCGGCGACGTCCGGCACGTGATCAACACGCACCTGCACTGGGATCACTGCTCGAACAACGCCCTGTTCACCGAGGCGAACTTCTACATCCAGGGCGCCGAGCTCGGCTACGCCGCCGACCCGCTGCCGGTGCACCGGGCGGCGTACGAGAAGAAGCGCGGCATCAAGCCGCCGTGGCTGGAGGTTTGGGATCGCATCGAGACGGTCCACGGCGACACCGAGATCCTGCCGGGCATCTCGGTGGTGTCCGTGCCGGGCCACACCCCCGGATCGCAGGCGGTGGTCGTGGAAACGGACGCGGGACGCTACCTGCTCGCCGGTGACCTGATCGACACCTACGAGAACTGGACGGGCAACGAGTCCGTCGAGCACATCCCGTCCGGGGTGCACACCGACCTCTTCCAGTACTTCGAGAGCTTCAAGCGGGTCGAGGGCCTCGGCTGCGAGATCGTCCCGAGCCACGACGCGGAAGTTCTGCAGCGGGGCCCCTTCGGCACCGCCTGATCGTTGAAGACTGTTTCGGCAGTGGTTTGCGTAGCGGTGCGGGTAGCGGAAAGCGGCTGCGCCGCTTGTATAACAGACCTAAGGAGGATCACCTTGACTGGTAATTCGCCGGGCACCTCCACCGGCTATCCGCAGATCACCATCGTCGAGGAGGGGATGCGGGAGGGGATGCAGATCGAGAGCGCCTCGATCTGCGTCCGCGACAAGATCGAGTTGATCGACGAGCTGTCCGCGACGGGGCTGCGCAACATCGTCGTCGGGTCGTTCGTCTCTCCGAAGTGGACTCCGCAGATGGCGGAGATCGACGCCATCGTCTCGGGGTTCACCCCGGTGCCGGGCGTCAACTACACCGGACTGGCGTTGAACGAGCGGGGCCGGGAGCGGATGCGCGCCTACATGCCGCCGCTGCGGGAACTGCACCCGTACCCGCGCACCCTGGTGCACGTCTGCGACGTCTTCGTGCGGCGCAACACCAACCGTTCGCAGCAGGCCGAGATCGAGGCGCTGCCCGCGGCGGTCGATCGGGCCGTCGCGGCGGGTGCGGCGCACGCGGGCATCGGCGTCAACGCGGCATGGGGATCGAACTGGTTGGGTGAATTCAGCCTGGACCAGCGGATGGACCTGCTGCGCCGCCAGCACCGGCTGTGGACCGAAGCCGGGATCGGGGTGCGCGAGGTGTTCATCGGCGACCCGATGGGCTGGAACTTGCCCGACCGGGTCGAGCAGCAGCTGCGGGCGATCCGCGCCGAATGGCCGGAGATCACCCGGTTCCACCTGCACCTGCACAACACCCGGGGCACGGCGCCGATCTCGGTCTACACCGCGCTGCGCACCCTCGACCCGGCATGCGAACTGGTGGTGGACACCACGATCGGCGGGATGGGCGGGTGCCCGTACTGCGGCAACGGCCGCCTGACCGGCATGATGCCGACCGAGGACCTGGTGGACCTCCTGGCCGAGCTCGGCATCCCGACCGGCGTCGACCTCGACCGGTTGATCGAGGTCGTGGTGCACGCCGAGCAGGTCGTCGGCCGCGAACTCTACGGCCACGTGTCGAAGGCCGGACCGCGCCCGCGCGGCGACCGGCTCTACCCGATGGACATGCCGTTCGTCGAAACCGCCGCCGAAGCACAGCACTTCCGACTCGGCCCCCAGGTGTACTCCGGCGCGCTCTCCCCGTGGAAAGAACCGATCACATCTCCGGCCCGAGACGAGCTGGAACAAAAGCCGAGAGCCCGTCCCTGAACTCGTTTTGCTTCGCGGCGCGGGTGGCGGAACCTCAGACGCAGTCTGAGAACCCGCGGCGGTGCCGGTTGCGAGGGTGGGCCAAGCGGCTACGCCGCTTCAAAACAAAACCAAAAACAGCCATGAAGAGGTGATGTGTGATGACCGCGAACAAGGCCGTCGGCCCGACCGAGGCGATCGCGGATTTCGTTCAACAGGCCGACTTCTCCACGGTGCCGGTCGAGGTGCGGGAGCGCGCCTTGGCGGCGTTCGTCGACACCGTGGGGGTGGCCATCGCCGGGCACGGTGACGGCGGCTTCCAAACGCTGCTGTCGACGATGCGCCCGGAGCTGCCGACCGGTCGCGCGACGATCCTGCCCACCGGGGAGCGCACCAGCGCGATGATGGCGGCGCTGCTCAACGGTGGCGCCGGGCATGCCCTGGATTTCGACGACGTCGCCGACCAGATCTACGGGCACCCCAGCGTTGTGCTCGTCCCCGTCGTGCTGGCGGTGGCCGAGGAGGTCGGCGCGAGCGGTCGCGACGCGCTGACGGCCTACGCATTGGGCTTCGAGGTCTGCTGCGCGATCGCCGCCACGATGCAGGTGCGCGAGCACTACCAGCGGGGTTGGCACTCCACCGCCACGATCGGCGTGCTCGGAGCGACCGCCGCGGCAGCGCACCTGCTGCGCTTGGACCACACCCGAACCCGGCACGCGCTGGGCATCGCGGCCTCCACCGCCAGCGGTAGCCGCCAGAACTTCGGCACCATGACCAAGCCGCTGCACCCCGGACTGGCCGCGCGCGACGCCGTGCTGGCGGCCAAGCTGGCGAGCAACGGGTTCACCGCCGACCCGGCCCAGCTGGAAGGCCCGCTGGGCTACCTGGCGATGTACGCGGACTCCGCCGATCCTTCGGCCGTCGCACGCGCGCTCGGCAACCCGTGGGAGTTGGCGCGCGTCGGGTTGAACGTGAAGAAGTACCCCTGCTGCTACAACACCCACCGGACAGCGGACGCGATTCTCGATCTGGTGCGGGAGAACCCGGTGCGGCCCGAGGACATCGCCGAGATCCGCCTGACCCTGGAACCGGACGGTTTCGACCCGCTGATCCACCGGCGCCCGCAAACCGGTCTGGAAGGCAAGTTCAGCCCGGAGTACGTGCTCGCGGCGGCGGTGCTCGACGGCAAGATCGCACTGGCGTCCTTCCACGACGAAGCGGTGCTGCGCCCGGCGGCGCAGCAGTTGCTGCGGCGGGTGAGCAGGCACGAGTCGGCCGTGCCGCCGATCGGGTCGGGGGAGTGGGAATTCGCGTATTCCGTCGTGGAGGTGGAGACCACCGGCGGCGAGGTCGTGCGCCACCGCACCGACGTGCCGCGCGGCGACTGCCGTGCCCCGCTGGGCAGGGACGATCTGGAGGCGAAGTTCCGCGACTGCGTGACCTTCGCCGGGACCGGCCTGGACGCCGACAAGCTGCTGGACGAGCTGTGGCAGCTCGAAACCACTGGCAGCGCTGGCCCACTGCTCAACCTCAGCGCCAGTTCCTGATCCCGCCGGGGGTGGTGGCGATTTCGCGCGAAA
>NZ_JBQQBO010000043.1:0-44751 GCF_052246905.1 Saccharopolyspora antiqui
CGCGCGCGGGGGCTCGCCACCCCCCCACGCCACGCCGAAGACTCGGCTCCGACCACGCCGCTCCAGCGGGGTGGCATAGATCACGTCCCCCGCGGCGGAAGTGCGACCGGAGGCTGGAATCATGGAAGAAACGGACATACTGCCGATCAGTCGTTCCGCCAACGCGGCTCGGGCATTCATCGGGGCCGCCGATGCGGAGCGCGCAATCCCGGAGCCGCTCGCATGGACCTGACGCCGTTGGCCGCCACCTCCGCCGAACCGACCGGCTTCACCGCCTGGGTGATCGCGGTGATGGAAGCGCTCGGCGGTCCGGGCGCAGGGCTGATCATCGCGCTGGAGAACGTGTTCCCGCCGATCCCCAGCGAGGTGATCCTGCCGCTGGCCGGGTTCACCGCCAGTCAGGGCGGCATGTCGCTGATCGGCGCGATCCTGTGGACCACGCTCGGCTCGCTGGTCGGCGCCCTGGCGCTGTACGGCATCGCCGCATTGCTGGGCCGCGACCGCACGCGCGCCATCGCCGCGAAGCTCCCGCTGGTCAAGGTCTCCGACATCGACAAGACCGAGGCGTGGTTCGCCAAGCACGGCGTCAAGGCGGTGTTCTTCGGCCGGATGATCCCGCTGTTCCGCAGCTTCATCTCGATCCCGGCCGGGGTCGAACGCATGCGCCTGACCACGTTCGTCCTGTTCACCACGCTCGGCAGCCTGATCTGGAACACGATCTTCGTGCTGGCGGGCTACCTGCTGGGCCAGCACTGGTACCTGGTCGAGGAATACGGCGGCCTGCTCTCCCGAGCGGTCCTGATCACCTCGATCCTGACCATCGCGGCGTTCGTGGTGATCCGCATCCGCAACAACCGCCGCGAACGCGAGTCGGCGGAAGCCCCCACGGTCCAGTTCGCCCGAATCCACTCCGAAGCCCCAACCGAAGAGATCCGCCGCATCCGCTGACACCCACCGACGGGTGACGAGTGAAGGGCACCTTTGACCGACTATGCCGGTAAAAGGTGCCCTTCACCTGGGAAAAATCACGCGATGAGGTCAGGCCCGAGACGATTCCTCCGCTAGCGCAAGCTTTTCGACGGCCTCGAACGCCCGGAACATCGGCCCAGTGTCCACTTCTTGATCGTGGTATGTCGATGGCCCGTAGAGAACGGGGACAAACACGATTCTCGGCGCTGCGGTCCCGAAGTCGAGGATGATGAGCCCGCCACCGAGGAGAGGATTGTCCGGCACGCTGCGCGACAGCACGCGAACAGTCACGTTGGGACGCTCGCTCAACTGGAGCAGGTGCAGAACCTGACCGCGTAGCACGGAAGCACTGCCGACAACCTGGTCAAGCGCAGTTTCCGTAAGCACGAAGGAGATGTCCTTCGGCTTGTCCGCTTCCAGGACTCGTCTCTGCTGTTCCATGCGGAAGGCAAGGCGGTTCTCGACTTCCTGCGCCGATGTTTCCCACCACACACCATCAAAGGCTGCGATCACTGCTCTCGCGTAGTCGGACGACTGCGCAAGGCCCGGCACGATGCCGGTGTCGTAGAAGCCAATCGACTTGGCGTCCGCTTGAAGATCGGCCAGGCGCTCGAAGGAGTGCGGTAGTTGGTCGGTGTACGTCCGGCCGCGTTGGCGCTTTCGCGCTTGCACGCCCAATTCGAGGACGGTCTGCCGTTCGGCTTCTGATACTTCGTAGAAGTCCAGCAATGTCGTCAACTCGTCGGCGTTGAACGAGCCCTTGGCCGTCTCGACCTGGCTGATGCGCGCGGCGTCGCGTCCGATCGAGCGGGCCGCCTGCTGTTGGGTCTTGCCCGCTTGAACGCGGAATCGCCTGAGCGTCAGGCCGAGTTGGCGACGTTCCACGGTTTGACGTCCGGTCGGCACATGAACCTTATCTAGTTCGGGGTTCGTACCCGGAGGGGAGTCGAGTGTGCACCGAGGGGTGGAGACCGCCACGCTGGTCGGGATTTCGGAGACCGCTGAGGTCACGCACGAGTACGACGAGTGCTCCGACGAGGTGAACCTGGTCTTCCGCGGCAACGACGAACTCGTGCTCAGCTGCACCCGCCGCGGCTTCGCCGCGCTCAGCGGCGCGGTCGACGCCGCCAACCAGGACCTGATCACCCGATCGGTTTGAGGTGAGGGGCACCTGTGACCAACTTACTGGGTCACAGGTGCCCCTCACCTGGAAAAGATCACCCGGGTGGGGACGGCAGAGGGCCCCGCGCCCTGGGTGGGTGCGGGGCCCTCTGGGTGTTCTCCGTCAGGCGGATTCGGAGTCCGGGCGGTCCGACTTGTCGTCGGTGCCAGCCGAGACCGCCACCGGCGGGGTGTCGGGCACCAGCGACGGCTTGGGCTCGCCGCGGAAGGTGAAGTGCGCCTTGTCGTCGGCGCCCTCGCCGTCCCAGCCGTCCACGTCCACGATCACGATCTGACCGGGCTGGATCTCGCCGAACAGGATCTTCTCGGACAGCTTGTCCTCGATCTCCCGCTGGATGGTCCGGCGCAGCGGCCGCGCGCCCAGCACCGGGTCGAACCCGCGCTTGGCCAGCAGCTTCTTCGCCCTGTCGGTCAGCTCCAGAGCCATGTCCTTGGTCTTGAGCGCCTTCTCCACCCGGCCGGACAGCAGATCGACCATCTGGATGATCTCCTGCTCGGTGAGCTGGTGGAAGACGATCACGTCGTCGATGCGGTTGAGGAACTCCGGCCGGAAGTGCTTCTTCATCTCCTCGTTGACCTTGTTCTTCATCCGCTCGTAGTTCGAGTCAGCGCCCTGACCACTGGAGAAGCCCAAGCCCACGGCCTTGGAGATGTCCTGCGTGCCGAGGTTCGAGGTGAAGATCAGCACCGTGTTCTTGAAGTCCACCGTGCGGCCCTGACCGTCGGTCAGGCGGCCGTCCTCCAACACCTGCAGCAGCGTGTTGTAGATCTCCTGGTGGGCCTTCTCGATCTCGTCGAAGAGCACCACCGAGAACGGCTTGCGGCGGACCTTCTCGGTGAGTTGGCCGCCCTCCTCGTAGCCGACGTAGCCCGGAGGGGCACCGAACAGCCGCGAGGCGGTGTAGCGGTCGTGGAACTCACCCATGTCGATCTGCACGAGCGCGTCGTCGTCGCCGAAGAGGAACTCCGCCAGCGCCTTGGACAGCTCGGTCTTACCGACCCCGGACGGACCGGCGAAGATGAACGAACCGGACGGGCGCTTCGGGTCCTTCAGCCCGGCACGAGTGCGGCGGATCGCCTGGGACACGGCCTTGACCGCGTCGTCCTGGCCGATGATCCGCTTGTGCAGCTCGTCCTCCATGCGCAGCAGCCGGGTGGTCTCCTCTTCGGTGAGCTTGAAGACCGGGATGCCGGTCCAGTTCGCCAGCACCTCGGCGATCTGCTCGTCGTCCACCTCGGCGACCACGTCCAGGTCACCGGCCTTCCACTGCTTCTCCCGCTCCTCCTTCTGGCCGAGGAGCTGCTTCTCCTCGTCCCGCAGGCGAGCGGCCCGCTCGAAGTCCTGCGCGTCGATCGCGGACTCCTTCTCCCGGCGCACGTCGGCGATCTTCTCGTCGAACTCGCGCAGGTCCGGCGGCGCGGTCATGCGGCGGATGCGCATCCGGGCACCGGCCTCGTCGATCAGGTCGATCGCCTTGTCCGGCAGGAAGCGGTCGTTGATGTAGCGGTCGGCCAGGGTGGCCGCGGCGACCAACGCGGAGTCGGTGATCGACACCCGGTGGTGCGCCTCGTAGCGGTCCCGCAGACCCTTGAGGATCTCGACCGTGTGCTGCAGCGACGGCTCGCCGACCTGGATCGGCTGGAAGCGGCGCTCCAGGGCCGGGTCCTTCTCGACGTACTTGCGGTACTCCTCCAGCGTGGTGGCACCGATGGTCTGCAACTCGCCGCGGGCCAGCATCGGCTTGAGGATGCTCGCCGCGTCGATCGCACCCTCGGCGGCACCGGCACCGACCAGCGTGTGGATCTCGTCGATGAAAAGGATGATGTCGCCGCGGGTCTTGATCTCCTTGAGCACCTTCTTCAGGCGCTCTTCGAAGTCACCGCGGTACCGGGATCCGGCGACCAGCGAACCCAGGTCCAGGGTGTAGAGCTGCTTGTCCTTCAGCGTCTCGGGCACCTCGCCCTTGACGACCTTCTGGGCCAGCCCCTCCACGACCGCCGTCTTGCCGACGCCGGCCTCGCCGATGAGCACCGGGTTGTTCTTGGTGCGCCGCGAGAGGACCTGCATGATCCGCTCGATTTCCTTCTCCCGGCCGATCACCGGGTCGAGCTTGCCCTCGCGGGCGCTCTGCGTGAGGTTGCGGCCGAACTGGTCCAGCACCAGCGACGACGACGGCGTGCCCTCGCCGCGGCCACCGGCCTCCGCGGGCTCCTTGCCCTGGTAGCCGGACAGCAGCTGGAGGACCTGCTGGCGCACCCGGTTGAGGTCCGCACCGAGCTTGACGAGCACCTGCGCGGCGACGCCTTCGCCTTCGCGGATCAGCCCGAGCAGGATGTGCTCGGTGCCGATGTAGTTGTGGCCGAGCTGCAGCGCTTCGCGCAACGACAGCTCCAGCACCTTCTTGGCCCGTGGGGTGAACGGGATGTGTCCGCTGGGGGCCTGCTGTCCCTGGCCGATGATCTCCTCGACCTGTTGGCGCACGCCCTCAAGCGCGATACCCAGCGACTCCAACGCCTTGGCGGCGACACCCTCACCCTCGTGGATCAAACCCAGGAGAATGTGCTCGGTGCCGATGTAGTTGTGGTTGAGCATCCTGGCCTCTTCTTGGGCCAGGACGACCACCCGCCTCGCGCGGTCGGTGAACCTCTCGAACATTCGCACTCCCTGACTGCTGCGCCGGCGGTCTCGTTACGGGACACGGCTGAAGCATCGCCGGTGCCCACGACTGGTTCAGCACTCTTGGGGACCACTGTAGTAGCCCCACCCGGTCGCGGTCCGTGCCCGTTACGGCCTTACTGCCCACATTCTTGTCCGGCTCTATGACCAACGGTCCGCTGGCCTGCGGGATTCCGGTTTCGGGCCGATCCGATGGCCCTGTCCGCTGAGCGCGAACAGGTCCGGCTAGCTGGCCTGATCGACATCCGCACCGCGTCGTCCGCCGATCGGTACCACCATCGGGGTACCCGCCACCGGATCAGCAATCACCCGGGCGTTCAGCTCGAACACCTCGGCCAACAATTCCTCGGTGAGCACCTCGCCCGGCTCGCCCTCGGCGACGATGGCACCGTCGCGCATCGCCACCAGCCGGTCCGCGTAGCGGGCGGCCAGGTTGAGGTCGTGCAGCACCATCACGACGGTACGACCGCTCTCGTCGTGCAGCCGACCGACCAGCTCCAGGACGTCCACTTGATGGGACAGGTCGAGGTAGGTGGTCGGTTCGTCGAGCAGCAGCAGGTCGGTCCCCTGGGCCAGCGCCATGGACAGCCAGGCGCGCTGCCGCTGGCCGCCGGAGAGCTCGTCCAGCGTTCGGTCGGCCAGGTCCGCGATGCCGGTCATGGCCAGCGCCTCGGCCACCGCCGCCTCGTCGTCCGAGGACCACTGCCGGTACCAGGACTGGTGCGGGTGCCGACCGCGCGCGACCAGGTCGCCGACGGTCAGGCCCTCCGGCGCCACCGGCCCCTGCGGGAGCACCCCGAGCACCTTGGCGACTTCCTTGGTCGACATCTTGTGGATCCGCTTGCCGTCCAGCAGCACGCTGCCGCGCTGCGGTTGCAGCAGTCGTCCCAGCGCCCGCAGCAGCGTCGATTTGCCGCAGCCGTTCGGGCCGATCACCGCTGTGATCGTGCCGTCGACGACGTCGAAGTCCAGGCCGTCGACGACGACCCGGTCGCCGTAGGCCAGTTGCAGGTCGCGGGCGTGCAGCCGCTGGCGACCGCCGGTAGGCGTGCCGACCTGGTCGCTGGACGTGGCGGATGCGGTCATGCGCGGACCTCCCGGTACCGACGGACGAGCAGGTAGATCAGGTATGGGGCGCCGAGCACCGCGGTGATGATGCCGACCGGCAGCTCCAGGGCACCGAAGGCGGTCCGGGAGATCACATCCGATCCGACGACCAGCGCGGCACCCAGCACCACCGAGGTCAGCAGCGGCGGCCGCGAAGTGCGCGCCACCCGCAGCGCGATCTGCGGGGTGGCCAGCGCCACGAACTGGATCGGACCGGCCGCGGCAGTCGCGATGGACGCCAGCACGACCCCGGCGAACAGCAGCACGCCGCGCGCCAGGTCCATCCGGACACCGAGCCCGCGAACCGTGTCGTCGTCGAACTGCAGCGCCCCGAGCACGTGCGTGCCGACCAGGGTCAGCGGGATCAGCACCACCAGGGCGATCGCCACCGGCACCACGTGTTCCCAGCCGCGCGCGTTGAGGCTGCCGGTCAGCCACACCAGCGCCCGGCCCGCGTCGTTGACGTCGCCGACGGTCAGCAGCCAGTAGGTCGCATTGCCCGCCAGGGCGCTGACCCCGACGCCCACCAGCACGAGCCGGTAGGAGTCCACCCCGCGTCGGTAGGACAGCGCGTAGACCGCCAAACCGGTGACCAGCCCGCCCACGAGCGCCACCAGCGGCAGGCCGAAGTTCGCCATCGCACCCACGATGCTGCCGCCGGTGCCGCCGAGCACGATCACCGCGGTCGCGGCGGTTCCCGCTCCCCAGGTGATGCCGAGCATGTCCGGGCTGGCCAACGGGTTTCGCGCGAGCGCCTGCATGATCGCCCCGGACAGGCCGAGCGCGGCGCCGACCAGCAGGCCGGTCAGCGACCTCGGCAGCCGCAGCTCCCAGATGATCAGCTGCTGCGCCCGGTCGCCGCCGCCGAACAGCGTGCTGAGCACTTCCAACGGGCTGATCTGGTACTCGCCGAGCCCCACGTTCAGCACGAAGACCGCCAGCAGCACGACCAGGCCGCCCAGCAGCGCCGCCATCGGCCGCCAGCGCACCACCCCGGAGAACGGGCCGAGCCGGACCGGTCGCCGCCCGTCGACCTTGTCGTGGAGGACCTGGGTCACAACCGCACCATCTTCCTGCGGCGCACGAGGGCGATGAAGAACGGAGCGCCGACCATCGCCAGCATCACCCCGACCTGCACCTCGGACGGCCGCGCCACGATCCGGCCGAGCACATCGGCGAGCAGCACCAGCGACGCCCCCATCAGCCCGGCGAACGGCAGCAGCCAGCGGTAGTCGGCGCCGGTGAAGAACCGGGCCACGTGCGGCACGATCAGCCCGACGAAGCCGATCGGCCCGCAGATCGCCACCGACCCGCCGACCAGGATCGCGATCCCCGCGATGCCCGCCCGGCGGGCCCACACCACGCGGTGGCCGAGCGAACGGGCGACGTCCTCGCCGAGCGAGAGGGCGTTGAGGCTGGCGGCGTTGGCCAGCGCCAGCACGATGCCCACCACCAGGAACGGCAGCACCTGCGGGATCACCGAGGCGTCGTTGATCGCGATGGAGCCGACCTTCCAGAACCGGTAGGTGTCCATGGTCTGCTGATCGGTCAGCACCAGGGCCGAGGTGACCGCCTGCAACAGGTGGCTGATCGCGGTACCGGCCAGCGCCAGGGTCACCGGCGTGGGGCCGCCGCGGCCGAGGGACCCGATCGCGAACACCGCGATCGCGCCGAGCAACGCGCCGGCGAAGCCGAACCAGATGAATCCGAGCAGCGTGCTGACGCCGAAGGTGTAGACGGCCAGCACCACGGCCAACGCCGCGCCCTGGGTGATGCCGAGGATGCCGGGATCGGCGATCGGGTTGCGGGTGTGGCCCTGCATCAGCGCGCCCGCCAGGCCCAGCGCCGCGCCCGCGAGGACCCCGACCACGGTGCGCGGCACCCGGAGTTCGCGGATGATCAGGTCGTTCTCCGTGCCGGTGGGCGCGAAAAGCCCGTTCCACACGTCCTGCAGCGGGATCGTCTTGGCGCCGATCACCACGCTGAGCACGCAGCTGACGACGAGCACGACCAGCAGGACGGCGATGCCGATGATCCGGCGGCGTCGGCGCTGCCGCAGGCGAGCACCACCGGCGGCCGTCGACGCGGCACCGTGCCCGGAGGTGCGAGGGCTGTCGACGGCCACGCTGCGACTCACGTCCCACTCCCTCTGCCACTCACCCGGACCGCACTTAGGTTAGGCCCACCTAAGCCTCGACGAACAGGGTGGGCTGGAATGTCCGTTGTCACATTGCGGCGACCGGACGGACGAGCCTCGGGAAAAAGGGCAACGAGGGCGTTAATCGGACAACCGCGCGACGGACTCATTGATCAATCGCGGTTTAACGTTCTCGCGGATTGGCGGAGTCCGACCGGCCCGGCAGCATCGCGACGCCGGGCAACCGGCACCGGTCGCAGCGGAGTTCGAGGTGCCACGAGCCGATCCGGCTACCCAAACCAACCGGTGAGCGTTGTTAACCGCTAAGCGGTGAATAGAGTTATCCGAACGCAACGAAGGGCGTTTGCGCGGCCGGTCGACCTCGCAAACGCCCTGTTGGCATGCGACTTCAGTTCGCCTGGTGGTACTGCTCGACGATGTCCGCCGGGATACGACCCCGGTCCGACACCTTCAGGCCGCGCTTGCGGGCCCATTCCCGAATGGCCTGGTTCTGCTCACGATCAGCACTCGTGGAACCGCCACCGGTACGCGCCGCCGCCACACCCGGCCGCGGACCAGGCTTCTTGCGGCCACCGGCCCTACGTGCGTTCGTGACGTAGTTCGCCAGTGCATCCCGCAACTCGCCGGCATTGTCGGCGGAAAGGTCGATCTGGTACGAGACACCGTCCAATCCGAACTCAACGGTTTCGTCGGCCTGTCCGCCGTCCAGATCGTCGACAAGGGTGACTGTGACCTTCTGCGCCATCTTCGTAGTCCTCCCCGGAGCAAAAATTGTGCAATAGTGGGACAGCGACCATCCGCCGGGAGCTGAACTCCCTTGCGAGTTCGGCAATAGCCGTCACCGAGACATTCTGAGGTCAGGTTAGCGCAGTAACTGCGATAATGCACTCACCTCGGGCCGAAAAATCGCTAGCGCTTCACCCTGATCGGGTCATTCCGGGCGGACCAGCGGGAAGAGGATCGTCTCGCGGATACCGAGACCGGTCAACGCCATCAACAACCGGTCGATACCCATTCCGACCCCACCGCTGGGTGGCATTCCGTACTCAAGCGCGCGGAGAAAGTCCTCGTCAACCGGCATCGCCTCGTCGTCCCCGGCGGCCGCGAGTGCGGCCTGTTCCTCCAACCGGGTCCGTTCCACCACCGGATCAACGAGTTCGGAGTATCCGGTGGCCAGCTCGAACCCGCGAAGGTACAGATCCCATTTCTCCGCCAACCCGGGCAGGGTGCGGTGCTGCCTGGTCAACGGCGAGGTCTCCACCGGGAAGTCGCAGACGAAGGTCGGCGCCGACAAATGATCCCCGACCAGGTGCTCCCACAGCTCCTCGACGAGCTTTCCGTGACCGTGCGCCGGATCCGTCTGCAATCCGTAGGAGTCCGCGTGCTTGCGCAGCGTCTCCACCGTTGTTTCCGGTGTGATCTCCGAATCCAGCGCTTCCGACAAGGAGTCGTACATTGTGATCGACGCCCACTCACCGGACAAGTCGTACTCGGTTCCGTCGAACCAGGTGACCACCTGCGAACCGGCGATCGCCTCGGCCGCCTCCTGGATCAACGACCTGGTCAGCTCGGCCATGTCGCGGTAATCGGCATAGGCCTGGTAGAACTCCAACATCGCGAACTCCGGCGAGTGGGAAGAATCACTGCCCTCGTTGCGGAAGTTCCGGTTGATCTCGAATACCTTCTCGATCCCGCCGACCACGCATCGCTTCAGATACAACTCCGGTGCGATCCGCAGGAACAGGTCGATGTCGAAGGCGTTGGAATGCGTCGTGAAGGGACGTGCGGCGGCACCGCCCTGCAGGGTCTGCAACATCGGGGTTTCCACCTCGACGAAACCGCGCCGCTCGAACGAATCGCGCAGCGATCGCTGCACCGCGGCGCGAGTGCGCACCGTGTCGGCGGCTTGCTTTCGCACGATCAGGTCGACATAGCGTTGCCGAACGCGCGTTTCCTCACCGAGCTCCCGGTGCATCACCGGCAGCGGGCGCAGCGCTTTCGAGGCCATCCGCCATTCGTCGGCCATCACGGACAGCTCGCCGCGCCGGGAGGTGATCACCTCGCCGCGCACGAAGACGTGGTCGCCGAGGTCGACGTCGCTCTTCCAGGCCGCCAGGGAGTCCTCGCCGATCTGCTTGAGGCTGAGCATCGCCTGCAGTTCGGTGCCGTCACCGGCGCGAATCGTCGCGAAGCAGAGCTTTCCGGTGTTGCGCAAGAACATCACGCGTCCGGCGACGCCGACGTGCTCGCCGGTGGCGATGTCCGGCGCCAGCTCCTGGTGGGTGGCGCGCACCTCGGCGAGGCTGTGCGTGATCGGCAGCAGCACCGGGTAGGGATCGACGCCCGCGGCGAGCAGGCGCTCCCGCTTCTCCCGCCGGATCCGCATCTGTTCCGGCAGGTCTTCGACGCCGTCAGCGCTGGTTGCCGGTGAGTTGGGACGGTCCTGGTCAGTCACGGCACCCAAGCGTACGGTTCGCCGCTGGTGAGCAG
Organism: Saccharopolyspora antiqui; assembly: GCF_052246905.1. Classification (NCBI taxonomy): domain Bacteria; kingdom Bacillati; phylum Actinomycetota; class Actinomycetes; order Pseudonocardiales; family Pseudonocardiaceae; genus Saccharopolyspora; species Saccharopolyspora antiqui. The sequence goes on from NZ_JBQQBO010000043.1 coordinate 10,584, forward strand.
CTGAGCGGGCTCCAGCCCGCGCGCACCGCGCCCGAGCTCGCGCCGATTGGGCGTAGCGGGGGACCATCCCGCGCACTCCCTCAGCCGAAGTTGCGGTCGAAGACCAGCCGCAGGCCGAGCAGGGTGAGGTCCGGCACGTGGTGCTCGATCGTCGCCGACTCGGTGACCACCAGGGGCGCCAGGCCGCCGGTGGCCAGCACCGTGGTGGGGCCGCCGTGGGTGGACTCCAGCTCGGTGGCGATGCGCCGGACCAGGCCGTCGACCTGCCCGGCGAAGCCGAACAGGATGCCGGACTGCAGGCATTCCACGGTGTTCTTGCCGATCACCGAACGCGGCCGGGCCAGCTCGACCTTGCGCAGCTGCGCGGCTCGGGCGGCCAGCGCGTCCAGCGAGATCTCGATGCCGGGGGCGAACGCGCCGCCCAGGAACTCGCCCTTGGCCGAGATGACGTCGATGTTCGTGGACGTGCCGAAGTCGACCACGATGCAGTTGGTGGCGTGCAGGTGGTGCGCCGCGAGCGTGTTGATCACCCGGTCCGCGCCGACCTCCTTCGGGTTGTCCACCAGCAGCGGCACCCCGGTGCGCACGCCGGGCTCGACCACCACGCGCGGCACGTCGCGCCAGTAACGGCCCAGCATGACGCGCAGTTCGCGAAGCAGCGCGGGCACTGTGGACAGTGCCGCGATACCGCTGATCTGGTCCGCGTAGTCGCCGAGCAGCCCGCGCATCGTCAGCGCCAGCTCGTCGGCGGTCATCCGCGGCTCGGTGCGCATCCGCCAGTCCTGGACCAGCGTCGTGGCGACGTCGACGTCCGCGACCTCCCGACCATCGGGGTACAGGCCGAGCACGATGTTGGTGTTTCCGACGTCGATGGCGAGCAGCACCGTCGTTCATCCCTTCAAATTTCGGAGATCACGCGGATGGGGCGGCGCGCTCGACCGCCCGTCGCCTTCACCACGCAGGCAACTCGCGCCGCGGGACCACCGGCGCCACCAGGCCCAACGCGGTGCGCTCAGTGCTCTGGCTGTTGCAGCAGTGCGTCGAGCTTCGCGGCGTCGTCCGTCTCGGCCATCGGGTCGGCGATCACGGCCGAGCTGGTCAGCCCCGAACCCTCCGGCGCGCTGCCCGGATCCTCGCCGCGCAGCACGATCCGGTTGTCCGCGTCGACGAAGATCACCTTCGGCCGCACCGACCGCGCCTCCAGCTCGTCCAGCACGCCGTAGGACAGCAGGATCACGATGTCGCCCGGCTGGACCAGGTGCGCGGCGGCGCCGTTGATGCCGATCACCCCGGAACCGCGCTCACCGGTGATCACGTAGGTCTCCAGCCGCGCGCCGTTGGTGACGTCCACGATCGCGACCTGCTCGCCTTCCAGCAGGTCCGCCGCGTCCATCAGATCGGCATCCACGGTCACCGAACCGACGTAGTGCAGGTCGGCCTGGGTCACCGTGGCACGGTGGATCTTGGACTTCAGCATGGTGCGGAACATCGCAGACCTCCTACTGCTGATACCGCGCGCGGCTTGCCGACGTATCTTGCGCGACGCCCGATCGGCTGCGGGCAGCGCCCGCGACTTCGGCGCGTCATGCCTGCTCCGACACGCCGGGACTGCCCAGCAGGACCAGCGCGTTGTCGATCAACCTCGTGGTGCCGACCTGGGCCGCCACCAGCAGCCGGGCCTTGCCTTCCGTCGGCGCCGGACCGAGCTCGGTGTCGCGCAGCTCCAGGTAGTCGACCGCCACCGAAGGTTCGGTGGCCAGCACTTCACCGGCGGCTTTGAGCACCGCTTCGGCACCGGCCGTCCCAGCGTGCGCACCGGCGGTCAGCGCCGCCGAAAGCGCCAACGCCGCCTGGTGCTGCTCCTCGGTGAGGTAGGCGTTGCGGGAGGACAGCGCCAGGCCCTCCGGCTCCCGGACGGTTGGGATGCCCTGGATCCGGGCGTCCAGGTTCAGCTCCCGCGCCATCCGCCGGATCAGCACCAGCTGCTGGTAGTCCTTCTCCCCGAAGAACGCCAGGTCCGGGCGCACGATGTTGAGCAGCTTCAGCACCACGGTGAGCATCCCGTCGAAGTGCCCGGGCCGGGTAGCACCCTCCAGCTGCTCGCCCAACGGTCCGGAGTGGACGGTGATCTGCGGGTCGGTGCCGTACATCGCCTCGACCGACGGCGCGAAGATCAGCTCCACCCCGGCGTCCTCGCAGGCGGCCACGTCTGCCTCGAAGGAGCGCGGATAGCGGTCGAAGTCCTCGTTCGGCCCGAACTGCAACGGGTTCACGAAGATCGACACGACCGTCACGCTGTTGATGTCCCGCCGGGCGCGGCGGATCAGCTCCAGGTGGCCGCGGTGCAGCGCGCCCATGGTCGGGACCAAGTGGATCTTTCGGCCGGTGGCCCGCAGCGCGCGGGTCACCCCGGCCAACTCGGCGGGATCGCGGTGCACGGTCAACGCGCCCCGCGTGAAACCGGGGTTGGCGGCTGCGCTCATGGCTGGTCCGCCTCTCCGCGATTCACAGTGGTGGTCGCGCCCAGCCCAATCTCCCGTTCCGCGGTTTCTTGTGGCTGGTTCGCGCCACGGTCCCCTGAGGTGCCGTTGAGGAAGACTGAGATTGACACCGGGCTACTCATGACGGCTCCTGGTCCAGGACCTCGCGGACCGCCTTGGCGCCGTCCGCGCGCAGGATGCCCGCCTGCTCGGCCCGCTGCGCGGTTCGCCGCGCCAGCTCGCGATAGCCCGGCACGGTGTCCGGATTCGCCTCGCCCAGCGCCGCGAGGTGCGCGCGCACCGTTCCGGCGTCGCCGCGCATCACCGGGCCGGTGATCGCCCGGTCGCCGAAGCGCAGCGCGTTGTCCAGCGAGGCGGACAGGATCGGCGCCATGACCCGGTCGGCGATGTCGACGCCCGCGTCGCGCAACAGCTCCGCGCACTCGTTGACCAGCGTGATCAGGTGGTTGGCGCCGTGCGTGAGCGCGGCGTGGTACAGGCGGCGGGACTCCTCCGGGACGCGCACCGGCTCCATCCCGAGCTCCAGCGCCAGCGCCTCCGCGACATGCCAGCCCGCCTCGTCCACAGTGGACGCCGTGATGGCCATGCAGGCGGTGGCGAGGCGTTCGACGTCTTCCGCGCGACCGGTGAAGGTCATGGCCGGGTGCATCGCCAGCGGCAGCACACCGATCTCGGCGGCCGGGGCGAGCACCGCCACCCCGTGCGCGCCGCAGGTGTGCACCAGGATCTGCCCGGCACGCAGCGATTCGGTGGCGACCAAGCCGCGGACCAGTCCAGCGATCGCGTCGTCCGGGATGGCCAGCAGCACCAGGTCGGCCTGCACGGCGACCTCGTCAGGCGGCAGCACGGCCACGCCGGGCAGCAGTTCGTCGGCTCGGCGCAGCGACGCCGTGGACACCGCGGAAACCGCGACGACCTGGTGTCCCGCGCGCTGCAACGCCGCACCCAGCACGGCACCGACCCGACCGGCCGAGATGACCCCGACCCGCAGTCGAGGGCCGGTGCGACCAGCAGACATCGCCACGTCGTCCTCCCCTACCGTTCCAGTCCCAACTCCCGGGTACCAGACAGCAGCGCGAGAGTAGCCCGCAAATCCGCCGATGTGCCGCCCAGGTGGCGAGAACCACGCAATCCGGTCCCCGCGTAGCCGTGCGGGTCGGCGAGGTCAGTCGCGGGAGCGTTGGATCGGGTCCCCGGACTCCGGCGGCCGCTTCGAACTCGGCGGGCGCTTGATGTTGCGCTGGGTCAGTTCGTCGAGCTTGATGCGGGCCGTTCGGATCGCCTGCTGGGTGCCCGCCGCCGAACGTCGCGCGTACTTGAGGTCCGCGATCAGCTTCTCGCGGCGGGCCCGCCGGGCCGCGCTGGTCGTCTGGCCCTGGTCGGCCCGATGCTGCAGGAACGCCAGCTCGGTGACCACGATCTGGTAGTCCCGCACCGCTTTCGCCGCCTCGTGCCCGGCACTGCGCCGCACCTTGCGCAACCAACCGCGCCGACCCGCGAGCGTGGCCAGCATCTCCATCTCGCTGCGCACGATCAACCCGGCCCGCTCCAGCACCGGCAGTTGCCGGATGACGATCCGCTGCTCCCGCTTGCGCTGCCACGCCACCAGCCAGCCGGTACCGAGGAAGATCGGCACCATGATCAGGAAGTAGACGTTCAGGAACTCCGTACCGCCGAGCAGCGTGGCCGCGTTCCACACGCCGTGCAGCACAACAGCGGCGAAGTACCCGAGCAACGGGTACAGCAGCCGCAGCTTCTTGTCGTCGGTGCGCGAGGCCAACCCGATGCCGATGCCGATCATCGAGCTGAACAGCGGATGCGAGAACGGCGCGAGCACGCCGCGCAGGATGAACACCGCCACGACACCGCCCCCGACGCCACCGAGCCCACCAGCGGCGAAGGCCTTGCCGAAGTACAGGATGTTCTCGGTGAAGGCGAACCCGGCCGCGGTCAGCGCCGCGTACACGATGCCGTCGACCAACCCGTTGAACTCCGAGCGCCGCCGGAACCAGAGCGCGACCACGAACAGCGCCTTCGCCGCCTCCTCCACCAGCGGGCCCATCACCGCCGTGACGAAGAACCGGTGATCGGTCGGGCCGAACAGGACGTCCCCGAGCCCGGTCATCGCGTCGTTGAGCAGCAGCGAGCACGCGGTAGCGCCACCGGCACCCCACAGGAACGCGCCGAGCAGCAGCATCGGCGGTTCGGGTTCCCAGCGGTCGATCCAGACGATCGCGGCGAACACCACCGCCACCGGCAGCAGCGCGGCCGCCGCCCCGACCAGCGCGGGCAGCAGGCCGACCTTCGAGGTGGTGACACCGGCCATCACCAACCCGCAGAACCCCAACACGATCAGGCCTGCGACTGGCCATCCGACGGCGTGGTGCTTGCGGGTCTGGAGCCTGCGCGCACCGGAGAGATCGGCGGCGGGCCCGCCAAGATCGGGACTCGACACGGACAAAACCCTAGAGAACGGCTCCGGCCGGTGCCCGGATAGTCACCTTCTCAGGCGCGTCGACGGCGTCGGCGTTGCGTATCGGAGACGTTGCCGTAGGCCGCGAGCAGGTCGTTCACCGAGGTGCCCTCGGCATGCGCACCGGCTGGATCCGGTTTGGGAGCAGGCGGCGCAGCGGGCGGTTCGGGCCTGGATTTGGCCTTGGGCGGCATCGGCGGCTCCGGGACGCGGCGCGGTGGCTCCGGCCGTTCGTAGTGCACCGTCTCCGGTCGGCGGGCCGGGGTTTGGTGGTGCGGGTGCGCCTGCATCGGCTGCGGCTTGGGACGTGCCCGCGGCGGCTTCGGCCGACGCTCCTCGACCCGCGGCGGCTTCGGGCGAAGCTCTTCGGGCGGCTGATCCCCGGACAGCCTGGCGATCAGCTCGGTGTTGGGCGGCGCGCCGGTGGGTGGCGGCGCGGCGGGCAGTTCCCGGCCCTGCGGATGCTGGACGATCTGCCCTTCGGCCTTGGCGCGCTCCGGCAGCGACCGGACCCGGGTGGATTCGGCGCGCAGCGCGACCCGCTCGAACAGCAGGTCGCCACCGGCCACCTGCTCCAGGCTCTCCCGCAGTCGGCGCAGCTCCGCCTGCAACGCCTTCAGCTCGGCATCGGACTCCTCGGCGACCTGCCGCCGCGCCTCAGCCGCCGCCTCCAGCTCGAACTCGCGGCGAGCGGCGATCTCCCGCTCCAATTCGAGTTCGTAGACGCGCTGCCGCTCCACGGCCAGCTGCTCACCCTCGACGACCCGGTGCCGCAACCGGGCGACCGCGAAGGCACCGATCAGCGCCGACCACAACGCGGCGACCAAACCGAGCCGGAGTAAACGCGCGTCATCGCTAAGCACCAGAACCGCCGTGGCCGCCGCGGCGAGCACCAGCGCACCGACCCACAGGGCGGTCGATCGCCCCTTGCGGGATTCGGTCTCGGTGCTGCCGCGGTCGGACATGGCCCCACGGTACCGGGCGTTTATCAGTTCGAGACCTCAAGGGAAGCGACCCGGCTCCACTTTGGTCAGCGTGGCGCAGCGCGCAGCGGCTGAACGGCCGACATGCTCGGCCGAATCGAACCGTCCGCAACACCAGCGGCACTGCTGGTGACCGCGCCGACCGCCGCAACGACCGAAAACCGCCGACAGCGCCGGTCATTCCTCGTCTTCGTACGGTTCTTCCGGCTCGTCGGGGTTGCGCAGCGAGTTCTCCAACCAGAGACCGGCGGCGATCAAAGCGGCGGCGCTGACCAACCCGACCAGCGCGGCGGCGATGTCCGACCGCGCCACGTCGACCGTGCCGAACAGCGGCAGCAGGTACGCGGTCAGACCCACCCACACCCCGGCCATGATCGCGCCCGCCATCGACGACGCCTTGGCCAGCGCCACGGCACGCGCGGCGGTCAGCGCGTCAACCGGTTCGGTGCCCGGCTTGCGCTTCACCCGCGGCCGCATGTTCACCGCCAGCGCGACGTCGACGAGCGCGATCAGCAGCAAGGTCGCCCCGGCCAGCAGCGGCAGCGGCGGCAACTCGCCGTACATCAGCCTGGTGAGCAGGAAGACCACGACCGCCGCCGCCAATCCGGCGGCGACGAGTTGGCCGGGCTTGGTGAAGGTCATGCGCTCTGCGTGTCGCGGTGCCACGGTTCCAGGATGGCACCTCGCCGCACCGCCACGATCCGCGGGCGAAAATCATCTTGAGTCTCCACCGACTGGAGGGTCCAAGGTGAACCACGTGGACGACACCGTGCGATACACGATCGGCGAGCTGGCCCGGCGAACCGGGCTGAGCGTGAAGACGATCCGCTTCTACTCCGACAGCGGAGTGGTGCCGCCCACCGACCGCACCGCAGCTGGTTACCGGCGCTACGACGTGACAGCCGTCAGCCGACTGGAACTGGTGCGCACCCTGCGGGAACTGGGTGCCGGGCTGGACGAGGTGCAGCGGGTGCTGGCCCGCGAGACCACGCTCTCGCAACTGGCGAACACGCACCTGGAGCTGCTGGAGGAGCAGATGCGCCTGCTGCAGACCCGGCGGGCGGTGCTGCGGGCGGTCGTGAAGCTCAACCGTTCGACCGAGGAGGCCCGACTCATGCACAAACTGGCGCAGATGTCCGACGAGGAACGCAACCGGCTGATCGACGAGTTCTGGGACGAGGTGAGCGCCAATCTCAACCTCCAGCCGGGATTCACCGAGTGGTTGCGGGAGGCCAAACCGAACCTGCCCGCCGACCCGTCGGCCGAGCAGTTGGAGGCCTGGATCGAGCTGGCCGAACTGGTCCAGGACCAGGGCTTCCGGCGCGCGGTTCGGGCGCTCTACCAGGAGCATTCGGACCGCCGCGACGCCGGGGAGTCGATGGCGGGGCCGAAGCCGGAGGACGCCCAGAAGTGGTGGGCGGTCACCGACGAGGCACGGCTCGCGGCGGCGTCCGGCACGTCGCCGACCAGCGCCGAAGCACGAGCACTCGCCGACCGCCTGACGGCCCTGGCGTCGGCGGAGTGGGGGCAACCCGACACCGCCGACTTCCGCCGCTCGCTGGCCGACGACTACGAAACCCGCACCGACGAACGGATATCCCGCTACTGGGAGCTACTGGCAACCATCAACAACTGGCCCCAACACCCCACCACAGCAAAAGCAACCCACTGGCTAGCCAAAGCCCTCCGAGCCTCAACCACCCCCTGACCCCAGGGTGACGGGAACGGAGTGAAGGGCACCTTCGACCGACTATGCCGGTCAAAGGTGCCCTTCACTCCTCACCTGATCGGGGTGTGGGCGCCGAGCGGGGGTGGACGTCGGCGCGTGTGGTGTCCTCAGTGGAGGGTTAGGTCGGGGCGGGGGTGGACGTCGGCGATCTCGCCCGGGGGTAGCGCTTCCAGGAGGTCGGCGATTCGGCCGTCGCCGGGGAGTTCCGCGTTCGGGTCGATCGCCAGCCAGGGGATCAGCACGGTGGCGCGGCTCGGCGTGCCGGGGTGCGGCAGCAGCAGGTCGGGGTGGTCGCTGCGAACATCGTCCACGGTGACCACGTCGACGTCCAAAGTCCTCGGCCCCCAACGCTGTTCGCGGCGCCGTTCGGCCTGCCGCTCCAACTCCTGGCCGCGCCGCAGCCAGCCCCACTCGTCGAGTTCCGGGGACGCCACGATGAGCACCGCGTTGAGGAAGTCGGGCTGGTCGGTGACGCCCCACGGCGCCGTCTCGTACACCGGGGACGCCGCGACCAGCACGTCGGCGAGGCCTTCCACGGCGAGCCGGAGGTACCCCAGCCGATCCCCGAGGTTCGACCCGAGCGAAAGCACCGCCCTGCTCATCGCACCCTCCCGATGCCGCACTCGTTGAACTCATCTCGCGCTGGTGCGGCGATTTCGCGCGAGCGGGACACCGCTCAAGCCGGGACGACGTTGCCGCGACCGCCGCGGCGTGAGCGGCGGATGGTCACCGCCACATCGGCGAAGGTCAACGGGATCGGCGCGTCCGGTTTGTGGATGGTCACCTCGGCGGCGTGCACCCGCGCATCGGTCATGATGCCGTCGGCGATCTCGCCCGCCACCGTCTCGATCAGGTCCCGCGACGGCCCGGCGACGATCGCCGCCGCCCGCTCGGCCAGCTCGCCGTAGTGCAGCGTCTGCTTCAGGTCGTCGTTCGCGGCGGCCTCGGCCAGGTCGAGCCACACCGTGATGTCGACCAAGAAGTCCTGCCCGTCGCGCTTCTCGTGCTCGAAGACGCCGTGGTTGCCGCGAACTCGCAGGCCGGTCAACGTGATCCGGTCAGCCACCGGACTCCCCTCCGCTGCGCCACGCGGCGGCCACCGCGACCGCGTCCAACGACTGCCGCACGTCGTGCACCCGCACGCCCCACACGCCGCGCTCCGCGGCCAGCGCCGACACCACGGCGGTCGCCGTCTCCCGCCCGTCGGGCGGTCGCGGCTTGTCGTCGGCGTCGGCCAGCAACCGGCCGAGGAACCGCTTGCGCGAAGCACCCACCAGCACCGGGAAACCCAGCTCGACGAAGGTGTCCAGCCGCCGCAACAACTGCCAGTCGTGCGTACCGGTCTTGGCGAACCCGAGCCCGGGATCCAGCACGATGGCGTCCTCGGCCACCCCAGCGGTGGTCGCGACATCGACCTGCCGCAGCAGTTCCTCGCGCACCTCGGCGACGACGTCCTGGTACACCGCGAGGCTGGTCATGTCCTTGCTGTGCCCGCGCCAGTGCATCAAAATCCACGGCAGGCCGGTGTCCGCCGCCACGTGCACCATGTCCGGATCGGCCAGCCCACCGGAAACGTCGTTGATCACGGTCGCACCGACCTCGGCGGTCGCGGCCGCGACCTTGGCCCGAGTGGTGTCCACGCTCACCGGAACTCCGGCCGCCACCAGCTCGCGCACCACCGGCAGCACCCGGTCGATCTCCGTGGCGGGGTCGACCCGCTCCGAACCCGGCCGGGTCGACTCGCCGCCGACGTCGATGATGTCCGCGCCCAGCCGATGCATCTCGACACCGTGCGCCACCGCCGCCGCGCGGTCCAGGTAACGCCCGCCATCGGAGAACGAATCCGGCGTCACGTTGAGCACGCCCATCACCGCGCAGCGCGGCGGGTGCGGCAGCCGGGGGTGCATCAGCGCCCCCTGATCAGCGACAACGCCTCGGATCGCGACGACGCCGAGGTGCGGAAGATGCCGCGAACCGCCGATGTGGTGGTCGTCGAACCGGCCTTGCGAACCCCGCGCATCCCCATGCAGAGGTGCTCGGCATCGATCACCACGATCACGCCGCGCGGCTCCAACCGCCGAACCAGGGCATCGGCGATCTGCGAAGTCAACCGTTCCTGCACCTGCGGACGCTTGGCGTAGAGGTCAACCAACCTGGCCAATTTCGACAGTCCAGTCACTCGCCCCTGAGCGTTGGGAATATATCCAACGTGAGCAAATCCATGAAATGGCAAAAGATGATGTTCACAGTTATGTGTTAGATGTCCATTAATTAGAAATGTCGGATGCGGATCACATTTATAGCTATAAACCGTATAAGGTTTTGCGCCGGTTGCTTCCAGGTGCCGAACCGACTCGACCTTAACCCACTGCGACTCGATCAGGTCGGTTCGGTGCGATTCCTGCGCGAATCCGTGGCGAAGAATCCAGTCATCTGAAACGTACAAATGCGAAGTCTGCGTCCGACTTGGGGTGAACCTCGCGGAGATCACCTGCGCCAGATCATCGAGGAACGCCACGTTGCGCCCCGTGATCACCCGGTAGCGGCGGCTACCGACTCGGCACCCGTCGCCGTCCACACAGCCATCGAGGAAGCCCCTGAACGTGATCTCGTTCGACATCACCACGCGAGGGAACTTCTGGCGCTGGTGATTAGCGTCGTCGCCGACGTACTGACGGATAAGATCGGCCAGGTACGACGAGACGACCCGCACCCTGTGCCCTGGAACCGGACGATTCAAATACCCTGACGGGCGCTCAACATCCTCGACATTCGCAACAACACCAAATGCGTGCTCCAGAGAATACGCGAATTGCTTCGCGAAGTCGCGATCGTTCACCACCAATGACACGTATCGGTCGCCGACGGTGCCGTCCGAGCACAAAGCGCCCAACGCATAACCGAAGTCGTAACCGATCCGCGGCTGCCAGCGCTGGCGGCACAGTTTCCTCGGCGGAGTCCACTCGATGTAAGTACCCGCCACGTCCTTGGCTTCCTGCCATCCCTGCGGCGTTGCCAGTGGATGGTCCGCAGTGACCTGGAATCGGCCCTTCTCCGTGACGACCTCGACGAGCTCGCGCTCCTTGCGGGAACTGACCTCGACGACCTCGGTCTGCTCGACCTTGCCGTCGACGAGGGTCCAGAAACGATCCCCGATCCGGACATCCCGAGCAGGCTTCGCCCCATCAACCAGGTTGACGGTCTGCTTGCTCGGAACGCACTGGGAATACATCGGGATGTCTCGGACCAGGACGAGTTCGTCGTGGGCTTCGTCGAAGGTCTTGTCCAGGACCTCGTCCGGGTTCGTGTAGAGCCCCGCGAACAGTTCGTGGTAGGCGCGGGCGACGCGCGCCGGGGTGTCCCGCAGACCTTCCCGGTCCGGGTCTTCGCCCGCGGCGAGCAGCAGTTCTCGGATCGCCGCTTCAGCGCGGGCGTGATCGAACGTGGGCATGTGAAAAGAGCCGTCGAAGCGGGAGTCGCCTCCCGCCCCGAGCGGCTCGTCGACCGTACTGGTCAATTTGTCGTTCCTCCACCGGCTGTGGCGCCCGAGGACGCCGAGTGCACCGGAGTTCAGCGGCTGTTATTGCCGCTGCCGTTGTCCTGGGCCGACGAGTCCGGCCCCGCCTCGGGGCTGGGCCGCGGTGCATCCTCGACCTTAGACTCGCCCTGCTCCGGTGCCGCTGGCTGCTGGCCGCGTTCCCAGGACGGCGTCCAGTTGTACTGGCCGCCTCCGCCAGGGTAGTTCGAGCCGGACGGCGTGGTCGCCGGGGTCCACCCGGGCGGCGCCCCGTAGTTCGGCGGCACCGCCTGCGGCGCCTGGCCGGATTGCTGCTGCGGCTGCCCCTGGGACGGGTTCTGGAACTGCACCGTGCCCTGGTGCGCACCGGCTCCCGCCGGGGTGGGCGCCTGCTGCCCGTGCTGCGCCGGACCGCCGTTCTGGTTGCCCGCGGCGACCGGGGAAGGCGCCGGAGTCGGCTCCTCCGTGACCGGCGGCCACGGCTCACCGCGTTCCTTGGCCAGCTCGCCCGGGGTCTTGATCGGCGGTTTGTTCGACGGGGTCCGACCGGCGAAGTCGTTGAACGCGGTGATCCTGGGCCGTTTCTGCACGTGGGAGAAGATCCGCTCCAGGTCCCTGCGGTTCAGCGTCTCCTTGTCGATGAGCTCCAGCACGAGGTCGTCGAGCACGTCGCGGTAGGTGTTGAGCACCTCCCACGCCTCGGTGTGCGCGGCCTCGATCAGCCGACGCACCTCCTCGTCGATCTCGTGCGCGACCTCCAGCGAGTAGTTCGCCTGCTGTCCGGCGGTGCGGCCGAGGAAGGGGTCGCCCTCTTCCTTGCCGTACTTCACCGCGCCCAGCCGGGCGGTCATGCCGTACTCGGTGACCATCGCGCGGGCGATCTTGGTGGCCTGCTCGATGTCGCTGGACGCGCCGGTGGTCGGCTCGTGGAAGACGAGTTCCTCGGCGGAGCGGCCTCCCAGCGCGAACACCAGGCGGGCGATCATCTCCGAGCGGGTCATCATGTCCTTGTCGTCCTCGGGGACGACGAGGGCGTGCCCGCCGGTGCGACCGCGCGGCAGGATCGTCAGCTTGTACACCGGTTCCAGGTCGGGCATCGCCCAGGCGGCCAGCGCGTGCCCGCCTTCGTGGTAGGCGGTGATCTTCTTGTCCCGCTCAGAAATGATCTTGCTCTTCCGGCGCGGGCCGCCGATCACCCGGTCGACCGCTTCCTCCAGCGCGGCGGCGGTGATCAGCTGACCACCCTCGCGCGCGGTGAGCAGCGCGGCCTCGTTCACCACGTTCTCCAGGTCGGCGCCGGAGAACCCGACGGTGCGCTTGGCGAGGCTGTCCAGGTCGGCGTCCTGCCCCAGCGGTTTGCCCTTGGAGTGCACGTTCAGGATCGCCCGGCGACCGCGCATGTCCGGGGCCGAGACCGGGATCTGCCGGTCGAACCGGCCGGGGCGCAGCAGCGCCGGGTCCAGGATGTCCGGGCGGTTCGTCGCTGCGATCAGGATGATCCCGCCGCGCGAGTCGAAGCCGTCCATCTCAACCAGCAGCTGGTTGAGGGTCTGCTCCCGCTCGTCGTGCCCACCGCCGAGGCCCGCGCCGCGCTGGCGGCCGACCGCGTCGATCTCGTCGACGAAGATGATGCAGGGCGCGTTCTGCTTGGCCTGTTCGAACAGGTCGCGGACGCGGGAGGCACCGACACCGACGAACATCTCGACGAAGTCGGAACCGGAGATCGAGTAGAACGGCACCCCGGCCTCACCAGCGACGGCGCGCGCCAGCAGCGTTTTACCGGTACCGGGCGGGCCGTAGAGCAGCACGCCCTTCGGGATCTTGGCGCCCAGCGCCTGGTATCGGCCGGGGTTCTGCAGGAAGTCCTTGATCTCGTGCAGTTCTTCGACTGCCTCGTCTGCACCGGCGACGTCGGTGAACAACGTCTTGGGCATGTCCTTGGTGAGCTGCTTGGCCTTGGACTTGCCGAAGTTCAGGACGCGGTTCCCGCCGCCCTGGACGTTGTTCATCATCCACATCAGCAGCAGCACCAGCAGGCCGATCGGGACCAGGTAGAACAGCATCTGCACCCAGAACGAGTCCTGGGTGACCTTGGTGTTCCAGTTCGGCACGTGCGCGTTGCGGATCTCGTTGACCACCTGGTCGGTGGCACCAGCGGGATACTGCGCGATCAGCTGGTTGCTGCCTTGGAAGTTCTGGCCGTCATTCAGGGTCAGCCGAACCCGCTGCTCCTTGTCCTCGATGGTCGCTTCCTTGACCTTGCCCTGGGCGATCTGTTCCAGAGCCTGCGAGGTCGAGACTTCACGGTAGGCGCGAGTCTCGTCGAAGAGCACGCTGAACGCGTAGATCAGCAGAAACGCTGTCAGGATCCACAGCAGCGGGTTGCGGAGCAGGCGCTTTCGGTCCATTCACTTGCGGCCGACGGTCGGCCTCGACCCTCCCTGACTGTCACTTCGGGCGACGGCTGTTCGGTAGACACACTTAGTCATCGCCGTCAACCCCTTCAGACCAGCGTACCGGCCGATGCGAGGGCACGACCATGCCGAGCTCGACGCAGGACGTCAACCCTACTCGGCCGACCCGCCCGCCCGGAGCGGGAGGCCCGAATCGGACACCCCGCCCGACCACCGGCAGGCTCAGACGCCGGACGTGTAGACCTTCGGATCCAGTGTGCCGATGTAAGGGAGATCACGGTACCGCTCGGCGTAGTCCAAGCCGTAGCCGACGACGAACTCGTTCGGGATGTCGAAGCCCACGTACTTCACCGGGACGTCGACCTGCACCGCGTCCGGTTTGCGCAGCAGCGTGCACACCTCCAGCGACGCCGGGTTGCGCGAGCTCAGGTTCTTCAGCAGCCAGGACAGCGTCAGCCCGGAGTCGATGATGTCCTCGACGATCAGCACGTGCCGGTTGGCGATGTCGCGGTCGAGGTCCTTGAGGATGCGCACCACGCCGGAGGACGAGGTGGACGAGCCGTACGAGCTGACCGCCATGAACTCCAGCTGGGCCGGCTGGGGCAGCGCCCGCGCGAAGTCGGTCATGAACATCACCGCGCCCTTGAGCACGCCGACCAGCAGCAGGTCACCACCGGTTTGCTGGTAGTCCTCGTCGACCTGCTTGGCCAGCTCGGTGACCTTGTCGTTGATCTGCTGCTCGGTGATGAGCACGGCAGCAATGTCGCCGTCGTACACGGCCCGGCTTCCCCTCTTCCGAATCGACGGAAACCGCGGTTCTCCGGTACCGGAATCCCGCCACCCGAGCCGAAACGCCTCGGGTCCCGTCAGCCGTTCGGCGGCTTGCGACCCGCCGCTTCCACCAGAAGCGTGCCATGCGCCCGGCGCAGTACAAAGTCACCGGGCAAGGCCGGACCACCTTGACCGCGCCAGTCGGACACCAACGCATCCGCCGCGCGCAGGTGGGCATCGGTGATCTCGGGGATGCCGCGCGCCAGCAGCCAGGTTCTCAAGATCCGGCGACGCAGCGCGGCCGGAACTTCCCGCAACGCCACGGCATCGAGCACTCCATCGGCCTCGACGCGACCGCGCGCTTCGGCGGCCAGGACGTCGAGCGCGTCGGCGTCCTCCCGCAGCTGCCGCGCGGTTCGGGCGAGCGCTTCCCGCACCCCGCCCTGCAGGACTTCTTCCAGCAGGGGAAGGACTTCTGTGCGCAACCGCACACGGGTGAAGCGCGGATCCGAATTGTGCGGGTCCTGCCAGGGCCGCAGGCCGAGCGCCGCGCAGGCGGCCTCCGTCGTCGCGCGGCTGATGCTCAGGAACGGCCGCGCCCACGGCGGGTCCAGCGGCCGCATCCCGGCGATCGACCGGGCGCCCGAACCGCGCCCGAGCCCGAGCAGCACCGTTTCGGCCTGGTCATCGAGGGTGTGGCCGAGCAGCACGAGGGAGTCGGGCGGTCGATGCTTCGCCAGCGCCGCGTAGCGGGCGCGGCGGGCCGCCGCTTCGACCCCGCCCGGACCGCCGACCTCGACCTTGATCACCTGGGCCGCGCAACCCAGCGCGGCGAGCTGGTCAGCGGCGCGGGCGGCGACTTCGGCGGAGCCGACCTGGAGCCCGTGATCAATGACGAGACCGTGCACCGCGACGCCGTCGTGGCGGGCGACGTGCGAGGCGGCGGCGGCCAGCGCCAGCGAGTCCGCACCGCCGGAGCACGCGACGGCCAGCGCAGCGCCCCGGAACGGCGCCGCCTCGGCGGAACCGAGCAGGCGCCGGACGGCGGAGCGGACGGCGCTGACGGCGGGAGCGGGCGGCACGCCCGCATTCTCCCGCGTCAGCTCCTGGCGAAGCACGAACGTCGACGAAGTCGGTCTCGTTGGCGTGCAGGCCCTGGCGGGTCAGCCGTGGACTCGGCGGATCCAGGCTGCCGGGTCGCTGATCTCGGCCCGGGTCGGCAGGTGTTCCGGGGATGTCCAGACGGCGTTGAAGTCGGCCATCCCGACGGCGCCCACCACGTGCCGGGTGAAGGCCGCGCCCTGGGCGTACTGGCGGATCTTCGCGTCGACGCCGAGCAGGCTCCGCAGGATTCGGTCGAGCAGGCCGCCGCCCTTGCGCCGGTCGGTGAACCGCTGCCGGATGGTGGCCACGCTGGGCACCACTCGCGGGCCAACCGCGTCCATCACGTGATCGGCGTGCCCTTCCAGCAGCGTGGAGATCGCGATGATCCGGTCGAGCGCGGCGCGCTGCGCGGGCGTCTGCAGCAGTTCGATCACGCCGAGCATGCCGGGGCTGGAGTCCTTGCTGGAACGCGCGGACCGGGCCTCCCGCAGCACCGCGGGCAACCGGCTCAGCAGCTCGCCGGTGGTGCCCTCCATCTCGGCCAGCAGGGTGCCCAGGCTGGCCGCGAAGTGCTCCCGCAGCCACGGCACCGCGTTGAACTGCAACCGGTGCGTCGACTCGTGCAGGCACACCCACATCCGGAAGTCGTCGCCCGGCACCCCGAGGGAGCGCTGCGCCGCGACGATGTTCGGCGCCACCAGCAGCAGTCGGCCGCGCTGCCCGGCGACCCGGGATTCGCCGTACGGGTCGAACTGGCCGAGCACCTTGCCGCCGAGGTAGGCCAGCACCACCCCGGCCTGCACCCCGGCGCCGCGCGCGCCGAGGCCGCCGAAGATGTCGCTGCCCTGCAGGGCTTTGGAGTCCGCTGTGGACAGTGCGGCTTCGGTCAGTTCCGCGAGGCCGTCGGCCGCGCCGCGGACCCAGGCGGGCCGGTCCACGACGTCGCCTTCCGAGATCGGCAACTCCCGGCCGAGGCCGGTGAGCTCGCGGACGTGGGTTTCGGCTTCGACGCTGAACTGCCGCAGCGAGCGCACCGCTTGCTCGGCTTCCGCCCGGGGCACCTCCGGTCCCGGTTTCATCAACCGGACCGCGGTGGCAACGGCGACGTTCCAGTCCAGCGCCCGATGCTCCCCGGCGGCGCCCCGCTCTGGGGACGACGGCAGGGTGGAGGGTCGGGCGTTCACACGACCGACCGTACCCGCTAGTCACCTGCGCAGGTACCTCACTTTCGAGCGGTCAAACAAGCTTCCGCGATGCGGAACCCACCGCCAGTTTCCCGTTCGAGTGAGAGGTGAAGGGCACCTTTCGCCAGGTTAGTTGGTGAAAGGTGCCCTTCACTCGCTTCGTTGCGGTTCAGCGGCAGCCGCAGGCGCGGAGGGCATTGGCGACCTCGTCCAGGGCCGGGCGGGCCACCGCCGGGCTCGTCCCGTTGGACATCAGCGCGAACACCAGCATCCGGCCGCCTTCCGTCACCACCGTTCCGGCCAGGCTGTTGACGCCGTCCAGGGTGCCGGTCTTCGCCCGCACCCAGCCCCGGCCGTCGCTCCCGCCGTAGCGATCGCTCAGGCTGCCGTTGCCACCGGCGACCGGCAGTCCAGGCAGCAGCGCCCGCAGCTGCGCCGACTGCGGTGCCAGCCCGCCATCCGGGCCTGCCGGGGCGGTCGCCGAGCCCAGCAGCGCGGCAAGCAGCTTGGGCGTGGTCCGGTCTTCCAGCGACAACCCGCTGCCGTCGGCCATGGTCGTCCCGGTGACGTCGAAGCCGTGCCGCGCCAGCACGTCGCGCACCGCCTTGGCCGAGCCCGCGAACGACGGTTCGTTGCCGGTGGCGATGGCCACCTCGCGCGCCAGCGCCTCCGCGAGCATGTTGTCCGAGTGCTGCATCGCGATGTCGACCATCTCCCGCACCGTCGGTGACTCGACCTGGCCGAGTACCTGCGCGTTCGGCGGCGCCGCACCGTTGGACACCTGGGTCGCGCCGAGCCCGGTGGCGAGCCGCTGCGCGGCCTGCAACGCCGGGGTCGAGGTCCGCGGGCTGTAGTCCACGGTTGGGTCGGCCCGGCCGCCGTCGAGCATCACCGGTTCCATCGGCGCCATCATCCCGCCCGCCACGTCCTGCGGCAGCCAGCCCGGCGCGAGGCCCGGTCCGGTGTACCGGCTGGTGTCCACCAGCACCGACGTCACGTTGCCACCAGCGGCGGCCCGCACCTGGGCGACCAGGTCGTCGAACCGGGCGGCCCCCGGGTAGACCGATTCCTCGCCAGTGGGAAGCGTGGACAGCGTGAGGTCGCCACCGCCGACCAGCACCACGCTGCCTGGTTGGCTGCCACGTACCACCTTGGTGGTGAGCCGCTGGTCGTGGTCGAGGACGAGCAGCGCCGCGCTCATGGCGAGCAACTTGCCGGTGGACGCCGGGACCAGCGTCTGGCCCGCGTTCTGCTGCCACAGCACCTGACCTGTTCGGGCGTCCAGCACCGCACCCGCGAAGGTGCCCAGGCCCGGGTTGCCGAGCGGCCCGGAGAGCGCCGCGTTGAGGCCCGCCTGCGTGGGCAGCGGCGCGTTCTGGTTGAGCGGCTTGATGGTCGGGTTGAGCTGCACGGGCTCGGGCGGTGCCGCGATCTGGGCCTGCTGCAGGGCTTCGACCAGCTTCGGGCCGAAGGCGATGCCGACCCCGAGCAGCAGGACGACCACCGCGGCCACTGCGATGAGCGTCCGGCGCCGCCGGGGCGCTTCGGTCTTCGGCCGGTCCTCGGTTTCCGGTGCCGGTGGCGTCGGCGCGAAGTCGGGCGCGATCCGCTGCGGCTGCGCGCGCGGCGCGGTCAGGCCCGCGAAATCCGCAGGTGATGCGGGTTGTGGCGCGGCCAGCCCCGCGAAGTCCCGCGGTGCTGCGGGGTGCGGTGCGGCCAGCCCGGCGAAGTCCTGCGGCGCTGCGGGTTGTGGCGGGATGCGCTGTGGCGTCGCCCGAGGCGGCGCCAGGCCCGCGAAGTCCGCGGGCGAGGCCGTCGGAACCGGTGGTGCCAGACCTGCCGGAGCCTGCGGTGGCCTCCTCGCGGGCTTGACGTGCGGGGCGGTGAGACCGGCGAAATCCGCGGCGGATGCGGCGCGCGGTGGCGGGCCGTCGAAGTTCGGTCGGGCGAACTGCTGGGTCTGCTCGGCGGGCTCGACCGGCGGCGCGGCCCGCACCTGCTGCGGCGCGGGGCCGGGAGCGGGGTCGGCGCGCAGCCCGGCCAGATCCTTGAGTTCGATCCGGGTGGTCTTCTCCACCTCGGATTCTTCCGGCGCCTTGGCGGGTCCGGCCTGCGGTGCGGCGGCGATCCGCGGGATCTGCTGCGTCTGCTCGGCGGCGCTGGGTGGCGGTACGGCGTCCCTGATCGGCGCGAACTGCTGCGTCTGCTCGGCCGCCGACGGCGGCGGCTCGACGACGACGCGCTCCTGCTCGTCGGTCGGCCGGTCGTCCCGCTCCGGCACCCGGCCAGCGGCGGGCGCGACGTCGGCCACCGGTTCCGCTGCGACATCTCCAGCGACCGTCGCGGATCCCGCAACCACCTGCTCCGCGGCGACTTCTCCCGCCGCAGTCGCGGATCGGGCGTCTTCAGCCGACTGCCCTTCAGCGCTGTCTTCCGCAGCGGTCGCGGAGTCGACAGACACCGTTTCGGCGGCGACATCTCCCGCCGCCACGGGCCTGGCGCCTTCAGCCGACTGTCCTTCGGCGACACCTCCCGGAGCGGTCGCGGACCCAGCAGACCCCTGCTCGGCGGCGACCTCTTCCGCGGCCGTCGCAGGCTGGGCACCTTCAGCCGACTGTTCTGCGACAACCTCTTCCGCAGCGGTCGCGCCCCCGGCGACCTCAGCCGCCTGCTCTGCGGCGATGTCCTCCGCGGCGGCTGGCTCGGTGGTGGTGTCCGACTCGGTGCCAGCCGTGGTCTCGGGCTGGGCCGTGGCATCCGCTGCGGACTCGTCGGTAGTCGCCTCGACCGCGACTTCGTCCGCAGGCTCGGTGTCAGCGCCGCCGACCGGCTGGGCTTCCGCCGCGCCAGCACCGGTTTCCGCCGGGTCGGCTTCGGCTTCGGACTCGGCGCCGGTGTCGGGCTCGGGGTCAGGGCCGCTTACCGCCTCGGCCCGAGCATCCTCGCCATCGACCGCCTCGGTCTGAGCATCCTCGCCCGCGCCATCGACCGTGTCGACCTGGGCTTCCGCACCGGGGCTGCCTGCCGTCTCGGGCGCGGGTTCCGTGCCAGCATCGGCTGCCGCCGCTTCTTCTTCCGCACCGGCCTCGGCTGCGACTTCTGCCTCGGACCCGCTGGCTTTCGCTGCGGACTCGGTGTCACCAGCCGACTCGACCGCCGCGTCCGCTTCGGGCTCGGCGGCCTCCTCCACTGGGTCGCCGCTCGCACCGGCATCGGTCGAATGCTCGTCCGCGTCCTCGGCGCCCGGCGACGGGTCGTCAACTTCATCCGCCGCAGGTGCGGTCTCGGCAGGCTCGTCGTCGAGGCTCCCGGCGACCCGCTTCGTCGCGGTTCCCGCCGCGCCCGGCGAAGATGCGGCAGCGACGATCGGCGTGGTCCGCCGCACGGCGGGCGCACTCGACTGCTCCACCTCAACGGTGCCGCTGACCTGTGATGATGCACTGACCGAACGCCCGGCTTCGCGCGCCTGGTCGCCATCGTCGGCGCCGAGATCACCTGCGACCCGCTTCGTCGCGGTGACCGCTGGCTCGGCCACCGACGCGTCCGGAGGAACCGCGTCGCCGCTATCGGCGACATCGGCCTCTTCCTCGGATTCCTGGGCAGCATCGGACTTCTCCGCGTCGCCGGGCTGCGCCGAATCATCGGGCGCCGCAGCGTCGGTCGAGGTCACGTCCTCGACAGGCGGGTCAGGGGCGGTCGTGGGTGGGGTGGTCTCCGACGCCGCTGCGGCAGGGTTTTCCGCAGGCCAGTCCGGTGGCGTGCCGTCCGGGGACGACGCATCGGTTCGGGTCGGGCTCTCATCATCCGGCGCTGACGCCCGGACCTCGGTTTCGGACACCTCACCCCCGCTGTTCTGGGGTTCGGGCACGTGCTCCTCCTCGACGGATGGCCAGACTGCCAGATTGCGACGTCCCGCACTGCGGTGGGGCCTGGAGACACACCGTGGTCCACACTAGACGTGGTCGCGCGCGCGAGCGGGCGGCCGCACCCAACGCAAGACGAGTGAGGAACCGCGTGGACTTCGACGTCACGATCGAGATCCCCAAGGGGAACCGGAACAAGTACGAGGTGGACCACGAGACGGGGCGGATCCGTCTCGACCGGACGCTGTTCACCGCCACCCAGTACCCGGCGGACTACGGGTTCATCGAGGACACCCTCGGCGAGGACGGCGATCCGCTGGACGCGCTGGTGCTGGTCCAGGAGCCGACGTTCCCCGGCTGCCTGATCAAGTCGCGTGCCATCGGCATGTTCCGGATGCGCGACGAGAAGGGCGGCGACGACAAGGTCCTCTGCGTGCCCTCGGACGACCCGCGGCAGGAGCACCTGCGCGACATCCACCACCTCGCCGAGTTCCACAAGCTGGAGATCCAGCACTTCTTCGAGGTGTACAAGGATCTGGAGCCGGGCAAGAGCGTGGAGGGTGCGACGTGGGTCGGCCGCACCGAGGCCGAAGCGGAGATCAAGCGCTCGTACGAACGAGCCAAGGAACAGGGGCACTGAAGCCACCAGGTAGGAAAAGGGCCCTCCTCGCGCTGGATGCGAGGAGGGCCCTTCTGCGTTCGGCGCGGCCTTCCATCCAACGGCGACGTTGCCTTGACGCGGGCGTCAACGTTTACGGTCGAGCGCATGCGAATCGGTGAACTGGCCAGGCGCGCCGGAACGACCACCCGCGCGCTGCGGTTCTACGAATCCCAGGGGTTGCTGACGGCACGGCGTTCGACGAACGGCTACCGCGAGTACGACGACGCGGATTTCCGACTGGTCAACGAGATCCTGACCCTGCAAGCCGTCGGACTCAGCCTCGACGACACCAGGCCGTTCGTCGATTGCCTGCGTGCCGGTCACGAGGCCGGGGATTCCTGCGCCGATTCGATCGAGGTCTACCAGCGCAAGCTCGCGGAGGTCGACGCCTGCCTGGACCGGCTCAACTCGGTGCGGGCGGGCCTGCTGACCAAGCTGGCGGCGGCCGTGGCGAGGCAACCCGAGCCGTGCCGCGTGGTTGATCGAAACACCGGCGAACCGAACGCGATCGAGGAGTCCTGATGTCACCGACTAGCTTCCCCGCCGCGGTTTCCGCCGTCACGGATGGGACGTTCGAGCACGAGGTCCTGCGGCACGGCACGCCTGTTCTGGTGGACTTCTGGGCGCAGTGGTGCCCGCCCTGCCACATGATCGCGCCGGTGCTCGCGGAGATAGCCGTCGAGCGGGCGGGGTCGCTGGCCATCCGCAAGATCAACACCGACGAGAACCCGCTCGTCGCGCGGAACTACCAGGTGATGTCGCTGCCGACGCTGCTGCTCTTCCGCGACGGCCAGCCGGTGCAGTCGCTCGTCGGCGCGCGCCCGAAGGCCAGGTTGCTGGCGGAACTGGACGCGGCCCTGCACCGATGAACGTTATCCACAGAGCTGTGGATAAGTACTGTGGACAACTCGGTCGGCGGGGCATCGAGATCAGTCGAGGCGGACGTCGCGGACCAGCCAGGTGCGGGCGAAGGCGACCAGGACCGGATGCGCCATTGGCAACTCGTTTTCCCACAACCGACCGACATCAGCGCCGGCGCGCGTCGCGCGACACCCAGCCCAGGGCCGAACCGTCGGACCGGCGCAGCAGCACGACCGGAGTCGTCGAGGCGTGCTTCCCGCTACCCGGCGTGTACCGCTCGCGGAGCGCCCGCTGCTGGTAGAACCAGGCCAGCTCGGTCCGCACCCGGGAGACCGCCCGTCGCCGGAGCAGGTACCTGCGGACCGCTGGAGCCAACACCAGCAGTCCGCAGACGGCCGCCACGGTCACCATCCACCACTGCATCCCGCTCCTCTCACCGAGCGCCTGCCGGGCGCGCGGGCGCGCCGCGCCAAATCGGGTTCCGAGAGAGAAATGCCGGTCCGTCCGGTTTCTGACGCACTGGCTGCCGAGACCACCCCATCGGCGCAGCTAAATTCAACGGATGTTGATTTATTGGTCGCCGCGCGTTACCTTGCTCGCAACAGCGCGTGGAGGTTCGCCATGAGCACACTGGAAACCCGGACGCTGCTCGATCTCGGCGAGATCGACGCGAGCGGCGGTGAATTGGTCGGCGGCAAGGCCGCGAACCTCGGCGAGCTGCTGGCCGCCGGTTTCCGAGTGCCGCCCGGCTTCTGCATCAGCACGCTCGCCTACGACGAGGTCTGCCGGGAGCTGACCGGCGAACTGCTCGACCACCTGCCCGACTCGGCGGCCGAAATCCGCTCCCGATTGGCGGGCGCCGAGCTCCCCGCCGAGCTGGCCGCCGCGATCAGCGCCGCCTACGCCGAACTCGGTCCGGACGCACCGGTCGCGGTGCGCTCCTCGGCGACCGCCGAGGACCTGCCGCACGCCAGCTTCGCCGGTCAGCAGGACACCTACCTCAACATCGTCGGCGAAGCAGCGCTGCTGGACGCGGTGCGCCGCTGCTGGGCTTCGCTGTGGACGGACCGAGCCGTGGCCTACCGAGACGCTGGCGACATCGACCACCGCGCGGTGCGGCTGGCGGTGGTCGTGCAGCGCATGGTGGACGCGACAGCCGCCGGGGTGCTGTTCACCGCGAACCCGGTCACCGGGCGCCGCGCGGAGCTCGTGATCGACGCGAACACCGGGCTCGGCGAGTCGGTGGTCTCCGGCGCGGTCACCCCGGACCACTTCGTGGTGGAGTCCGGCCGAATCACCGCGCGACGGCTGGGCGACAAGCCCACCAGCATCCGCCCGAAGTCCGGAGGCGGCACGCAATCCGTTGCGCAGCAAGGTGATCGGGCTTCGATCAGCGACGACCAGGCCCGCGCGCTGGCCGCGCTGGGCACCGACGTGGCAGGTCACTACGGTGCCCCGCAGGACATCGAGTGGGCCATCGACGGTGACGGCGTGATCTGGCTGACCCAGTCGAGGCCGATCACCACGTTGTTCCCGCTGCCCGAAGAACGGCTCGACGGCCTGCGCGTCTACCTGTCGATCAACGTGGTGCAAGGCGTCTACCGGCCGATCACCCCGCTGGGCGGGGCGACGTTGGCGCTGATGTTCACCGGCCTGATGCGCAGCCTCGGGATCCCCGTCGACGGACCCCGCCCCCCGGTGTGGCGGCAGGCCGACGGCTGGCTGTTCGCCGACATCACCGGCATGACCCGCAACAAGATCGGTCGAGCCGTGGCGCCTCGGGTGTTCGCGATGGCCGAAGCCCGCACCGGCAAGGTCTTCGAGTCGCTGCTGGCGGATTCGCGGCTGCCGCTGGACCCGAAGGTGCCGTGGCCGCTGGTGCGCCGGCTGGCCGGGATCGTCGCGCACACCAAGGCACCGATCGAGGCGGTGCGAGCCCTGCGCGACCCGAAGCGCGCCCGAGACCGGGCTTTCGCCCTGGCACGCGAAATCCGCGCGGAGCTGGCGCGCACCGAGCCGTCGACCGCGGCGGAGCGGTTGGCCGCGGCACGGCACGGCCTCGTGGCGGTCACAACGCCACGCATCGCGCAGATCCCACCTCGGTTGCTGCCGATCCTCGCCCTCAGCCGATTGCTGCCCAAGATCGTGGGCGCCGCCGCCACCGCCGAGGAAGTGCAGATCGTGCTGCGCGGCATACCGCACAACGTCACCACCGAGATGGACCTGGAACTGTGGGGCATCGCGCAGCAGGCCCGCCAAGACCCCGAAACCGCCCGGTTGTGCGGGGAAGCGACCGTCGATGAACTCACCGAGCACTACCGGCAGCGCACCCTGCCCACCGGACTCCAAAGTGGACTCGACGTCTTCCTGGAGCACCACGGTCACCGCACGGTGGCGGAGATCGACATCGGCATGCCGCGCTGGTCGGAGAATCCCGAGCACGTGTTGGGCCTCGTCGCGAACTACGTGCGGACCGGGGAGGGTGGGCACTCCGCCGACGAGCAGTACCGGCGCGGGGTGGCCGAGGCGGAGCAGATGGCCGCCGAGATCGTGTCCCGGCTGCGGCGCGGGAACCGGCTGCGGCGCGGGAACCGGCTGCGGCGCGGGAACCGGCTGCGCGCTCGGTTCGCCGAATTCGCCATGGACCGGGTGCGGCAGCTCTCCGGACTGCGCGAACTGCCGAAGTACTGCCTGGTGCTGGCGATCGCGCACGGTCGCCGACAGCTGTGCGCCGTCGGCCGGGAACTCGCCGCGACCGGACGGTTGCAGCAGGCGGACGACGTGTTCTTCCTCGACTACGACGAGCTCGCCGAGGTGCTCGGCGGTGCCGACCACCGGGAGTTGGTGGCGCTGCGCCGCGAAACCCACGAACGCGAGCTGCGCCGTCGGCACCTGCCGCGCGTGCTGCTCTCCGACGGCGCCGAACCCGAGGCGATGCTGTCCGCCGAGCCGGTCGACGGGCAGTTGGTGGGGACATCCGCATCGGCGGGCACCGTGACCGGAACGGCGCGCGTGGTGCACGACCCGGTCGGCGCGCAGCTGGCTCCCGGCGAGATCCTGGTCGCGCCGTCCACCGATCCCGGCTGGACGCCGCTGTTCCTCACCGCCGGTGGCCTGGTGATGGAGATGGGCGGACCGTACTCGCACGGCGCGACGGTGGCCCGGGAGTACGGAATCCCAGCGGTGGTAGGCGTTTCCGACGCGACGAGCCGCATCGTCGACGGCCAGCAGATCACGGTGCACGGCTCAGCAGGCACCGTCGAACTACCCTGACCCGCACCAGCGATGAGGCTGAGGTGAAGGGCACCTTCTACCAACTAAGTTGGCGAAAGGTGCCCTTCACCCCTCACCTGGACGAACGACGCGCGGGGGTCCTGGCATGGCGATGGCCCCCGCTTGGTGACGGGGGCCATCTGGTCCTGTTCGGGGGCGCCATCGGCGGTTCGACCGCCGGTCAAGCGATGTGATCGACCGAGAACCCGGTGCGGGATCAGGCTTTCCGGGTTTTCCGGGGGCTGCTTCCGATGGGGTCGGTGGACTGCTCCGGCGCGGGCGGGCGCCGTCGGTGATCCGCGGTCAGCCGCCGAGTTGGTTGGTGCCACCGAGCGGGCCGTGGGCGAGCAGGTCGTTGACCTTGTCCAGCGGCGAAGCCGGGGCGACCTTGCCGATCGGCAGGCTGCCGGTGAGGCCACCGAGCGGGCCCTCCGGTCCGGTGAGGCTGCCCAGCGGGTCGCCGGCCTTGCCCACCGGTAGTTCCGTGCCACCGACCGGGGAACCGGCCAGCACGCCGCTGAGCGCCTCGCCCACCAGGTCGGGGTTCTGCTCCGCGGGCGGCAGCTGCGCGGGCTTGGTCTGCGGGACGCCAAGCTGGGCGGGATCCAACGCCGAACCGATGCCGGACGGCAGCAGGTCGTCGGCCGGGCCACCGGTCTTCGGCGCGGGCAGGGTCTGCCCGGCGGGGATCACGTCACCGATCGGCAGCACCCCGAGCGCGTTGCTGGGGTCGAGGGTGCGACCACCGGTCGCGCCACCGAGCAGGCCGCCGCCCAGCAGATTCCCGAGCGGGTTGCCGCCACCCAGCAGGCTCCCGAGCGGGTTGCCGCCGCCGAGCGCCCCGGTGATCGGTGCGAGCGGGTCTCCACCTGTGCTGCGCCCGGCGAGCTGCTGTTCCAGCGGCACCACGTCGCCCACGGTCTGCTTCGCGGAGTGCAGCGTGCCCGCGAAGTGGTAGGCCGTCTGGGCGAGGTTGTTGTCCGTGGGCAGCTCTGCGGGCAACTGCGGGGACTCGACAGCGTTCGCGGTCGCGGCGAAGCCGACCGCGCCAGCGCCGCTGGCCAACACAGCGGCCGCTGCGGTAAGGGTGCGCTTCATCGCATTGCTCCTCTCTGCACAGGCCGTCTCCTGTGCGCCGCGCCGGAGATTACGGAAGAATCACCCTCCACTATTCAGCGATCACATAAGTGGGAAATGTGGACGCTCAGTGATCACGGTCGGCAAATTTCACCCCACTTTTGCGGGACATGATTCCGACGTGACTACTGCCCGATCCCATCTTTGGCCGCCGAGGGCAACCGGCGCGCCTGTTCGGCCCGCAGTGCCTCGACCGCGTCGGCGAATTCCGCATAGGCCTCGCGCTCACCGCCGCAGCGCCGATACCGGCCGACCCGCAGCTCCACCGACTCGTACTCCCGCTCCAACGCATCAGCGGTCTGCTGCCAAGCGGTGGACCTATCCCGGTACTTGGCATGCCCGGCGAACGCCGCGCACACCGCGACGAGCACGCTCAACAGCACCGCGATCCAGCGAACGTCCACAACGGACATCGCGGTCGCGGCCGCCGTCGCGGCGATTATCGAGCCACCGATGACCATCGTCTGCAGGGCGTTGTCCTTCCACCGGTCCCGGCGCGCCTCGCCCCGGTAGCGGTCGATGAGCTCCGGCAGCTGGGCCCGGTAGCGCTTGTGCGCGCCCAGCGGATCCCCGGACTCCAGCTCGTCCAGCAGGTGCTCGCGGTGCGCGTGTTCCAGCGTGCGCAGTTCTGACTCCACCGCGCGAACCTTAAAGTGCTGCTGGTAGAGGAACTTCGCCGACACCGCGATCGAGGCCACCACCAACGCGAACGCGATGCCAGCCGGTAGCGCGGAATCCCATAACGCCAGCACCACCGCCGCAGCGCCGAGCAGCATCAGGTTGCCCGGCACCGCCCAGAACAGGAGCAGCCGCTGCACCATCCGCGCGCGGTAGTGCTGCTCGGAACGCTCGGCGATGCGGCGCTCCCAGGCCGGCGGCTGGCGATTCTCGGCGAGCACTCCACCGCCGACGATTCCGGCTGTATCCACTCGCTCCATCACATCGATCCTTCCAGCGCGTTAGTGCGATCGAAGTAGCTCCCAGAGCACCACGACAATCGGCCAGGAGAGTGATCGTCGAATAGGCTGATCGGTTCATCACCAGATGCTCCGAGTGATCGCCGCTGGACTCGAACGTTTCGCTTGAACGATATCCAGCAGTGATAACAGCCAGTGGTGCCATGCCACGGCATCGTGAGCGACTTCCAGGGCTTGCCACTGTGGCAGCGCCGCCGAGATGGCGGACAACCGGGGCACCCACCGGGCGCACGACTACCGCTGAACGCGCTAGGAAGTTCTGCTGCGAATGGATCAATTCGTCAATCGAGCGGCCGCCCCTCGGTAGAACAGCACCGGGTCCACCGGCACTCCGGCCACTTCGATCTGGAAGTGCAGGTGCGGCCCGGTGGATTCGCCGCGATCGCCCATCGTCGCGATGAGTTGCCCGGCCCGCACCTGTTGGCCGACCACGACGAGGCTCTCATCGATGTGCCCGTAAATCGAAACGACGTCGCGCTGGTGCGCGATTCTGATCCACAGGCCATAACCGCTGGCCGGTCCGGAATCGATGACGGTGCCCGCCGAACTCGCCCGAATCGGAGTGCCGATGTCGTTGGCGACGTCGACGCCCTTGTGCAGGCTGCCCCAGCGCTCGCCGAAGCCGCTGGTGATCTCACCCTCCGCCGGTGCGACCCACACCTTTGCGGGATCAGCAGGTGAACCGGAGTCGTGCGGCGATCTCGCGGCGAGGTGGGCGACGCGGTCTGGCGCGGCCGGTGAATGTTGCTGCTGGGCACTCTGCACAGCCAGAGCGGTAGCCACCGCACCGGCGGAGCACAACGCGCTCCCGACGAGCAGGCCGACCAGCCCACCGATCACGGTCTTTTCCCGAATTGTCATCGCGTTCAACTCCTCCTGCCACCAGCGGTTTTCCACGCAGTGGCCGGATCGAATTCCGCGGTTGTCCGCCGAGCATTTCAAATCCGGCGTCCAGGCGGTCCGGAAAGATTGCAGCCGAACCGCGCTAGGAATGCATTCGGAAATGACCGGAAAGCACGCGTAGCGGAATTACCACTGCCCCAGCCGGATGAGCAAGAAGATCCACCACAAGAAAGCCCCACCAATACCCTGTGTCCACAGTGGTCACGATTCTCGGTGAATCGCACCGGGGTCGAACCCGAAGCCCTTTCCACCGGTTACACCGGGTGCCTATTGCCGCTGATCCGCCCGATTCACCTTCCGGATCCCCACTCCACCCGACCGAGAGTCACCCGATCGAGCCAAGCGTGAGGGGCTTCTTCGGCCCGACCACTTGGTCGAAGGCACCCTCCGCGCACCCGCGCCCAGGCGCACTCCACACCGATCGAGTGACAGGTGAAGGGCACCTTTCGCCAAGTAAGTTGGTAGAAGGTGCCCTTCACCCGAGTTCGGCCGGGTGCTTCCCAGGCTGGGCGAGGACCGTTGGGGTAGGTGTGCTCGTGGGAGGTTCAGGTGGATGAGGGTCGGATCGAGACGGTGGCGGTGCACGGCGGCGAACGGCGACCGGGCCCCGAAGGTTCCGTGGTGTTCCCGATCTACCAGAGCACCGTGTACTCGGTCCCGGCCGACACCGACTACCACGACATCAGGTACATCCGGCTGAACTCGACCCCGTCGCAGACCTACCTGCACGACAAGCTGGCCGCGCTCGAAGGCGCCGAAGCCGCACTCGCGACCGCCTCCGGCTTGGCGGCGATCTCGACGGCGCTGCACAGCGTGCTGCGCACCGGCGACCACCTGCTGGTCGGCGACTGCCTCTACGGCGGCACGCACGACTTCCTCACCCACCACGCCGCGGATTTCGGTTGGAGCTACACGTTCATCGATCCGCAGCGCCCGGAGACCTGGGAGTCGGCACGCACTCCGAACACCCGCGCGGTCCTGGTCGAAAGCATCACCAATCCCCTGGTCCGGGTGGGGCGGCTGCGCGAAATCGCCGAGTTCGCCAGGAATTCCGGCCTGACCAGCCTGATCGACAACACCTTCGCCACACCGGTGAACTTCCGGCCGACGGCAGCGGGTTTCGACCTCTGCCTGCACAGCGCGACGAAATACCTCAACGGCCACTCGGACATCGTGGCGGGCGCGATCATCGGCCGCGCCGACCTCGTGGAACGCGCCCGGACCACGTCGAACCACTTCGGCGGCAGCCTCGACCCGCACGCCGGATTCCTCCTCGCCCGCGGCCTGAAAACGCTCGCGCTGCGCGTCCGGACGCAGAACGAAAACGCCCAGGCGCTCGCCGAATTCCTCGCCGCACAACCGAAGATCCGCGAGGTCAACTACCCCGGCCTGGCCTCGCACCCGGATCATGCGCACGCGGCGCAGCTGTTCAACGGCTTCGGCGGCATGCTCAGCATCCGGCCCAGCGGTGGTGTCCAGGCCGCCCAGGCGCTGATCGACGCGGTGCAACTCCCTTACGACGCACCGAGTCTCGGCGGCGTGGAGTCGCTCATCACCCGCCCGGCGGCCACCTCGCACGCCGGGATGAGCCGAGCCGACCGCGAAGCCCTCGGCATCACCGACGACCTGGTCCGCATCAGCACCGGTATCGAAAACCGCGACGACCTGATCGCCGACTTCACCCAAGCCCTGGCCAAGGTCTGATCCGGCGAGAAGCAGAAAACCATCCCTGGACCACCCCCTAGATCACTACACTGGGTGGCAGGTCAAGCGCTCTTCACGCCGGAGAGATGCCATGGGCTCGGATCGCTTCCGGTCGGCTGCGCGTCGCCGCGCGGAGGTCTGAGATGCGGTTCCCCCGGCCGAAACGCCCGCCGGACATGGGCACGGCGGGCGTGCTGCTGCTGTCCGCGCTGGTGCTACCGCTGATCGTCGGCCTGTTGGCGGGCGTGCTGGGCGCGACCGCGGCCGGTGGCGGGTCGTCGGCGAAGCCGACCACGCCGCAGCCGCCGGAGATCGACCTGTCCGAACTGCCGACCACGGCCGATTACCCCACCGATTACCCGGATCCCGGGTATCCGACCAGCGCTGCGACGACGACCGCCAACGAGGCGCACACCGCGGCCGTCGGCGAATGCTTCCAGGACTACGGCTCGGGGTCCACATCGGACTTTCGAACGGTCTCGTGCGGTCCTGGGACGTACCAGCTGATCGAGCGATTCGAGGGCGTGTCGGCTCAGTCCTACTGCGATGGCGTCGAAGACACCAACTGGGTGGTCACCTACTCCGACCAGGTGCTCTGCCTGGAGTACCAGTACGCCGACGAGGCTGGCAATGCCGCCATCGGGGACTGCGTCTACGGCGAGCAAGCAGACGGAACCTGGTACCAGTACGAGTGCGAGCCGGGCACCTTCAAGGTCGTGGACCGCTACTACGGCTCGACGAGCACCGACCGGTGCGATGCCCGCCAGGACTACTACCGGACGAGCCGCTGGTACACCAATCCCGACCAGAGCCAGCTCGACGCGGTGTTGTGCCTGACCTACCAGTTCGCCGACGACAGCTACTACGCAGCGAAGGGGAACTGCGTCGTGGCCAGCGGCGGCGAAGGGAACCTGCGGTTGTACGCGGCGCCCGACTGCGACTCGGCGAACGCGGTCATCACCGGCCGGACCAACGAATACAACCCGGAGTTCTGCCGGGACCACGGTTGGCGGGGCTGGCGCGACGACCGCTACTCCTGGGTCAACTACACAGTCTGCTGGCGCCGGAAGTAGTGCCGCTGGAGAGAGGAACGCCCACCATGTCGGAGAACAGCACGAGCGAGGACACCTCGGCCAAACCGCGCTGGAGCCGGATCCTGCTGTGGCCGGGCGCGATCATCCTGGGCCTGCACGGGATTTTCGCCATGCAGTTCGACGTGACCACCGACATCGGTGCCTTGCAGCGGTTGTTGGCCGCCGCCTCGGTGCTGCCGATCCTGGCGCAGGCCCTGCTGACCGCCGGGCTGATCGCGCTGGTGCTGGAGGAAACCGACGACCGCGGCTGATTCACCGCAGCTCTGCGTAGAACCGGTAGTGCCCGGTCGACCGGTCCGCCTTGGTGATCATCAGGGTGTACTCGCCGTCGTAGGGCAACGGGACCTCGTAGGCACCCGACGCCGGGTAGATCGCCCCCATGTCGTCCATCCTCGGGTCGTGCAGCGTCCATTCCAGGTCCTGGAACGAACCGGTTCCGTCGATCACCAGGGATTGGCCGGACGTCGCGTGGAAGGTGAAGACGTCGGTGCTGCCGGGGCCGGGCAGATCGCCCTGCACCGGTGTGCCGAAGGCCAACTCGGCGTGCCTGGTCGAGGCGTCCCACAGCTTCAACCGATAGCTGCCCGCGCAGTCGTCGCCCATCGGCACCGAGATTCCGCCGAAGTCGGCGAAATCCCGGCACGGTCCGGTGATGGTCAGCTCGTAGCGGCCGGGCTGGGGCAGGTCGACCCGCTGGTCACCGCCGTAGCAGCCCAGGTTCAGCCGACCGCCGACCAGGCGGCCGTCAACGCTCAGCTGCCCGTCGAGCCCGTAGATGCGCGCGTTCGGGCAGTCGAGGCGCTCCACGAACACCGCGTTCGCGCTGGTGTCGAAGGCGTAGACATCCGTCGCCGCCTGGTTCTCCAGCTCACCGGCGCCGGGCCCCGGCCTGCCGGGCTCGATCTCGTCCCCGACGGAAACCGCGAACCTCTCCGGTGGCGGCGGTTCCGATCCACCCGCCGGAATCAGGCTCATGATCAGGAACACGGCGGCGATGCCGAACAGCGCGGCGATCGCGGCGAACGAACCGTAGTTGCGCCGCTTCGGCGGCTGCCGGTAGAGCACCGGCACCGATCGTTGCCGGTGCCCGGCCCGCACGCGCACGGACAGCTCTCGGGTTGCCACCGAGCGGCCTGCCCGGCGGGGTGGTCGAACCGTGAACTCCGAGGCGGCCGATCGACCTGGTTCGATCCGCAGGCGCGGCGCCGCGACCCTGATGTCCAGCCCGGAACCGGAAACCGCCAGGTCGACTTCGAGCGGCCCCACACCGACGTTGTCGACCAAGGCCTGGAACCTGCCGCCGCCGAGTTCGCCCACCCGCAGCACGAACGAATCGTCCGGCCACCGACGGACCAGCGCCGCGGCACTCGGATCACCCGCTGCCGCGACCGGCACCGACAGCTGGTCGAGCAGATCTCCGACCAGCACGTTCGCCTGGCCAGCGCCGGTTCGCTGAGCCAGCAGCGCCTCGATCACGGCCGTGGTGAACGCGCCAGGTTCCGCACCGACCGGGTTGGCGAGCAACGCGCGCCCTTCGCGGGCGAACCCCAACGCGGGATGATCACCATCGCGGCGACCGTGGTAGGCGCAGTCGAGGATCAGCAGGATCGAGTCGGCCGCCGATTTCCGCGCCTGATCGGCGATTTCGGCGAGCGAGATGGTCGGTGCCTGACCGGCGGTGTCGTTCGCGCACAGCAGCAGCGTGCCGTCGGGTCCCAGCCGCGCGTGACCGCGGTAGTACACCAGCAGCCGATCAGCAGCACCCGCCTCGGCGAGCAGCGCCTGGAGCGCGGTCGTCATCTCGCGTTCGGTGCCGTCCAACACTTCCCGGACATCGGTGTACAACCCGATTTCGGGATGGCTGAGCACCGCGCGCAGCAGCCGGACGTGCGGCGCGGCGCCGGGCAGCGCAGCCAGGTCGGATGCCTTCGGGAAGCTGGAGTTGCCCAGCAGCAAGGCGCGATGCGCACCTAGCTCGGACGGTTTGGGGACCAGGCGGCGCAACTGCGGCCACCTGCTCAGCACATCGGACATCGCGGTGGCGTAGAACGTGCCGCCGGAGGCGCGTTCCGGATCGTCGGCGCTGGACTGCTGCCAGCGGGCCACGCCGACCGCGCGCTCCGCGTCCCCGACCAACACCGGCCCACCGCTGATGCCGAACAACGCCAGTCCAGCCGCTGCCTCCTGGCAGTACAGCTCGACGACGGGCGCCTCGTCCTCGGAGCGCTGGGTCTTCCCGCTCACCTCGCCGGTCACCGCGCGGATCCGGACCCCGTCGGCGGCGGCCGGGTAACCCAGCGCCCGATACCGCTCGTGCGGGCTGGCGTCGAAGCCGAGCTGCACCGGTGAGCAGTCCGCCGGAGGCGGCTCGGTCAGCCGCAGCAGGGCCACGTCGAGCCAGTCGTCGGAGTCCTCGACGGTCGCCGTGACGATGCCGGTCCCGCTCGCCCGGTGCAGGCGCAGCTCCACCTGGTCGAGCTCTGGATCAGTGACGCAATGCCTTGCGGTCAACGCGAATTCGGCGCTGATCAGGAAGGCGGTGCCGCGGGCGGTACCGGTCGCCGGGTCGGTGAGCTGGGCGATGCCGGCCGCCGGGTCAGCCGGTTTGCTCACCGCCCGCGCTTCCAGGTGAGCTTCACGCCGAAGGTGGCACCCCCGGTCGCCTTGATCACCACGCCGCCCTGCACCTGCAGCGCCAGCTGGAAGCTGAGCTCCACCTCGTCCGGCCCGTGGCTGCGGGTCGCCAGCTTTTCGTCCAAGTCGCGGCGGAACTGCTCGGCCACGACGGCCACGCTGTCGGCGATCTCCGGCACGCGTTCCTCGAAGAGCTCCGGGATCGCCGGTTTGGGTCCCAGATTTCCCGACCGCGCCGACTCCACCTCCACCACGATCTCGCTCATGACCTGGAACTCTCCCACAGCGGTGAGCGACTTTTGACCGAAATTGGTTGAGTGCTTGAACGTTTTGGCACGAATGGAGCCACCGAAACCGAGGTCGGCGGTCGTGGGGGGGGGGGTTG
>NZ_JBQQBO010000044.1:0-36303 GCF_052246905.1 Saccharopolyspora antiqui
CCCCGGCGTCCCCCGGATCAGGCTGCCCTCAGCTTCAACCGGACTGCTGCGACAGCCCGGCGGCGGAGTCCTTTCACCCCCGCCCGGTCATCAAGCGCCTCGCGGCGCACGGTGCCGTCCACGATCACATGCGAGTGACCGGTTGTGAATCCGCCCCCACGGTTGCGTCCTCGCCGATGCGGGCCCAGCCGCATCAAGCGTGAACTCGATCCTGGCCCCGCGCGGATAACAGGTGTAACTGGCCGGATCCGAGAAGGACGGTTGATGAGTTCAGCCTTAAACGGCGAAGTCGAGGACGACGCCGCAATCATCCAGAGATCGATGCAAGACTCCGACCGGTTCGCCGCGATATTCGATCGGCACGCGGCAGCCATCCACCGGTACTTGGCTCGCCGCATCGGCCCCGAGCTGGCCGATGACCTGGTGGCCGACACATTCCTGGCCGCGTTCGGCAACCGGGAGCGCTATGACCTGGGCCGACGGGACGCCAGGCCATGGTTGTACGGCATCGCGACGAAACTCGTCAGCCAGCACCGGCGAGCCGAAGAACGCGCATACCGGCATCGCGGCGCCGTCGTGCCGACAACGGACGAAGCATGCCACGCGGAGCGAGTCGCGACTCAGGTCACCGCGCAGGCCATGGGGCAGCAGCTGGGCGCCGCGCTGGCGGCGTTGTCCCAGCGAGACCGCGACGTGCTGCTGCTCATCGCTTGGGAGGACCTGACCTACGACGAGGTCGCCGCAGCCTTGAAGATACCGGTCGGCACTGTCCGGTCGCGGCTGAACCGGGCCCGCAAGAAGACCCGCGCCTTGCTCGAACTGCCGGCTCACGCCTCGACCCCCGGGAAGGTTGTTCGCAATGGACATCGATGAGATGAAGTTGATCAGCGAATTCCGGAAGTCCACGCCGCTTCCGGACCAGCAGCGGCTCGTATCGGCGCGCAACCGCCTGGTAGCCGCGGCCGTCAAGGAGCGGTCCGTCGGCGCGGCCCCATCGGTCCGGCTGCGGCGTTCCCGGCGGCGGTTCGTGTGGCCGAGCGCGGTGACGGTCGGTCTCGCCGCGGCGATCTCCGGCGTGGTCACCCTCGCTCCGTTCGACGAGGCCGGCGTGCCCGCCCCGACCGCGAATGCCGATGCGGTGCAGGTCCTGCACAACGCTGCCGCCGCAGCGCTGAAGCTCCCCGACACACCACCGCGACCCGATCAATTTTTCTACTCGAAGTCCCAGAATCTTTATGGGGTCCGCGAGGCGTGGTTGTCGGCGGACGGGACGCACGATGGTCTCGTCATGCAGTACGGCGAGCCCCGCAGCCTGCTTCCCGGCTGCCGGGACGGCAAGAAGGCCGCGACCAAGGGAGGCGAGTTCATTCCAGGAAAGTTCGAAAACTGCAAGCCGAGCCCCCATTACATCCCGGACCTGCCGACCGACGCCGACGGGATGCTGACCTACCTGAAGAAGAACAGCCGCGACCCCAACGACGGCTACCACTTGGGCACGGCCATCCAGAACATGGTCAACGAATCGTACGTGCGACCGCAATCGATGGCGGCACTATTCGAAGCCGCGGCCAAAATCCCCGGTATCACCGTTGTCAAGGAGGTGAAGGACCCGATCGGAAGACCCGGAATCGGCATCTCCTTCCCCGGTTCCGCTGGCACAGACCGGCAGATGCTGATCTTCGATCGCCACACCTACGCCTTCTTGGGCTCGGAGTTCGGCGCCACGCTGGAAATGTCGATCGTGGACCGGACCGAACAACGCCCCTGACCCGACTCGGCGGGGATCCTTCGAGCAGCACCATCCATTTCCGCGACGTATTCGATGGTCAGGACCTATGAGAGTGACTGCCAGTACGCATTTTCGCGCCCGCTCTGGCTTATTTGTCCGTTCTGCCCGCTTGTGAGGTGCGTTCAGCTGTACTGACAGTACCGGTGCGCGCATAACCGGCACTCCGCGCGGTCCGGTAACGAAGTGCCTGGATATGGACACGACAACGCCCCGGCCGAGATTCGGTCGGGGCGTTGATCGAGCGGGAGCCGTTAATCCGCCACGTTCCAGCAGCGAGGTGGCAACCGACGTCACTCTTCACCAACATCGATCATCGTTCTGCCCACCAAGTGACGCCCGACCCACCCCGTGCAGGCGGTTGCCACCTGCGCCGATTACGGTTTCGGGCATGAGCGCACAGTCTCCCGACCCGCAGACCACGGGCGCCCACGGTGTGGGCTTGGCCACCGTGACCGACGACGGCACGGTGCTGGACACCTGGTTCCCCACCGTCAGGCTCGGCGAACCGGGGACCTCCGGCAGCACGCGGCTGTCCGCCGAGCAGGCCGCCGAGTCGCTCGGTGCGGCCGGGGCCGCCCTGCTCGGGCGCGACGAGGCCCGCGGGGTCGAGATCGTCGCGGTGCGCACCGCAATCGGGCGGCTCTCCGACGAGGCGGTCGACACGCACGACATCTACCTGCGCCTGCACCTGCTCTCGCACCGGTTGGTCCACCCGCACGGGCAGAACCTCGACGGCATGTTCGGCCTGCTGGCCAACGTCGTGTGGACCAACCACGGCCCGTGCCCGGTGGAAGGCTTCGAGGCGACCCGGCTGCGGCTGCGGTCGCGCGGCACGGTCACCGTCTACGGCGTCGACAAGTTCCCGCGCATGGTCGACTACGTCGTGCCGTCCGGGGTGCGCATCGGCGACGCCGACCGGGTCCGGCTGGGCGCGCACCTGGCCAGCGGCACCACGGTGATGCACGAGGGCTTCGTCAACTTCAACGCGGGCACGCTGGGCGCGTCGATGGTGGAGGGCCGGATCTCGGCCGGGGTCGTCGTCGGCGACGGCTCGGACGTCGGGGGCGGCGCCTCGATCATGGGCACCCTCTCCGGTGGCGGCAAGGAGGTCATCTCCGTCGGCGAGCGCTGCCTGATCGGCGCCAACGCCGGGGCGGGCATCTCGCTGGGCGACGACTGCGTGGTGGAGGCGGGCCTGTACGTCACGGCGGGCACCAAGGTGACGCTGCCGGACGGCACCCTCACCAAGGCCCTCGAACTGTCCGGCTCCGACGGCCTGCTGTTCCGCCGCAACTCCACCACCGGCACCGTCGAGGTCGTCGCCCGCACCGGCGGCCGCGTAGAACTGAACGCAGCCCTCCACGCAAATAACTGAGAGCTTCTCCTGAGGATCGGCATCGGTTTCCGCTGGATGGACCAGGCGTCTTCGCTGGCGAACGGTTTTATCATTGGCAATGGCCACCAGCTGGCAGCAACGAGACCTGACCCGCGTCGTCGAGCTACCCGCCGAGCCCGTGGCGGTCGACCGGCACGCCCGTGTCGCCGAGCACGTCCGGGCCGGGCTGGACACCCGGTTGCGCGCCCTGATCTCCTACGACCCGGGCACTCGGCAGGGCGAAGATCCCGAGGAGCTGCACCAGATGCGGGTCTCGGTGCGCCGGATGCGCGCGATGCTGCTCTCCGGCCGCCCGTTCCTGGACCGGGACTGGTCGGAGCCGCTGCGCGCGAAGCTCGGCTGGTTGGGCCGGGCGCTGGGCCCGGTCCGCGATCTCGACGTGCTGCTGGAGCGCCTCCGCGCGGAGAGCGCCGATCTGCCCGTCGACGAGCGGGCCGCGGCCACCCGGTTGGTCTCCGGTCTGGAAGTCGAGCACGGCCAGGCCAGGGTCGAGCTGCTCGCCGCGCTGGACAGCGACCGCTACCTGACCCTGCTGCGCTCGCTGGCCGAGGCGCTGCGCACCGAACTGCCCACCTCGCAGTCCGATGTGGACAGCGAACGCGAGCTGCGCAGGCTGGTGCTCCGCGAGTTCCGCAAACTCCGGAAAGCGGTGGCACGGCTACCCGAGGAACCTGCCGACGAACAGCTGCACGCGCTGCGCATCCGGGGCAAGCGGGTGCGCTACACCGCGGAACTGGCGCAACCGGCGTTCGGCAAGCCGATGCAGCAGCTGATCAAGGCCGCCCGGCAGTTCCAGGACGTGCTCGGGGAGCACCAGGACGCCTGCGTCGCCGAGGAGCGCATCCGAGGTCTGCTGCGCGACTTCGGCGAGGACGTCGACGCCGCGGTCGCGTTCGTGGCGGGCCGACTGGTCGAGCGCGAACAGATCCGCAGGGCCGACCGCCGCGCCCAGTGGCGCCCGGCCTGGGAAGCCCTCCGCGGCGCGGCAGCCGAGATCTGACGGACTGGCGTCACTCCGCCAAGCGCTTGGCGGCTGCCGCGATGCGCTCGTCGGTCGCCGTCAGGGCGATCCGGACGTGCCGGTCGCCAGCCGGACCGTAGAAGGTGCCGGGCGCCACGAGAATTCCGCGCTGCGCCAACCAATCCACCGTCTGCCACGCATCGTCGCCGCGCGTCGCCCACAGGTACAGGCCCGCCTGCGAATGATCGATGCGGAAGCCCGCCGCCTCCAGCGCGGGCCGCAGCAGCGCGCGCCGCGCCGCGTACAGCTCGCGCTGCGCGCGCACGTGCTCGTCGTCGCGCAGCGCCGCGGTGACCGCCTCCTGCACCGGGCGCGGCACGATCATCCCCGCGTGCTTGCGCAGTTCCAGCAGGCGTCCCACCAGATCCGGGTCGCCGGTGATGAACCCGGCCCGGTACCCGGCCAGGTTCGAGGACTTCGACAGCGAATGCGCCGCGAGCACGCCGCGGAAGTCGGAACACACCGAGGGATGCAGCACCGACACCGGCTCGGTGTCCCAGCCGAGCGCGAGGTAGCACTCGTCGGAGGCCACCACCGCGCCGATCTCCCGCGCCCGCCGGACCGAGTCGGCCAGTTGGCGCGCATCCAGCACCTGACCCGTCGGGTTCGACGGGGAGTTCAGCCACAGCAACGCGGTTCCGGCCGGTGGCAGCTCACCCGGAGCGAGCCGGACCACCTCGGCACCGGCGATCCGAGCGCCCACCTCGTAGGTCGGGTAGGCCAACTCCGGGATCGCCACGACGTCGCCGGGGCGGATGCCCAGCAAGGTCGGCAGCCAGGCCACCAGTTCCTTGGTGCCGATGGTCGGCAGCACCGCCTCCGGTGCTAACCCGGTGATCCCGTAGCGCCGGTGCAGCGCGGCGACCGCGGCCTCCCGAAGCTCGGGAGTGCCGTGCGTGGCCGGATAACCCGGCTGGTCGGCAGCCGCCGACAGCGCCCGCTGGAGATTCGCCGGGACCGGGTCGACCGGAGTTCCCACCGACAGGTTGACGATGCCGTCCGGATGCGACTTGGCCGTGTCGGTCTGCCGCGCCAGCGAATCCCACGGGAAGTCCGGCAGGTGCGGGCCCCGGGACCCGGACACCGCGGTGCCCGGGCCGGTTGTGGAACTCATTCGCCCTGCGGGGGCAGGCTGGTGACGGGCTCGACGTCCTTGTTGACCTTGCCCACCTTGGCCGCGCCACCCGGCGAGCCCAGTTCGTCGAAGAAGTCCACGTTCGCCTTGGTGTAGGCGGCCCACTCCTCCGGCACGTCATCCTCGTAGTAGATGGCCTCCACCGGGCAGACCGGTTCGCAGGCACCGCAGTCGACGCACTCATCGGGGTGGATGTAGAGCATCCGCCCGCCCTCGTAGATGCAATCGACAGGGCATTCCTCGATGCATGCCTTGTCGAGCACGTCGACGCAGGGCTCGGCGATCACGTAGGTCACGGTTGCTCTCCTGCTCGAAGCGTTGTACTACTCGCGCCCAGGAATCTCCTGACGCGACTGCTGACAGTATCTCTCGTACCCACCCGGACACGTAACTGGTCCCACCACACGGGAGTGGAGCCGACTCCACGATGCCGGAGTTAACGGCGTAAACCATTGCGGTCCAACCACTCCGCGCCAAGCCGCCCCACCTTGCGCAGCGCTGATCGTTCGCCCAAGTAGCCGCCCACCACGCCGACGACCGGAACGTTGCCGAGCAGCTCGTGGTAGAAGCGACCCTGCGGGCGCTTGTCGAGCTCGGAATCGATCTCCCACAGCGCACGTGCCATTCGCCACACCGTGCGGGCGACCGCCTTCGGCATCGGCCGACCGTGCTCGCGCCGCGAGGCATCGATGTCCTCGGTGAGCTCGGAGACCCGTTCGTCGTCCTCGGCGTGCCCGGCGGCCAGCTCCGCCGAGATCTCCCGGTCGAGCAGCACCGCGCCGATCAGCTGCACCTTGACGGCCTGGTCGGTCACGCCGTGCTCGGCGGCGATGGCGCACAGCACGAGGCTCTGCCCGGTGATGCCCAGCGCATTGCGGATCGGCAGCCGCGAGGTGATCACACCGCCGAAGCGGGGCAACCCGGCGACCAGCGCGAGGAACCGGCCCACCCGGGTGGCCCACCAGTCGCAGCGCTGCTGCACCGACATCGCGTCCCAGGTGGAGCTGCCCGGCACCTGCATCGCGTCGAGCTGGCGCAGGACCTTCCGCAGCGCCCCGGCCGCGGCGAGATCCTCGGCCCGGCCGCGCAGCCGCAGCGGATCGGCCTCGCGCAGCGCGTCCAGCACCGGCGCGGTCGCCCGAACGAAGGGGCGCAGCACGGCGGCGATCCGCTCGTCGGTCAACACCTCGGCCATCGCCACTCCAACAGCTCACGTCCTGGCGTGCTTGCCCATCACGATTCCGAGCATCAGCGCGCTCGGCAATGCGCCACCGCCGATCAGCAGCAGAGTGCGCCAATCGTTGCCGAGCAACACGATGTCACCGCCCGGTCCGAGGACGCCGAACACGAACACCGCCGCGAACCACACCACCAGCGGCGCCCCGGCCACCCGGCGGCGCGGCGAGATCCGCGCGGCCTCGGCCACCAGCAGTGGCGTGGTCATCGCAGCGAGCGCGGCGGTGACCGGGAACTGCACGGCGCCCAGGTAGGACGGCAGGAACAGCAGCTCGATCACGGCCAGGACCGCGGCATCGAGCAGCAGGAAACCGAACAGCACGCGCTCGGGCGCGGTCAACGGTCGTCCACCGGCTCGGTGCCGCTCACCCCGAGCCCGCCGAACAGATCCGCCTCGCAGCCCTGCGGATCACCGGTCGCCAACACGTAGTGCTCGGTCGACACGACCGGGTGCGCGATGCCGTTGGACAGCGCGTAGGCCGCCACTCCGTCGCCGTTGTGCCACTGCTCCAACCACACCTTGACCTGGGTGCCGTGCGCGCGCAGCGCACTGATCTTGGCCGCCAAGTGCTCGGAGACGTCGACGACGGTGCTGATCGATTCGTCCGCGACGCTTGCCAACTCGTGCGGTGCGGGCAGCTCGAAGGGCATGTCTTCGGTCTGCGCCAACGCGGCCAGCCCCTTCGCGAGCGCGTCGCGCGACGGCACCGCGTAGAACACCCGCTGCACTTCGGGCACCTTCGCGGCGGCCGCGACCGTCACCTCGTGGGCGCGGATGTGGTCCGGGTGGCCGTAGCCGCCGTCGGCCGCGTAGCTGACCACCACCTGTGGTTTCACCTCGCGCAGCACGGTTTCCAGCGCATCGGTCTGCTCCCGCAGATCCCCGATGGCGAAGGCGCGCGGATGCGCGTCGGGCCGGGCGCCCGCCTTGCCAGGCTGCTCCCAGAGCATCCCGGAGTCGCGCCAGCGGCCGACGCCGCCGAGGAACCGGTGATCAGCCACCCGCAACGCGGTGCACGCCGAGCGCAGTTCGCCGACCCGGTAGCCGCCGAGCTGGTCGGCCTGGTCGGCGGCCAAGCCGCGCAGGCTTTCCGGGATCACCTCGCCTTCCTCGCCGAGGGTGCAGGTCACCACCACCACCTGCACGCCGCGAGCGGCGTAGCGGGCGATCGTCCCGCCGGTCCAAAGGGTTTCGTCGTCTGGGTGCGCGTGCACCAGCAGCAACCTCGGAGGGGCCGTCAGCGTCACCGGTCCAGCCTAATCTGCGGCCCGCAGCGCACCGCGCACGGTAGCGGTATTACCCCGGATGTCCGAACCGACGGGCCGCGAACGGCCGTCCGCCGCCGCCCGATCACGCCGCCGCCCGACCCCCGATCGCCGACCACAACGGCGATCGGCGCTGCCGCCAGTTCCGCCGCGCGAGCATGTCCGCTGGTCAGGTGCGGTGTGCGCACGGCGGGACAACCGCTGCCAACGGGCATTAATAGCCGTCGCTATCGGCGGGTGTTCCGAGCCACCCGGCAGCGGTGGAGAACGGCCCGGCCAGGCCGTTGCCCGGCTCGACCCCGGTGACTTCCCTGCGCAGCGCGAGAACCTGGGCCTGCTGGTAGAGCGGGAGCGCGATCGCGTCCCGCCACAGCTGCGACTCGACATCCGCCGACGCTTCCGGGAACGGCACCTGCCCGGTCAACGCCGCGTCGATCGTCGGTTGCAGCAACTCGTCGCAGAACCCGGCGTCGTTGTAGGGGAACGGCTGCTCGCTGTCGGCGGCCACACCCGGGCATCCGTACGACGCGGCCATCATCGCCGCCGGATCGCCGCCCGCCGGACGCGGCGCGATCGCCATGTCCACCGAACCCGCCCCACCGGAATCCCCGGAGCGCGGATTGGTGGCCAGCATCTCGCCGAAGAGCTGATCACCGGTCGGCGTCACCACCGTCGCCTGGATCCCCTGGTCCCGCAGCTGCCGCGCGGCCGCCTCGGCGATCCGGATGTAGGACTCGTGCTCGAAGGGTGCCGCGATGACCAGGTTCAGCGGACGGCCGTCGCGCAGCCACGCCCCGCCGCTGCGGTGGTACCCGGCCTCGCCCAGCAGCCGCTCCACCTGCGCGGGATCCGGCTTGTTCGGCAGCGCCGGTTCCGTCGGCGCGTAGCCGGGCTCGGACGGCGCGAGGACCTGGGCGTGCGCCTGGAACTGATCAGCGGGCCCGCCATCGGTACCGGCCTCGATCAACGCCGGTCGGTCCAGTGCCGCGAGCACCGCCTGCCGCACCTTGACATCCGCCAACGCCCGGCTGTCCTGCCGCAGCAGCACCTCCATGGTGGCCGGACGCGGCACGGTGATCAGCTGCACAGCGTCCCCGAGGTCGCGCAGCGACTGCATGGTGCCCCGGTCCGCGCTGAACACCGCCAGGTGGCTGTCGCCGCTGCGCAACGCGTCGAGCTGGCGCGTCTTGTCCAGCGCGCGCAGCACGATGCGGTCGGACTGCGCGGGCGGACCCCAGTAGCGGTCGTTGCGTTCCAAGATGATCTCGCCGCGATCGAGGTCGACCTGCCGGATCGCGAACGGCCCACCGGAGGCCGGATAGCCGTCGTCGAGCACGGTCGCCCAACCGCGCGGCGCGTCCCGCAGCAGGTGCGCGGGCAGCAGGTTGGTGAACAGCGTCTGCCAGCCGGGGAAGGGCTTGGCGAAGGTCACCTCGACGGTCTTGCCGCCCTGCCGCGATGCCACGTCGTCGATCAGCTGGTAACCGGCCGGGTCCGAGACCCCCGGCTGGGACCGCAACTGCTCCCACAGGTAGACGAAGTCCTCGGCGGCGATCGGCGCACCGTCGGACCAGTTGGCCTCGCGCTTGATCCGGTAGCGGACGGTGAACTTCTCCGCGTCCGGCACCACTTCCGCCGATTCCATCAGCGTGGTGTCCAGCTGCAGGGTCCCGTCGCGCGCCGGGCGGAACACCGACGGCAGCATCAGGCTGGCCAACGCCGAACTCGTCGGCGACAGGTCGGCGAGGGTGTGCGGGTTGAAACCGCCTTCGAGTTCGTCGACCCCGACCACGACCTCCACCGGCATCGGCTGGGTGGGCGGGGCGCTGGTGGTGGGAACCGGTGTCGGAGGCTGCGACACCAACGGCGGCGGTGGCGCATTCGTGCAGGCGGCCACCAAACCAACTGTTGTCACCAGCAGGGAGACCGCAGCCAGTGGGCGGCGTCGACCCTGGGACACGCCGAACCTCCCCTCACATCCGTGCTTCCCCCGATCACCCCGACCGCCG
Organism: Saccharopolyspora antiqui; assembly: GCF_052246905.1. Classification (NCBI taxonomy): domain Bacteria; kingdom Bacillati; phylum Actinomycetota; class Actinomycetes; order Pseudonocardiales; family Pseudonocardiaceae; genus Saccharopolyspora; species Saccharopolyspora antiqui. Next base: position 9,853 of record NZ_JBQQBO010000044.1, read on the forward strand.
GGGCGACTCGCACGTGCTGAAGACGCGCGAGAGCCTCCATGGTTCCCGGCGCCGAAGCGATGATCGACGCCGGGGTCGAAGCTCAGTGTGCTCGTCGCCCAACCCAGCTGCCCGGGAAACGACCAGATTCCCGGCGAACTCCCAGCTCAGCGCGGCAGCCACGCGATCGCTGAGCGCCAGCTGCACAAAAATCGAGTTCCAGCGCCCGCCTTGTGATCTCGTCGTCGCCAGTGGGGTTTCCCACCCGCCCCGCGATTCGAGGGCAGGCATCTCAGGCGTTGTCGCGGGCCTTGGCGCGGGCGCGCTCGCGGGCGCGGGTGGTGCTGTCCAGGACCGTCTTGCGCACCCGGATCGCCGTCGGGCCGACCTCGACGCACTCATCGGCGGAGCAGAACTCCAGCGCCTCCTCCAGCGCGAGCGTGCGCGGCTTGGCCAGCCGCTCCAGCTCGTCCGCGGTGGAGGACCGCACGTTGGTGAGCTTCTTCTCCTTGGTGATGTTGACGTCGAGGTCCTCGGCGCGCGGGTTCTCCCCGACCACCATGCCCTCGTAGACCTCGCTGCCCGGCTCCACGAAGAAGCTGCCGCGATCGGCCAGTTGCAGCAGCGCGTAGGTGGTCGCCGAGCCCGCCCGGTCGGCCACCAGCGAACCGGTGTGCCTGGTGCGCAGCTCGCCCACCCACGGGAAGTAGCCCTCGAAGACGTGGTTGGCGATACCGGTGCCGCGGGTCTCGGTGAGGAACTCGGTGCGGAACCCGATCAGACCGCGCGCGGGCACCACGTAATCCAGCTTGATGCGGCCGGTGCCGTGCCCGCCCATCGTCTCCATCCGACCCTTGCGCCCGGCCAGCAGCTGGGTGATCGCGCCGAGGTGCTCCTCGGGGGCGTCGACGGTCAGCCGTTCGAACGGCTCGCACAGCTTGCCATCGATGGTCCGGGTGACCACCTGCGGCTTGCCGACGGTGAGCTCGAAGCCCTCCCGGCGCATGGTCTCCACCAGGATCGCCAGCGCCAGCTCGCCGCGGCCCTGCACCTCCCAGGCGTCCGGCCGTTCGGTGGGCAGCACCTTCACGCTGACGTTGCCGATCAGTTCGGCGTCCAGCCGGTTCTTGACCAGCCGCGCGGTGACCTTGGTGCCGCCGTTGCGGCCGGTCAGCGGCGAGGTGTTGACGCCGATGGTCATCGAGATGGCCGGGGCGTCGACGGTGATCCTGGGCAGCGGCTCCGGCGAGTCGGCGTCGGCGAGGGTGTCGCCGATGGTGATGTCCGGGATCCCGGCGATGGCGACCAGGTCGCCCGCGGACGCCTCGTCGCAGGGCACCCGGTCGAGGTTCCGGGTGACCAGCAGCTCGGTGAGCCGGACCTTCTCGACGGTGCCGTCGGCGCGGCACCACGCGACGGTCTGGCCCTTGCGCAACTTGCCGGAGTGGATCCGGCAGAGCGCGATCCGGCCGAGGAACGAGGACGCGTCGAGGTTGGTCACCAGCGCGCGCAGCGGCGCCGCCAGGTTGGCGACCGGCGCGGGCACGTGCTTGAGCAGCACGTCGAACAGCGCGGTGAGGTCCTCCTCGGCTGGCAGCTCGCCGTCCACCGGCTGGGCCAGCGAGGCCCGACCGGCGCGCGCGGAGGCGTAGACGACCGGCAGGTCCAGGATCGCCTCCATGTCGAGCTCGACCTCCCCGTCGAGCTCGCTGGCCAGTTCCAGCAGCAGGTCGTGGGTCTCCTCGACGACCTCGGCGCAGCGGGCGTCCGGCCGGTCGACCTTGTTCACCACCAGGATCACCGGCAGTCCGGCGGCCAGCGTCTTGCGCAGCACGAACCGGGTCTGCGGCAGCGGGCCCTCGCTGGCGTCCACCAGCAGCAGCACCCCGTCGACCATCGACAGGGCGCGCTCCACCTCGCCGCCGAAGTCGGCGTGACCGGGGGTGTCCACCACGTTGATGGTCACCGGGCCTGCCTCGGTCTCCCGGCGGATCGCGGTGTTCTTGGCCAGGATGGTGATGCCCTTCTCCCGCTCCAGGTCGTTGGAGTCCATCACGCGGTCGACGAGCTCGGCGCGTTCGGAGAAGGCCCCGGACTGCCGAAGCATGGCGTCCACCAGGGTGGTCTTGCCGTGATCGACGTGCGCGACGATGGCGACATTGCGCAGATCACTGCGAATGGGGGCGGCGACGCTGGTGACGGACACGCGGGTACTCCTGGCTCGGGGTGAAGGGTGCGGCGGTTCGTCGACTTGATCGAGTGCCGGTGTCCGACGGGGCACCGAGCCGCGGCTCCACGGCGCCGCTGCTGCGGAGCGAATGGGCGGCGCCCCTGCGAGTGCCGGGGCGCGCGCGTCGACGCGCGGCGAAGTCCAGCGTAGTGCAACCTGATGCGGGACCGGCCGTCGCGTGCGCAGCGCAACAGTCGACGGCGGTCTCGACATCAAGTTCGCCAACCGCGGTTAGGTTCGCCTAGCCTGTGCCCATCCCCGTTCCGGCATCGGAAAGACAAACCGTGGGCAAAGGCACCATCAAGGTCAAGAGCAAATGTTGCCGCTCGCAACCACCCTGCAAGAGTTGCCCGATCGTGGTGCTGCGAGAGTTGCTGCGAGCGACCAAAGCGGAAGAGGTCAAGAAAGCACAAAAGAGGGACAAGAAAGCAGCAAAGAAAAAGAGCGCGAAATGATCTGACCGCGGCGCCTGCCGTGGTTCGGGGGTTGGTCCGGGGCTACTTCCGCACAGCCGCGGACAAGGGGTCGGCGTACTTCGCCAACTCTGGGATCGTCCGCCGCGCCTGGAACTCGATGACCTCGTAGCGGACCAGTTTGTGCAGCGCGAACGGGTCGGTGGCGAGGATCGCGTCCAGCCTGCCGCGGGACATCGCTCGGGCGATGATCACCCCGCCGCTGCGCGGGTAGCGGTGTCCGGCGGCGATGAAGTCGCCGGCGTCGTAATGCTGGGTTACCCATTCGTAGTGATCTACCAGTTGGGCATCGATATCCGATTCCGGCGCGGTGTATTGCAGCAGCACTACAAACATTCTTTCACGGTAGCCCTTCGACTTGACCGCTGCCGATCACCAAGCGGTAACATTGCGGCGTGCGCGCAATGTTGACCAGCTGGTGGGCCCCCTGGGGGCGGCCCGACAGCATCGCGCACTGAGACGCAGATCATCGGCCGCTCGTCCGGGCGGCCGAGCGGTGCGAGGTCGATCCGGTGGTAGCCACCAAGACACCAGGAGAGACCAATGACACGGTTGTCCGGAATCACCCCATCTGGCCACGTCCAGCTCGGCAACTACCTCGGCGCCGTGCGGCGCTGGGCCGCCGAGCGCGAACCCGCGGACCTGTTCTTCGTCTCCGACCTGCACGCCATGACCTCCCCGCACCGCCCGCAGCGACTGCGCGCGCTCACCAGGGAGCAGTTCGCGGTGCTGCTGGCGGCCGGTATCGATCCGGACTCGGTGTTCGTGCAGTCCGACCTGGCCGGTGAGCTGGGGACGCTGAACTGGATCCTGGAGTGCACCTGCTCCTACGGCGAGGCCGCCCGGATGGTGCAGTTCAAGGAGAAGGGCGCTGGGCAGGAGTCGGTGCGGGTCGGCGTGCTGACCTACCCGGTGCTGATGGCCGCCGACATCCTGCTGCAGGGCGCCACCCAGGTGCCGGTCGGCAGCGACCAGGACCAGCACGTGGAACTGGCCCGCACGCTGGCCCGCCGGTTCAACGCCAACTACGGCGACGTGTTCGTCGTGCCGGAGGCCGTGGTGCCCAAGACCGCGGCGCGGGTGCGCGACCTGTCCGACCCGAGCCGCAAGATGGAGAAGTCCAACCAGCAGTCCCCTGGTGTGGTGTTCGTGCTCGACGAGCCCGACGTGATCCGCCGCAAGTTCCGCCGGGCGGTCACCGACGGCCTCGACGAGGTGCGCTACGACCCCGACAGGCGCCCCGGGGTGGCGAACCTGCTGGAGATCATCGCCGCCTGCAACGACACCAGTCCTTACACCGCAACGGAAACCGCGAGCAGCTACGCGGAGCTCAAGGAAGCCGTGGCGGAGGCGGTGATCGAAGCGCTGCGCCCGGTCCGCGACCGCGCCCGGGAGCTGCTCGCCGACCCGGCCGAACTGGACCGCATCCGAGCCCACGGCGCCAAGCGGGCGAGCGAACGGGCCCAACCACGCATCCAAGCCGCCCTCCGGGTGACCGGCCTGCGCTGATTCTTCGAGGTGAGGGGCACCTGTGACCCAGTTACTTGGTCACAGGTGCCCCTCACCCCGCCATGTCCGCTTATTCGTTCACTAGTTCGAGTGGATCACCTGGCGAACGCGTGATCGGTGCCGACAACCTGGACTCATGGGTACTGTGATGGAAAGCAACTCCGCGTTCTCGGTCGAGAGGAGTGCCGCCGTGGCTGCACCGGCGTTCGACCCGCACGCGCCGTTCGATCCGCTCGTGGATCTGGACGGTCTGTGGACGCCCGAGCTCGCCGACAGGTACCTGCCGATTCCGGGGATGCCCCCGGCCAAGTACGAGTGCCTGGACGGGAAGCTGATCACGAGCCCGCGTGAGGGAACGGCCAACATGTTCGCGGTGTGGACGCTGGGGAAGCTGTTGGAACCGGCAGCCGTCAAAGGCGGGTACCACTTCTACCTGACGGTCAACGTCCAGCTCAGCCCGAAGCGGTGGATCGAGCCGGACTTCGCCGTTCTTACGAAGTCCGGTCGCGGCCGAACCTGGATTCCCGCGGAGGACGTGCTGCTCGTCGGCGAGTGCGTGTCGCCCGCCAGCAAGCGCAACGACCGCGTCGACAAGCCTGCAATGTGCGCTGAGGCCGGAATCCCCTATTTCATGCGGCTGGATGTGTCCTACGCGAACCAGCGTGCCGAGGCCGAGCTGCTGCGACTGGACGACGGGCGTTACCGACCACAGGCCAGGGGTTCCGAGGTCGAGATCTTCGAGACCGACCTGCCGTTCTCGCTTTCGTTCGATCCGGCCGAGTTGCTGGAGCCGTAGCTCGGCTCCGCAATTAGGCACCGTCCTACAGGTAGTCCCCGTTGAGCAGGTTTCGGAGGGAGTGGACGAGGACTCGGTCTGCGTCCAGCCAGTTGAGTCCGGCCAGTTCGTCGGCCGCCACCCAGCGGACTTCGTGGTGTTCCACCGCTTCCGGCGTGGCTGCCGGGTCAACGAGTTCGGCCGTGTGGATGCGCAGCAGCATTCCGTTGCTCAGCGGCACGTCCGTGCCGACTCGGCCGGTCGGGCGGACCTCGACGGCGAGTTCCTCCTGGCATTCCCGGACGACCGCGGCCGGTTCGTCCTCGCCGGGCTCGACCCGGCCACCGGGCAGCTCCCACCTTCCGGCGTCCGGCGCCGGATAGCGGCGTCGCTGCGCCAGCAGTCGTCCATTGTGGACGATCGCGGTACCGACGACGATCGGGCGGGTCGCCCAGGATTCGGCGAGTTCCCGGACTCCGGCGATGCGCGCGGCCAGCACGTCCAGCACGAACCGGCGGACGACGGTGATGTCGGCGAGCCGTCCCAGCGGGCCGAACGGCGTCTTCCAGTGCACCGAATCGGTCAGCAGCGTGCGGGGACCGACCTCGGCGAGCACCGACTCGTGGCGCAGCTGCGGCAGCGGGCCGGACACCAGCACGGAACTCATCACCTCGGCATCGGCGCGCACGATTCGAGTGGTCAATTCAGCGGGAAGGCGGGCGATCCTGGTGTGGAAGACGATCTCGTCGCCGGGCACCAGCAGCGCGGCCGGGCGGGTCGCCGCGTGGCCGCTGACACCGAGGGCGGTGAGTCCGACCTCGGCGGTCCGGGTGTGCCGCAGCGCGGCCCCCACCGTGGCCGAAGGTGCCGCGATCAGTCCCGTGCTCCGCAAAACCGACACGTGGGCACATCTTGCCCGATCCAGCCCGACCGGCCGCCGCCGCCTCGGCGCTGGCGCTCCCCTCGGGCCGACCCGGCTCATGCCCCGGCTCCGTGCCGAGGCCAGCGCGCTTCGACGCGGGCTCCGCCGCCAGGCGCCGCCGCGGCGCGGACCGCCCCGCCTCGACGGCGCACCGCCTCGGCCGCCAAGGCGAGCCCGAGTCCGGCGCCGCCGGTGCTGCGCGCCCGATCCGGCTCGACCCGGTAGAACCGGTCGAACACCCGCTGGCGGTGTGCCACCGGGATTCCCGGCCCGTCGTCGTCCACCACCAACCGCACCCAGTCTGACCCGGAGGAACCCATGCCATCAGCGAAAACCGAGATCCGCACGGTGGTCCGGGTGTAGCGCAACGCGTTGCCGACGATGTTGTCCAGCACCGTCGACACCTCCGCCGGGTCGGCCAGGACCAGTACCGGCCGCGCCGGGACCTCGACCACGAGCCGTGGCCCGTCGGGCAGGCCGAGCCGGTCGGCGACCGCTCGCACCGCGGCACCGAGATCGACCGGCTCCCCCGGCGCGCCCGTGTTGCGCTCGGCTCGCGCCAACGCGAGCAGGCTTTCCACCAGGGCGGACAGGCGTTGGGCCTCGTGCGCGATGTCCTGCAGGGTCTCGTGCGCGAGCGCCGGATCCGGGTGCAGGGCGGCGACCTCGGCCTGGGCGCGGATCGACGCGACCGGGTTGCGCAGCTCGTGCGCGGCGTCGCCGGTGAAGCGCCGCAACCGTTCGGTGTCGGCGTCGCGCCGGGCGAGCATCGTGTTGAGCTCCTCGGCGAGCGCGCGGATCTCGTCGGCCGCCTCGGGCACCGGCAACCGGTGGCCTTCGGGGAGTCCGGCGGCGGCCACCCGCATGCGTTCCACCGGGCGCAGCGATCGGCGCACCACCAACCAGGTGGCCAGCCCGACGAGCGCGGCGGCGATCACCGACCCGGTGCTCAGCAGCCGACCGGTTTTGCCCGCGGTGTCGGTGAATCCGACCAGTCGCGCGCCGGTGGCGACGAGCAGCGGTCGGCCGGTCGGGTCGGGCACCACGACGCCGCGCCACCGGTGCAGTTCGGCGGGCGGTTCGAAGTCGAGCACGCCGTCGCCGGATCGCAGCTCGTCGATCTGCCAGCTGTGCAGGCTCGGCTCGGGCAGCGCGTCCAGCGGCGCTCCCGAACTGTCCAGCACCCGGACGTCCGGGTTGGCGACCGCGGCCGGTGCGGCACCTCTGGCGAGCTGGCTCGCGACGGCGGTGGCGGTGCGCTGCAGGTCGGAGTCGACCGATTCGATCAGCAGCCAGCTGACGATCCCGGTGCTGGCGTGCGCTATCACGCCGAGACCGATCAACGCGACGACGGCGGCGACCACGCTGGTCCGGAACTGGATGGTGCGGCGGTGCCACCACCGGCGCAGGCTCCTGATCATGCCGGTTCGGCGCAGACCCGGTAGCCCTGGCCGCGCACCGTCTGCACCACTTCCCCGGCACCGACCGCGGCGAGCTTGCGGCGCAGGTAGCCGACGTAGACCTCGACGACGTTGCGGGTGACGAACTGCTCCTCGCCCCACACCATGCGCAGCAGATCGTCCTTGGGCACCACGGCCTCCGGATGGCTGGCCAGCGCGACCAGCAACCCGTACTCCCGGGGTGAGAGCGCGATCGGCTCGCCCGCCCACCGCGCCTCGCGGGTGTCCCGGTCGATCTCCAGCTCGCCGACCCGCAGGCAGACCTGCCGACCGGCGGTGTCGCGCCGCCGCAGCAGCGCGCGCACCTGCGCGACCAGCACCAGGAAGGAGAAGGGTTTGACCAGGTAGCCGTCGGCACCGAGATCCAGCCCGTCGGCCTGGTCGACTTCGCCGTTCTTCGCCGAGATCAACAGCACCGGAGTGGTCACGTCCTGGCCGCGCATCCGCTCCAGCACCCGATAGCCGGACAGACCGGGCAGCATCACGTCCAGCACCACGACGTCGAAGGCACCGGTCAGGGCCAAGCGCAGCGCATCGGCGCCGTCGGACGCGACGGTCACCTCCATGCCCTCGGCGGACAGGCCGCGGCGCAGCGCGGCACGAACTCCCGGCTCGTCGTCGACCACCAACACCCGCGGCACCATGGCCCAAGCATGCCGAGCCATCGACCCCGCGGGCATCGAATCTCAGCCGGTTCTCAGCTGCGCGGCCCTTTCTCAGGTTGATCTCAGCAACCGAGCGGTCCGGAAATGCGCGGAAAGACCGGATCGGCCGGTCACCATCCGAAGTGGACCGGAAGCCGTCGGTAACACCCGGTTCCCGGCGAACTGTGATCTCCCTCGCCAATGCCGCGGACGGATAACGCCCGGCGAAGCGCGTGCGACAAATTCCGCTCCGACCGCCGCCGGTAGCCGCGCCGCACGCCGCCGAGACCGGCGAAACCCATGGCCAAGCGCCGTTGTGGAACCCGATCAAGCGTTGCGAAAGTAGCAAGACAACGCCGTGTTCAACCACCTCGAACAGCACGGTTCCGACAGGTCCGCCGCAGCATATGGCGGCTTGACAGCCCCGATCGCGTCCGCAAGGGTCGATGCGATCGATTGACTGATCAATCAGTCGTAGGTCAAAACGCAATGCCAGCGGGGCGCTGCCGCGACGCCAACGTGGCCGCCCGAGCGGCCACGTCACCAGCGCTCACCGAGCCGCCGGGGCTGGTGCCCCGCAAGACACGGGAGGTTCCGCCGGATGCCGAGCAGCGGGCAGTCGAACCCCGGCCGGAGTCGCCGCGACTTCCTCCGGTACGTCGCGATCGGCGCCGGTGCGCTGGGCGCGGGTGCCGTCGTCACCGGGTGCGCGGGCGGCGCGGTTCGCAAGGCGCCCATCCCGTCCGGACCGCCGCAGTACGGCGGGCGGTTGCGGGTCGGCATCGTCGGCGGCTCCAGCAAGGACACCCTGGACGCGCACGCCACGGTCACCCACCCCGACCAGGCCCGCATCTTCCAGCTCTACGACACGCTGCTGCGGTTCAACGACGACTACCAGGTCGAACCGTCGCTGGCCGAGTCCGTTGAATCCGATCCGCAGGCGCTGACCTGGACCATCCGGCTGCGCGACGGCGTTGAGTTCCACAACGGGAAAACCCTCGGCGCCGACGACGTGATCCACACCCTGCGCCGCATCGCCGATCCGGCGGACCCGAAGAACGGCGCCGTCGGGCTGAGCTCGCTCGACCTGAACGCCATGCAGGCGCTCGATCCGCGCACCGTCCGGCTCACCCTGACCCGGCCGGACATCGCGCTGCCCGACCAGTTCGCCGAGTACGCCAACGGGATCGTGCCGGTCGACTACGACCCGAAACGGCCGGTCGGCAGCGGCCCGTTCGCCTTCGACTCCTTCGAGCCCGGCCAGCAGAGCCTGTTCACCAAGAACCGCAACTACTGGCGCAGCGGCGAACCGTACCTGGACGAGGTCCTGATCATCGACTTCCCGGACGACACGGCCCGGATCAACGCGCTGCTCGGCGGCCAGGTGGACGCGATCGACCAGGTACCGCTGGGGCTGCTGCGGGTGCTCGACGCCGACCCGAACCTGCGACTGCTGGAATCGCAGACCGGTTCGTGGGTGCCGTTCACCATGCGGGTGGACCGGCCGCCCTTCGACGACGTGCGGGTGCGGCAGGCGTTCCGGTTGGTCGTGGACCGCGAGCAGATGATCAAACAGGTGCTCGGCGGGCACGGCACCATCGGCAACGACGTCTACGCGCCGGCGGATCCGCTGTTCAACTCGGCGTTGCCGCAGCGCAGGCGCGACGTGGCGAAGGCTCGGCAGCTGCTTCGCGAGGCGGGCAAGGAGAACCTGACCGTGGAGCTGGTGACCTCACCGGTGGCGGCCGGTGTGGTGGAGGCCGCGCAGGTGTTCGCCCAGCAGGCCGCCGACGCCGGGATCACCGTCAACATCCGCCGGGTGGACTCCGGCGAGTTCTACGGCGACATGTACCTGTCCTGGGACTTCGCGCAGGACTACTGGTACACCCGGAACTTCCTGGCGCAGGCGGGTTCCGGCAGCCTGCCCGATGCCGCCTACAACGAAACGCACTGGAACCAACCGGATTTCAACGACCTGGTGTACCAGGCGCGAGCGACCACCGACCCGGCGCGCCGCAAGGAACTCATCGCGCGGGCGCAGCAGATCGAGTGGGAAAGCGGCGGCTACATCATCTGGGGCTTCCCGAACCAGCTCGACGCGCACAGCGTCCGGGTCGTCGGGCTGGCCCCGGACCGCAGCGGGGCTCCGTTGAACTCCTACGGCTTCCGACACGCGTGGCTGGCGCAGTGAGGACGGTGCACCAATGACTCGGTTGCTGGTCAAGCGGATCCTGCTCGGGGTGCTCATCCTGTGGGCCGTGTCGGTGGTGGTCTTCCTCGCCACCCAGGCGCTGCCCGGCGACGCCGCCCGAGCCATCCTGGGCCGCGAAGCCACCCCGGAACGGCTGGCCGCGCTGCGCGCGCAACTGCACCTCGACGAGCCGATGTGGGTGCAGTACTTCTCGTGGTTGGGCAACATCTTCCGGCTCGACCTCGGGACGTCCTACGCCAACGGCATGCCGGTGACGCAGCTGCTCGGTTCGCGGCTGAACAACTCGCTGGCGCTGATGCTGTGCGCCACGTTGATCAGCGTGCCGCTGTCCATCCTGGTCGGCACCTACAGCGCGCTGCGCCGCGACAGGGCCTTCGACCACGCCACCTCGGTGCTCAGCCTGGTGCTGGCTTCGCTGCCGGAGTTCGTGGTCGGCATCGTGCTGGTGCTGATCTTCTCCACCGGCATGCTCAACCTGCTGCCCGCGGTGTACGTGATGACCGGCTCGGGTTCGGTGTGGAGCGATCCGTCGCAGCTGGTGCTGCCGACGCTGACGATGGTGCTCGCGGTCTCGCCGTACATCGTCCGCATCATGCGCGCCACCATGATCGAGGTGCTGGAGAGCGAATACGTGCAGCAGGCGCGGCTGAAGGGTCTGCCGGAGCGCACCGTGATCCTGCGGCACGCGCTGCCGAACGCGATCGGCCCGGTGGCGCAGGTGATCGCGCTGCAGCTGGCCTGGCTGGCCGGTGGTGTGGTCATCGTCGAGTTCCTGTTCCGCTTCCCCGGCATCGGGTTCGCGCTGGTGGACGCGGTGAACAACCGCGACCTGCCGGTCGTGCAGACGCTGACCATGGCCATCGCGGCCGTGTACATCGTCGTGAACCTGCTGGCCGACGTGGTGAGTCTGGCCGCCAATCCGAAGGTGAGGTCCGCTGCGCGATGACCACGACTGCGCAGACCACGCAACCCCCGGCGCCCCCCTCGACCGCCGCACCCCGCGCGGCTGGCGTGTGGCGGGCCGCGCTGCGGCTGCCGCGCTCCAGGATCGGCCTGGCGCTGACGATCCTGGTGGTGCTGATCGCAGTCGTCGGACCGCTGCTGGCGCCGCACGGTGCCACCGAATTCGTCGACACCCCGTTCTCCAACCCCACCGCGAGTTCCTGGTTCGGCACCGACAACCTGGGCCGCGACGTGCTCACCCGGTTCCTCCACGGTGGACAGACGCTGCTGGTGCTGGCGGTGCTGGCCACGCTGCTGGGCGTCGGGCTCGGCGCGCTGCTGGGCATGTACGCCGGGTACCGGCGCGGCTGGCTGGACGAACTGCTGATGCGCTTCGGCGACGTCGCGCTGGCCTTCCCGCAGGTGGTGCTGGCGCTGCTGTTCGTAAGCGTGATCGGCCCGCAGCTGTGGTTGCTGGTGCTGGTGGTGGGTGGCAGCCACCTGCCTCGGGTGATGCGCGTGGTGCGGGCGGCGACGCTATCGGTCGCCGAACGCGATTTCGTCAAGTCGGCCGAGGCGATCGGGCTGTCCCGGCTTCGAATCCTGCTCGGCGAGATCCTGCCGAACGTGACCGGGACCGTGCTGGTCGAACTCGGGTTGCGGTTGAACTACTCGATCGGGCTGGTCGCCGGGCTGAGCTTCCTCGGTCTGGGCTTGCAGCCGCCGACCGCGGACTGGGGCCTGATGATCAACGAGAACCGGATCGCGCTGACGGTGCAGCCGTGGGCGGTGGCGTTGCCGGTGCTCGCGATCGCGGTGCTGACCATCGGCACCAACCTGGTGGCCGACGGCCTGGCCCGCTCGGTCGCCGGAGTCGACCGCGGCATCGAGAAGGCCAGCTGATGTGCGCTCGCCACCGCACCCGAGAGGCGAAGGGTGCCGTCAGGCATGCGGCGAAGCCGCTTTCACCAGCCACGGGAACGCGACCGCGACGCGCTGCCGCGAACGTGCCCGCACCGCCACGGACAACGACCACGGACTTCAACAAAACCCGATCGGGGTGTCGATGATGAGTGCTGCTTTGGACGCCGCTGGGGTGGAGATCCGGGGTGTGCCGTCGGAGGCGGCAATCGTCGCCGACGTGTCGTTCACCCTGGCGCCGGGCGAGATCCTCGGGCTGATCGGCGAATCCGGTTCCGGCAAGACCACGCTCGGCCTGGCGATGCTGCGCTACTGCAAGCGCGGCACCCGCATCGCCGACGGCCGCATCCGGGTCGGCGACACCGACCTGACCAGCCTGCCGCCCAAGCAGGCCGCCGCGCTGCGCGGTCGCCGCGTCGCCTACATCCCGCAGTCGCCGGGCTCCGCGCTCAACCCGGCGCTGAAGCTGTACACCCAGCTCGCCGAGGGGATGCACGAGGTCTCCGGGGCTGCCGCGCGGGACCGGATCAAGCAGGTGCTCACCGAGGTCGCGCTGCCGAACGACGACGAGTTCCTCCGCCGCTACCCGCACCAGCTCTCCGGTGGTCAGCAGCAGCGAATCGCGATCGCGATGGCGTTCGTGGGCCGACCGGAAGTGGTGGTGCTGGACGAGCCGACGACCGGCCTGGACGTCACCACCCAGAAGAGGGTCCTGACCACGATCCGCGAGATGTGCGAGCGGCACGGCACGGCGGGCGTGTACATCTCGCACGACATGGCGGTGGTCGCCGAACTGGCGGATCGCATCGCGGTGATGTACTCGGGGCGCATCGTGGAGACCGGTCCCACTAGCGAGGTGCTGAGCGGACCGCGCCACCACTACACGGCGGGCCTGGTGCTCGCGGTGCCGGACCTCGACGGCGAGCGGGCGATGCAGGCGATCGACGGCCAGGCGCCGTCCCCGCTGGACCGACCCGCGGGCTGCGCGTTCGCACCCCGCTGCGCCGCGGCGACCGACGAGTGCCGCACCGACGTCCCGGTGGTGCAGGAGGTGTCCGCAGGTCACGAAATCCGGTGCCGCCATCCGCGTTCCGGCCGACTGGTGGCCAATCCTCGGGCGTCGGAACCCGTTGCGGCGGAAGCGGAACCGGTGCTGGAGGTGCGCCAGATCCGCGCGTGGTACACCGATACCGCTGTGCTGCAAGATGTTTCGCTCACCGTCTCCACCGGTTCCTGCCTGGCGCTGCTGGGCGAGTCCGGCAGCGGCAAGACGACGCTGTCGCGCTGCCTGGCCGGGCTGCACCCGAAGCACGAGGGTTCGGTGCTGCTGCACGGCACCGAACTGGCCGCCAGCAGCACGAAACGGACCCGTGCGCAGCGCCGCGGCGTCCAGTACGTGTTCCAGAACCCGTACGAGTCGCTGAACCCGCGCCGCCGGGTGCGCGACCTGGTGGCGCAGCCGATCTCGGTGCTGGGTGGGGATTCCGGCGGCAAGGCCTTGCCGGATCGGGTGATCGAGGCGCTGGAACTCGCCGCGCTGCGGGCGGACATCGCCGAACGCTACCCGGACCAGCTCAGCGGCGGTGAGCGGCAGCGCGTCGCGATCGCTCGCGCCCTCATCACCCGGCCCGAGGTGCTGATCTGCGACGAGATCACCTCGGCGCTGGACGTCTCGGTGCAGTCCGCGATCGTCGACCTGCTGCGGGATCTGCGGGAGAAGATGGGCCTGGCGCTGGTGTTCGTCACGCACAACATCGCCCTGGTGCGCAACATCGCGCAGCAGGTGGCGATCCTGCGGGACGGGCGGATCGTCGAGCAGGCACCGGCCGAGGAGCTGTTCACCGCGCCGCGGCACGAGTACACCAGGTCGTTGTTGACCGACGCACCCAACTTCCACCTGGAGGCGAGGAGCTGATGTCGGTCGCAGCGGGATTCGAGCGGGTCGCCGAGGAGTTCGCCGCGATCGTCGCCGCCGATGACGCGGGGGCCGCGTTCACCGCCTTCCGCGACGGCGAGCAGATCGTCGACCTGCAGGACGGGCACCGCGATCCCGAGCGCACCGCGCCGATGACGACCGACACCCCGATGCCGGTGTTCTCCGGCACGAAGGGCATCGTCGCCACCGGCGTCGCGTTGCTGATCGACAGCGGCTCGATCGACCCGCAGGCGCCGGTGGTCCGGTACTGGCCGGAGTTCGGTGCGGCGGGCAAGCAGGACATCGAGGTCCGGCAACTGCTTTCGCATTCGGCGGGATTGCCGTATCCGCAGCGGCCGGTCACCAGGCAGGAGTCGGCGGACAACCGGGCGATGGCCGCACTGCTGGCCGCGCAAGCTCCACTGTGGCCGGTCGGCACGACCACCGCGTACCACGCGCTGACCTTCGGCTGGCTGGCCGCCGAGCTCATCAGGCGGGTCGACGGCCGGGAGATCGGCGAATACCTGCGGGCCGAACTCGCCGAGCGGATCCCGGCCGACTTCTGGCTGGGGCTGCCGGAATCGGAGTGGTCCCGCACCGGGCGGCGCTGGCGGGCCGCCGACTACCAGGTGGCGAATCGGCTGAACACCCCGGCGGCACTGGCCTACCGCGACAAGGTCTACGGCAATCCGCCCACGCTGCTGGGCGCTGATTCGCCGTGGAACACCCCGGCCTGGTGGCGCAGCGGGACGCCCGGTGGTGGCGCCATGGCGTCCGCCCGCGGCATGGGTGCGATGTATTCGGCGCTGGTGGGCGGAAAACTGGTCAGCGCGCGGACGCTCGACCGGATCCAGCGGGCGGAAAGCCGGGGCACCGATCCCGGCACCGGCCGACCGCTGGTGTTCGGACTGGGCTACGAGCTGCAGGACCCGCTGGCGACCTACGGCCCGGCGGCGACCGGTTTCGGGCACAGCGGCGCGGGTGGCTCGCTGTTCGGCTGCTGGCCGCGGCTGGGTGTGGCGTTCGCCTTCAGCCCCTGCCTGATGCGCACCGAAGGCTTCGACGACCGCTCCCACCGCCTGCTGACGGCGCTGCACGCCTGCCTGTCCCCCGGGTGAAGTGCGGCGGGGTGGTTGACAGGCCGTTCATCCGGGCGGCGGAACGCGGGCACTCTGCCTGGCGCGCTCGGCCGGTTCGCGGTCCTAGCCTGGCCGCATGGACTTCGAGGTGGATGACTCGCGGGCTCGGGTGGATCGCGATGCGGTGTGGGATTTCCTTTCCACGCAGGCATATTGGGGTCGCTGGCGGCAACGCGAGCACGTTGAACGGCAGATCGACCTCGCCTGGCGGGTGGTCGGCGTCTACCGGAAAGCCGACGACCGACTGATCGGCTTCGCGCGGGCCTTCTCCGACGGGGTGGCCAACGCTTACCTGGCCGATGTCTTCGTCATCCCGCAGGCGCGTGGTCACGGCGTCGGCAAGGCCCTGGTGCGGGGCATGATCGAGGACGGCCCCGGCCGGAACTTCCGCTGGATGCTGCACACCGACGACGCCCACGGCCTCTACCGCGCCTACGGCTTCGCCGAACCCGACCGCACCTTCCTGGAGCGCCCGTCCCGCCATTCGTGAGCGGACATCCCGGTTCTTACCAGAACATCCACTCGCGACGGAGTGCCGGGTGGATGTCCGCTCGCGGAGGCTCCACCATGTCCGTATGACGGAACTACTCACCGACACCCAGGTCGCCGATGCGCTCCAGCACCTGCCGGAGTGGCACCAGGACGGCGCCAAGCTCGCTCGCACCGTCGAGTTCGACAGCTTCCCGCAGGCCATCCAGGCGGTGACCCGGATCGCCGAGATCGCCGAAAGCGAGAACCACCACCCGGACATCGACATCCGCTGGCGCACCGTGACGTTCTACTGCACCACGCACTACAAGGGCGGCATCACGGCCAACGACACCTCGCTGGCCCAGGAGATCGACAACGTCGTGGAGCAGCTGCGATCGTGAGTGCAACGGCGCTCACCCATCGGTGGCTGGGTGGGATTCCCGCTCGCATCCGACGGTGAAGGTGCCGCCCAGTTCGGGCGCCAGGGCCCGGCGCGCGACCGATCGAAACGCCTCGGGCGCCAGCGTCCCGGCGCCCTCCGGCATCGCACCGAGCAGCGGGGCACCCATCACTTCGGGCAGGTCCGCGACGTTGCAGCGCGCCGCGAGATCCGGCGCGGCAGGCCAACTGCCGATGACCGCCCCAACGCAGCGCAAGCCGCGGACGCGCAGCGCTTCGGCGGTCAGCGCGGCGACGTTCAGCGTGCCGAGCCCGGCGTGCACCACCACGAGCACCGGCGCGGACGCCGCGATCGCGGCGTCGGCGAGCGTGCCACCCGCGTCGTCGTAGCGCACGAGCAGACCACCCGCGCCCTCGACCAGCACCAGTTCGTGCCGCTCCGCCAGCCCCGCCGCAGCTGCCGCCACGTCCTCCGGCCGCACCGGCAGCGCCCCGGCCCGTCGCGCGGCTGTCGCTGGCGCGAGCGGCTCCGGGTACCGCGCGAGCTCCACCGCATCCGCACCGCTGAGCCGCGCGATGGTGGCGGCGTCACCGGCTTCCCCGTCGGCGACTCCGGTCTGCGCGGCCTTGAGCACCGCAACGCTGCTGGCGAGCGCGGCGATGGCCGCGGTGACGATGGTCTTGCCGACCTCGGTCCCGGTGCCGGTGACGAACAAGATCGACATCAGCCCTCCTGAGCAGCGGCGATCATCGCGGTGGTGATCCGCGCGAGGTCGCGGTCGCCGGTGATGAACGGCGGCATGGTGTAGATCAGGTCGCGGAACGGCCGCAGCCACACGCCGTGCCGAACCACCGCATCGGTCGCGCTCGGCAGGTCGACCGGCCGATCGAGCTGCACCACGCCGATCGCTCCCAGCACGCGCACGTCCACGACTCCGGGCACCGCGAGCGCCGGTTCGAGCCCGGTGCGCAGCCCGGCCTCGATGCGCCTGACCTCCCGCCGCCAGTCCTGATCGAGCAGCACGTCCAGCGACGCGTTCGCGACCGATGCGGCCAGCGGGTTGCCCATGAAGGTCGGTCCGTGCGCGAGCGCCGGGATCCCGGCGGCCAGCCGCTCGGTGCACAGCGTGGCCGCCATCGTCAGGTAGCCGCCGGTGAGCGCCTTGCCGAGGCACAGCACGTCGGGGCGGACTCCGGCGTGCTCGGCGGCGAACAGCTCACCGGTGCGCCCGAACCCGGTGGCGATCTCGTCGAAGATCAGCAGCACGCCGTGCGCATCGCAGAGTTCACGCAGTTTCCGCAGGTAACCAGGGCTGTGGAAGCGCATCCCACCGGCTCCCTGCACCACCGGCTCGACGATCACCGCGGCCAGTTCCGCGGCATGCCGGGCCAGCAGTGCGGCCAACCGGTCGGCGTAGTCCTCGTCGTGCTGGGCCGGTGGCGCGTCGGCGAACACCTGCTCGGCGAGCACCCCGTGCCACAGGTGGTGCATGCCGCCCTCGGGGTCGCACACCGACATCGGATGCCAGGTGTCGCCGTGGTAACCGCCGCGCCAGGTGAGCAGTCGACGCTTCTCCGGACGGCCGGTGCAGCGCCAGTACTGCAGGCACATCTTGATGGCGACCTCCACCGACACCGAGCCGGAGTCGGCGAGGAAGACGTGCGGCAGCGAGGTCAGCTCCGCGAGGCGGGTGGCCAGCCGGATCGCGGGCTCGTGGGTCAGCCCGCCGAACATCACGTGGCTCATCCGGTCGAGCTGCTCGCGCACCGCCTGGTCGAGCACCGGATGCCGGTAGCCGTGGATCGCCGCCCACCACGACGACATCCCGTCGACGAGCTCACCGACACCGGCCACGCTGAGCCGAACGCCTCGCGCGGACTCCACCAACAACGGCCGGTCCATGCCGGGCATCGGGCCGTAGGGATGCCACACGTGCTCGCGGTCCAGCGCCAGCAGCCGCTCAAGCATCGCGATTTTCCATGCGTTCCAACGAATTCGAGGACATCTTGGGATCATGTCGAAGGCTGTGACCGCATCGCACCTGCGGCACGCACAACATCCGCGCGGTTGAATTGTGCACTTCGGACAGTGCTCGGCGGCTAGCGCCCGTGTCAGTGTTGCCGCATGCCTTCGGCTTTCGACTGGATCGACCGGCGAATCGAAGAACGGCACCGCGCCGGTCTGACCCGCACCCTCCGGCCCCGTGGGCCCGATGACCCCGGCCTCGACCTGGCCAGCAACGACTACCTCGGCCTGGCCCGCGATCCGCGGGTCGTCGACGCGGCGGCGACCGCGGCTCGCCGCTGGGGCGCGGGCTCGACGGGATCTCGGCTGGTCACCGGCACGACCTCGTTGCACGGCGAGCTTGAGGAGCGGCTCGCCGATTTCTGCGGAGCCGAAGCCGCCCTGGTCTTCTCCTCCGGCTACACCGCCAACCTGGCGGCCATCACCGCACTAACCGGGCCGAGCGCCCGAATCGTCTCCGACCAGCACAACCACGCCTCGCTGATCGACGGCTGCCGCCTGTCGGGCGCCCGAACCACGATCGCCGCGCACGCGAACCCCGAGACGGTTCGAGCGCAGCTTTCCGAGCGTGCGCTGGTCGTGACGGAGTCGGTGTTCTCGGTGGACGGCGACGTCGCGCCGCTGCCCGAACTGCACCGGGTCTGCCGAGAACACGACGCCGGGCTGCTCGTCGACGACGCCCACGGGCTGGGTGTCATCGGACCGGGCGGAGCAGGCGCGTTGCGCGCGGCCGGCCTGCCCGGCGAACCCGATGTCGTGGCGACCGTGACCTTGTCGAAATCCCTTGGCGCACAGGGTGGAGCCGTCCTCGGGCCGCGCCGCGTCATCCGCCACCTGACGCAGGCGGCGCGGACGTTCGTCTTCGACACCGGACTGGCTCCGGCGTGCGCCGCGGCAGCCCTGGCGGCGCTCGAAGTCCTCCGCGCCGAGCCGCAGCGGGCCGACCGGGTCCAGCACGTCGCGAGGCTGCTCCACAAAGGACTGTCCGAAACCGGCATCCCGGTCAGCGACCCGGGTGCGGCGGTACTGGCGATCCCGGCGGACTCACCGGACCAGGCGGTGGAATGGGCGGCCAGATGCCGCGCGAACGGCATCATCGTCGGCTGCTTTCGCCCCCCATCAGTACCCGACACAGCCTCCCGCCTACGCCTAACAGCCCGAGCCGACCTAACCAACCCCCAGATCACCCACGCCATCAAAACAATCACAAAATCCCGCCCCACAAATCCCACACCAGAACCACGGACCCCACCCGATCCAAACCAACCCACGCACACGCGTAACGCAGGTCCCACCACAACGGGCGAACTTTTCCAGGTGAAGGGCACCTTTTACCGGCATAGTTGGTGAAAGGTGCCCTTCACCCCTCACCCGAACGGTGCTGGATCCGCTCGGCGCTCACGGCAGGAAGTCCTGGATGGCGGCCAGCCACGGGCCTGCGTTCTCTAGGAAGGGGAAGTTGGCCATGACCGACCCGCCCGCGCCGTGAGCCAGCAGCAGGCCAGGACCAGAACCGCGCATCTCAAAGGACAGCGACATCGATTTTTCCTTTCACCTCAACGGTCGTGCGGCGAACAGCAGTGGTTGACAAAGCGATCAGCGCAGCGGCAATTCCGATCCAGATGAGCCAATGCGGCGACCCACCGCCGTCCAACACCCGCCCACCGATCCACGCTCCTCCCGCGTTGCCGAGGTTGAACGCCGAGGTGTTCACCGCAACGGTCAACGTCGGCGCGCCCGCAGCCGCCGCGAAGGCGCGGGACTGCAACGCCGGAATGAGCGCGCAACTAACCACTCCGAGCACGAAAACACCTACCCCAGCAGCGATTCGACTCTCCGCAGCGAGCCCGAACACGCCGAGCACAACGGCCATTCCGGCGAGCAGTCCGCGCACCGAACCCCACGGCGCGACATCGGCCAGCCGACCACCCACCAGATTCCCGACCAGCCCGCCGACGCCGAACGCCATCAGCAGCCAAGCCACCGCCTCGGCCGCGAATCCGGAGACGTCGGTGAGAATCGTGGTGATGTAGGTGTAGGGCGTGAACAGCGCGATCTGGGTGAGCACCGTGACCGCGACCACCACGAACACCGCACGACTGCCCAAGGATTTGATCTCGGTTCGCAGCGACGAGGTTCCGACCTCCGCCGCCGTCGGCACCGAGACCGCGACCAAGCCGGTCGCGACCAAGCTCAGCGCCGCGATCGACCAGAACGTCACGCGCCAACCGAATTCATGCCCGATGAACGTGCCCAATGGCGCCCCGAACACGGTCGCCAGGTTCAGCCCGGCGCTGACCACCGCGATCGCCCAACCACGACGCTCCTCGGCCACCAAGGACACGGCCTGCACGAGACCGACCGCGAAGAAGGTGGAGTGCACCAACGCCGCGAGCACCCGAGCGATCATCAGCAACCCGAAGGACCCAGCGACCGCAGCCAACGCATTGCCCGCGGCGAATACCGCAATCAGGCCGATCAGCAGGGCTTTTCGAGGCATGCGCGTGGTCACCGCAGTGACCACGGGCCCGGCCAGCGCAACCGTCAGCGCGTAACCGGTGACGAGCAGACCGGTCATGCCGACCGACACCCGCAGGTCGATCGCGATATCGGGCAGCACCCCGATCACCGCGTACTCCGCGGTTCCGATGGCGAACACGCAGGCCATCAATGCCACCAACGACCAGTACCGCTGCTGACTTCGCATGCTGCCGAAGCTAGAGTCTGACAGTGATGTCAGAGTCAACGAGGCGTGAGCCGGATCTCATGAAGATCGGCGAGCTGTCCCACCGGACCGGGGTCAGCCAGCGGCTGCTGCGCTACTACGAGCAACAGGGCCTGCTGGCTTCCGAACGCGCCCCGAGCGGCTACCGCTACTACTCCGAGGATGCGGTCACGGTCGTCGCGCAGATCCGAAACCTGCTGGCGGCGGGCCTGAACACGGAAACGATCCGCACGGTCCTGCCCTGCGCGAGGGGCGAACTGCCGGTCCTCGAACCCTGCTCGGACCTGCTGGCCACCCTCAGAACCCAACTAGCGGCCATCGACGACCGCCTGGCCTGCCTCCAACAAACCCGAACAGCCCTCGCCACGTACCTCACCGCCACCCAGCGGTAGGCGTCCCACCAGGTACTCGCCGCCCAATCCGCACCCCTTCTGCGTCACTCGTGGCCTCAATCGCACGAATCGCTACCGTTGCCCCATGACCACGCTGCCCGACTGGATGCGCCCGCCGCGCGCTGAAGGCTGGCTCGCGGAGGATCTGGACCGCTTCCCAGAGGCACCTCGTCATACCGAACTGATCGACGGAGCCCTCGTCTTCACGACGACGCCGCAGCGGTCCTGGCATGGCCGACTCGTCACCGGACTCACCGTCGAACTCTCGCGCCAAGCGCCCGATGGGATCGAGGTCGAGCGGGAGATGACGATTCGACTCGACGAACGCAATCGCCCGGAGCCGGATCTCCTGGTCACCACTGCCCCGTTCGACCCGGACCGCACCTGGTACGAGCCAGCCGACGTGCTGCTGGTCATCGAGGTCGTCTCACCCGAGTGGCACACCGCGACCGGACGGTCAAGCTCCGCAAGTACGCCGACGCGGGCATCCGCCACTACTGGTACGTCGAAGAAGAAGGCACGACTGCGGTCGTGCACGTCTACGAACTGGACGAACCGACCAGGGTCTACGCACCGGCAGGAATCTTCCACAGCACCTTGCAGCGCCCGGTGCCCTACGAAATCACCATCGACCTGGAAAAACTGACACCGAAGCGCCGCTGAGGCCTTCCACGCACGCGCGATCAAGAGCTACGCAGGCGTCCGGAGAAGCCGTCAGGCAATCCGGAACGAACCGAACCCGCCAATCCGCGCCCCAGAACCCGCAACCGCCCGTGCCCGGGTGATCATGCTCTGATCAACCTGCAGGGCACTGATCAGTAGGAACAGCGGGTCGCTTGGGGATCGAACCCAGAACCCGCGGATCTAGTTTCCATGATCATCGACGTTTGCCGTTGTCTGCCAACACCTTTGTGATTTTGTCAAGCTGTTGTGGCCCAGTTTGTCGCTCTGAACTGGCCCAACGGCTGGGGCTGGCGTGGTCGTGACGGTGGCGGTGTGCGTCACGTCGCTGTGTTGTCGATCACCGGTCTGTCGACCGTGCTCTGACCGTTCTAGGTGGTGGGCGTAGGTAGGCTGGTAGCGCACCTTCACTTGTAGGGGTGCGTGTGCTGATCGGGCTGGTTGGGGCTCGCGTATCTGGGCAGGACGGAGGAGCGTGGGCGTCGATATGCGGGAAGAGTCGGACGTCGATCACGTGGCGGGTGAGGCGCGGCCGAAGAAGCTGCTGTTGCGTGCGCTTGCGGGCGAGCGCACCGAGCGACCACCGATCTGGCTCATGCGGCAGGCCGGACGCTATCTGCCGGAGTACCACGACGTCCGCGAGGCTGCGGGCGGGATGGTGGGGCTGTGCAATTCGCCCGAGCATGCGGTCGAGGTCACCTTGCAACCGCTCCGCCGCTTCACGCTCGACGCCGCGATCCTGTTCGCGGATCTTCCCCAGATCGCGGCGGCGTTGGGGCAGACCTTGGAGTACCGGGTCGGTGACGGCCCCGTCCTCACGCCCCCGATCCGTTCGACTTCGGACATCACCGAGTTCTTGAGCGCGTCCCGCTTGCACGAAGAACTGGCCCCGATCTACGAGACCGTCAGACAACTCACTCGCGCATTGCCTGACGAGGTCACGTTGATCGGCTATGCCGGTGCGCCGTGGACAGTCGCGACTTACATGGTCGAAGGGCGCGGCGGCGGCTCAGAGCACTCCATCGTCAAGCAGTGGGCGCTGCGCGATCCGGAGGGGTTCCAACCCCTGATCGACCTGCTCACGGCGGCCATCATCGAGTTCTTGGACCGTCAGATTCAGGCGGGTGCCGAAGCGATCCAACTCTTCGAGAGCTGGGCCGGAATACTCCCCGACCCGCTATTCCAGCGTTGGTGCGTCACGCCGGTTGCCGCCATCGTCGCGGCGCTGAAGGCGAAGCATCCGAGTGTTCCCATCATCGCCTTTCCGCGCGGCGCGGGGCTTGCCTACAACGGCTTCGCCGAGGCGACCGGCGTGGACTGCGTCGGGCTCGACTCGACAGTACCTGTGGAGTGGGCCGCGCAGAAGGTGCAGCACGAGCTCGGCCGGTGCGTGCAGGGCAACCTCGACCCCCAGCTCCTGGTCGCGGGCGGGCCTGCACTCCACGCGGAAACAGACCGCATCCTGAACGCGCTTAGTGGTGGCCCGTTCGTGTTCAATCTCGGACACGGAATCGTCAAGACCACACCCTCCGAGCATGTGGCCGCTCTCGCCCAGCAGGTACGGTCCTGGTCCGCAGCTTTGACGCAGTAGAGAGCCTGAACGCGTCGGCGCCGGCTCGTGTGCTCCGCCTACCTGCGGCCTAGCCTGGGGCTTCCTGTTCGGTGTGGGCGAGCCGGTAGGAGTCGATGCCGGTTTCGATGATGGTGCCGTGGAAGGTGAGCCGGTCGACGATTGCCGCGCATAGGCGCGGGTCGGTGAAGGTTTTCGTCCAGCCGGAGAAGCTCTCGTTAGAACCAATCGCGTTGGACGCCTTTTCCTCCCTCTCGGTGAGAACCTGGAAGAGCATCTCGGCGCCTCTGCGGTCGAGCTCCATGTAGCCCAGCTCGTCGATGAGGAGAAGGTCGACTCGGCCGTAGCGGGCGATGGTGCGGTTCAGCTGCATCTCATCGGCGGCTTCCACCAGTTCGTTGACCAGACGGGTCGCGAGGGTGTATTTCACCCGGTAGCCCTTCTCAGCCGCCGCGGTGCCCAACCCGATGAGAAGGTGCGACTTGCCGGTGCCCGAGTCTCCGATCAGGCACAACGGCTCGCCTCTTCTGATCCAGTCCCCGGTGGCCAGGGTGTGGATCCACGCTGCCGCTGCCCGCCGTAGACCACCGCGCGCACTGCGGCCGAGAGGTTGTCGTACTTGATCTGCATCGTGGGGATGCCGCCGAGCTCTTCGAACGCGTCGATGTGGCCCTCCAAGAACGCCTCCTGCGCCTGCGTCGAATAGACCCGGTGCACCGAGCGGCCCGAGGCTGAAAGCCGGTAGTCGAACAGGTAGCACTTCGTTTTCACGCCCTTCAAGAGCACATAGAACTCGCCGAAGTCCACCTCCGCCTCCGCACCCGGCAGGTGGGATTGCGGCACCATCGCCTTCTTCAACGCCGGGCCGCCCTCGTGCCCGCACGTAGTTCCGCACCGTCGGATAGTCCACCTCGGCACCGTGCTCGTCCAACAGCCGCCGCCAGATCCGAGTCGCAGCCTGTCGTTGCTTCCTCGGTGCGTCGATGTCCTGCCGCAGCATCCCGTCGATCAGATCGCGCACCGTCTCCAGCTTCGGTGCGGCCCGCTCGGGAGTCTTCCGCGCCAGCGGCTCGGCCGACGCCAAGGCCTGCCGCACCGTGCGGCGATGCACACCGAATCGCTTCGCCAAGGCGTTGATCGACAACCCCTCCACGCGCGCGATACGACGGATCTCCGCGAACTCTTCCACTCTCGACCTCAACAGCCCCTCCTCGCTCGAAACACGAACGAGGCCAGTTCATCCCTGGGCCAAGTCAGAGCGACAAAGCCACCCCGGCACGCCCAAGTTGGGCCAGATCAGAGCGACAACCCTGGGCCAACTACGACTGACAAAGCCACTTTGGATACCTGCACGAACACAGAAAGCGGATTTCGCGTTACCTGCCGCCGTTTGCCGACATTTGAGGGTAATTGTTGGCAATAAGTTGGCAACTTTTCCCCTGCTCCCACCTCACACGCTCGCCGGCATGGGAGTGCGATGACACGAAGTCCGGGGCGGCAACTGCGTGGCCGTCACTCAGGCGGCTGTGCTCGACGGCCAGTGTTATGCGGCGGCGAAGCGCTTCTAACTCTCGGTTAGGAGGCATCGTCTGTTTGTCGCTTCGTCCAGTGGGCGAGGTTGTGGCGGATGGTCGGGACCCAACACCCGCAACCGATCGGCCAGCAGCTCCTCGGAAGCGGCTGCCGCCCCCGTGGGGTCGCCGGTCTGACCGTCGGCAGGCACAGGTCGGGCCAGGCCCGGGGACTTCCACTCAGCGGGAGGCCCCGAGCCTGGCCCTTCGTGCTTTCGTAGACCGGGGGCTTGACCGGGCGTCGCTGATGACGATTACAGACCGGCTGACGAATGGCTGACGATCGGCAACCCGGGCCAAGCTGACTACCTGCGAAAACGCCCCTGATCAGACGTTGAAGCGGAATTCGACCACGTCGCCGTCGGCCATGACGTAGTCCTTGCCTTCCATCCGGACCTTGCCCGCTGCCTTGGCTTCGGCCATCGAACCGGCCGCGATCAGGTCGTCGAAGGAGACGATTTCGGCCTTGATGAAGCCGCGTTCGAAGTCGGTGTGAATCACCCCGGCGGCCTGCGGCGCGGTCCAGCCCTGGCGGATCGTCCAGGCGCGCGCCTCCTTCGGCCCGGCCGTCAGGTAGGTCTGCAGCCCCAGGGTGTGGAAGCCCGCGCGGGCCAGCGCGTGCAGGCCCGGCTCCAGCTGACCGATCGACTCCAGGAGTTCGCGCTGCGACTCCTCGTCCAGTTCCATGAGCTCCGCCTCGACCTTGGCGTCCAGGAACACCGCGTCACCGGGCGCGACCAGCTCGCGCAGTTCCTTCTGCTTGGCCTCGTCGGCCAGCACACCTTCGTCGGCGTTGAACACGTACAGGAACGGCTTGGTGGTCAGCAGGCTGAGTTCGCGCAGGTCCGGGGTGTCCTTGCCGAGGCCCGCGGCGAACAGGGTCTGGCCGGAGTCGAGGATTTCCTTGGCCTGCTGCGCGATCTCCAGGGCCGGGCGCTTGTCCTTGTGGGTGCGGGCTTCCTTCTCCAGCCGGGGCAGCGCCTTCTCCAGGGTCTGCAGATCGGCCAGGATCAGCTCGGTGTTGATCGTCTCGATGTCGCTGCCCGGGTCCACCCGGCCGTCGACGTGCACCACATCGGGATCGTCGAAGACCCGGATGACCTGGCAGATCGCGTCCGCCTCGCGGATGTTGGCGAGGAACTTGTTGCCCAGCCCCTGGCCCTCGGAAGCGCCCTTGACCAGGCCTGCGATGTCGACGAACGACACCGTGGCGGGCGCCGTCTTCGCCGAGTTGAAGACCTCGGCGAGTTTGTCCAGCCGCTCGTCCGGCAATGGCACCACGCCCACGTTCGGCTCGATGGTGGCGAACGGGTAGTTCGCCGCGAGAGCGTCGTTGCTGGTCAGCGCATTGAACAGGGTGGACTTGCCGACGTTGGGCAGCCCGACGATTCCGAGGGTGAGACTCACGCCCCGAAGTCTAGGTGCTCGCCCGCACCGCTATCGGCCCCGGTCGTGAGCGGTGGCGCTCGCTACTCGACCTGCACCGCTCACGACC
>NZ_JBQQBO010000045.1:0-32410 GCF_052246905.1 Saccharopolyspora antiqui
TGACGCCCCCACGACCCTGCGGTGCCGGTCAGGCGTTGACGGTTTGGCGAGGAACGTCGAGGTCCCAGCGGTGGCGGGTCAGGACGACCGGGACACCTTCGCCCCGGTCCTCGGCCGCGAACACCGCCGCTCGGGCTCGGCGCCACCACACCACCGTGCGGAACGCGCCGAACACCAGCAGGGCCACCAACGCCAACATCGCCACCCGGTACTCCGAGCCGCCCGGCATGCCCTGCGCCAGGTCGAGGACCAGGCCCACGCACAGCACGCCGAGCGCCGTCGCCGAGTGCCCACCCGCGTTGGCCACCCCGGTTGCCGTGCCCACCTGGCGCACCGGGTTGTAGTCCCGCACCAGGGCGAAGGCGACCGCCGAGACCGGGCCGCCCAGGGCGAAGACCATGAACGCCGTCGCGATCACCGAAAGCGGCGGGCGTCCTTCCGGCCAGCCCAGCAGCACCACCCAGGACAGGGCATTGAGCAACAGATAGCCGAGCACGATCCACATCCGGCACTCCGGGCGGCGGCCGATCAGCGCGCCCACCACCGGGCCGCCGATCACCTGGCCGATGATCAGCACGCTGAGCAGCACGCTCGCCGTCGCGGCGGGCACGCCCAGCCCGTCCACCAGGTACGGGAACCCCCACAACAGAGTCAGGGCACCCGAGACGAACATCGTGCAGAAGTGCGCCCAGAAGGCCAGCCGCGTGCCCGGCACCGACCACGCGGCGCGCACCTGCTGGAAGATGGCACCGCCACTGCGCGGTTGCGCGCCCCCGGGCGCGGCTTCCCGCACTACCGTTGCGGTGATCGCCGAGTAGCCGAGCGTCAGTGCTCCCACCAGCAGGAACGTCGCGGTCCACCCCATGTTCTGCAAGGCCAGCGCGAGCGGGAAGGTGGCCGCGACACCACCCAGCGCCCCCAGCGCGCTGGACACCGTCGCCACCAGCGCGTAGCGGCGGGCGGAGAAGTGCGCCGCCACCAGCCGCAGGATGCTCACCCACATCAATGCGTCGCCCATGCCCAGCACGGCGCGGGCGAGCAGGCCCATCGGATACGACCCGGCCAGCGCGAAGAGCACCTGCCCGGTACCCAACAGCAGCACCGCGACGGTGATCACCTTCCGAGCCCCGAACCGGTCCACCAGCAATCCGGTGGGAATCTGCATACCGGCGTAGATGCCGACCTGCAGGACCGTGAACGCGCTGAGCGCGGCGGGGCCGACGTCGAACCGGTCCAGCGCCTGCGTTCCGGCAACCCCCAAGCTGCCTCTGTGAAATACCGCGGCGAGGTAGGCAACCACCGCCGCACTCCAGATCCACCATGCCCGACTCTCCGGTCGGTCGGCAGCCACGAAGAACCTCCTCATTCAGCAATGTCAAGATCATCGTTGATCTATTACTCGTCTGGTCTGTCGGCGCAGCACGACGCAGGGTTACCGAAACAGCACGTGCACTGCACCACACTTCGCACAGCTGCCCGCATTTCCCAACATCAGTGGGAACTCATCAGACAGTCCACTGTGGAACAGTATGGCGTGACTTGGGTCGCATGCCACGGCGAGGGGCGATTTCGCGCGAAATCGGTTCAACGCCGCGCGAATCGGGCACTGCGCCTCAGAGTTCGGCGACGACCTCGTCGAGCAGTCCGACCAGTCCGGCCAGCGCCGGGTTCTGGTCGTCCGCACGCCACACCAGCGCCAGCGGGATCGGCGGCGCGTCGTGCACCGCGACCAACACCACCCCAGGCACTTTCAAGTGTTCGGCGGTCATCGGAACCAGGCTGATCCCGGAACCGGCACCGACCAGCGACAGGATCGTGTGCGTATCCGGTGCTTCCTGAACGAAATCCGGGCTGTAGCCGTGCCGCAGGCAGGCCGCCTGCACCAACTGGTTGACCACCGAACCGCGCCCGCTGGGATAGCTGATGAACGTCTCGCCCCGCAGATCGGCCAGCCCGATGCGGCGACCATCGGCCAGCCGGTGGTCCTCCGGCAGCGCGACCGCCAGCGGGTGCTGCTCCAGCTCCCGCACGCACAGCCCCTCGGTCGGCACCGGCAGGCGCAGCAACCCGGCGTCGACCTCCTGCTGGTTGATCCGGTCCACCAGCTCACCGCCGAACAGCGGGCTGCGGATTTCGAAGCGCACATTCGGATAGCGCTCCCGGAACTTGCGCACGATCAGCAGCATCACCTGGTACGACGTCTGGCCGCTGAACCCCAGCCGGACCACGCCGATCTCGCCCGCCGCGGCCTGCCGGGCCAACCGGGGTGCGGCCTCCGCCGCTTGCAGCGTCTTGCGCGCCTCCCGCAGGAACGCCTCCCCCGCCGCGGTCAGCGCGACCTGCCGCGTGGTTCGGCGCAGCAGCGCCACCCCGACTTCGTGCTCCAGGCGCTTGATCTGCTGCGAAAGCGGCGGTTGGGACATGTGCAACCGGACCGCGGCCCGGCGGAAGTTCAGCTCCTCCGCCACGGCGACGAATGCCTGCAAGTGGCGTAGCTCCACCGCACGAACCTCCCGACCACGAGCGCCTTTGCCCAGGTCAACGCCCATTGAGTCGCGCAACCGAATCAAACGTACCTGAATTTGGTGTTAGACGGAACACACTGGTTGGCCTAGCGTCGAGGTACCGGGATCGCGATGCGGCGTTCGCCGTCGCGTCGACGGATCTTCAGGTGCGCCAACGGGTTTCGATTCGTCAGCCGTCCGGCGGATCCTCGCTGGCTGGTGACCGGTGCGGAGGACAGCGATGGATCCGAACGTGTTCGACGACGTCCTGCGCACCGTCCGCGACTTCGTCCGCAACGAGGTGGTGCCCAGCGAGGACGAGATCGAGGACACCAACGCGATCCCGCAGCGGCTGCGCGGGGCCGCCGCCGAGATGGGGCTGTTCGGATTCGCCCTGCCCGAAGAGTACGGCGGGCTCGGCCTGTCGATGAGCGAGGACGTCCGGCTGGCCTTCGAGTTGGGCTACACGGTTCCGGCGTTCCGCTCGATGTTCGGCACGAACAACGGCATCGCTGGGCAGGTGATCGTCAAGTACGGCACCGCGGAGCAGCAGCAGCGGTGGTTGCCCCGGTTGGCCTCCGGCGAGGCGATCGCGTCGTTCGCGCTCACCGAGGACGGCGCCGGTTCGGATCCGAGTTCGGTGCGCACCAAAGCGATCCGCGAAGGTGCGGAGTACGTGCTTTCCGGCGCGAAGCGGTTCATCACCAACGCGCCGCAGGCCGACCTGCTGGTGGTGTTCGCCCGCACCGACGAGGAAGCCGAGGCGCACCGGGGAATTTCGGTGTTCCTCGTCGAGACAGGCCTCGACGGGGTCCGGATCGGGCCGCCGAACGCCAAGATGGGCCAGGCCGGGGCGCACACCGCCGAGGTGTTCTTCGACGATGTCCGAGTGCCCGCGGCGGCGATCGTCGGCGGGCAGGAGGGCACCGGGTTCGCCGCTGCGATGTCGTCGCTGACCCGAGGTCGGTTGCACATCGCGGCCATCTGCGTCGGGCTGGCCACCCGGATCGTCGAGGAGTCGGTGCGCTTCGCCGCCGAGGCCGAGCAGGGCGGCAAGCCGATCAGCCGATTCCAGCTGGTGCAGGCGCTGTTGGCCGAGTCGCAGGCCGAGCTGTACGCGGGGCGGTCGATGGTGCTGGAGGCCGCCCGCGAGTACGACTCGGGGGCGGACACCCGGCTCGCGCCGTCGTGCGCGAAGTTGTTCTGCAGCGAGATGGTCTCCCGGGTCGCCGACCGCGCGGTGCAGGTGCACGGCGGATCCGGCTACATGCGCGGCGTGCCGGTGGAGCGCTTCTACCGGGACTCCCGGGTGTTCCGCATCTACGAGGGCACCAGCGAGATCCAGAAGTTGATCATCGCCAAGCAGCTGCTCCGCCAGGTGTGAGCTCGTGACTGGAGATTTCGGTTCTTGCCGCGATTTCCGCTCACGACGAGAGGAGGAATCCGTGGGCGCCGTCGAGAACACGGCAATCCAGCGACTGCTGCATCCCCGATCGATCGCCGTCCTGGGCGCCTCGGACAACCCGATCAAGTTGTCCGGCCGCCCCATCGAGCTGATGAAGCGCTTCGGCTACACCGGCCGACTGCTGCCGATCAACTCCCGGCGCGCGCAGGTGCAGGGCCTGCCCGCCTACCGGAGCCTCGACGAGGTCGAGGGCGAGATCGACCTGGCTATGGTGATGCTGCCCGCCGACAAGGTCATCGACGGGGTCCGCGACTGCGCCGAACGCGGCATCCCGGCCGCGATCATCGGCGCCTCCGGATTCGCCGAGGTCGGCGAATCCGGCGAGCTGTTGCAGCGGCAGTTGCAGGCGGTCATCGCCGAGACCGGCATCCGCGTGCTCGGCCCGAACTGCCTGGGCATGTTCAGCCTGCGGGATCGCGCGCTGCCCACGTTCAGCTCGGCGATGGACGACAGCACCGAACTGCGCGAGGGCCCGGTGGCCTTCGTCAGCCAGAGCGGGGCCTTCGGCACCTTCATCTTCAGCGCGGCGCAGTCCGCCGGGCTGGGCATCTCGCACTTCCTCAACACCGGCAACGAGGCCGACCTGTCGGTGGCCGAGGTGCTCGGCGGGCTGGTCGAGACCGACGAGAGCAAGGTGCTGATGGCCTATCTCGAAGGCGTGCACCACGGCCGGGAGCTGCTGCGGGTGGCCCGTCGGGCGCACGAGTTGGACAAGCCGATCCTGGCGGTCAAGGTCGGCCGTTCGGCGGCCGGGGCGCGCGCCGCGCGGTCGCACACCGCGTCGCTGACCGGGGAGGACGCCGTGTTCGACGGCGCGACCAGGCAGTACGGCATCCTCCGGGTGGATGGCATGGAGCGGTTGCTGGACACCGGGCTGGTGTTCGCCGACGGTCGACGCGCCCGCGGTCGGCGGTTGAGCACGTTGTCGCTCTCCGGCGGGGCCGGGGTGCTGATGGCGGACATGGCCAGCAGCAACGGTCTTCAGGTGCAGCCCTGGGACCAGGTGTGGCAGCGGCGGATGGCCGAGGTCATCCCGCCGTTCGGTTCACCGCGCAACCCGGTCGACCTCACCGCCGCGCTGCTCAGCGATCAGGGCATGATTCGGCGCGCGCTGGAGATCACCATCGAGCACCCGGATACCGACATGATCGCGGTACTGCTGGGCAACGCCGACAACGGCTCCGCGCAGCTGATCGACGCGATCGAGCACGCCTACCGGTCCACCGACCGGCCGCTGGTCGTGGTGTGGACCGGCGGCAGCGGTCGGCCTCGCCAGCGGCTGCAGGAGCTCGGCATCCCCTGCTACACCGATCCCGGACGGGCCGCGGCGGCGCTGGGCGCGCTCGCCGACTTCAGCCTGCGGCCGCCGCTGCCGGACCCGAGGCGGCCCGCCGACATCGACGAGCAGGTGGCCCGCGCGATCATCCGGGGCGCCCGCGAGCAGGGCCGCACCCAGCTCGACGAGCACGAGTCGAGTCGGCTGATCGCCGCCTACGGCGTGCCGTGCGCCGGGGCGTTCCCGGCCGACACCCCCGATGCGGCGGTTTCGGCCGCGCGCGATCTCGGCGGCCCGGTCGCGGTCAAGCTGCTGTCCGACCACATCGGACACAAATCGGACGTCGGCGGGGTTCGGCTGGCGCTGATCGACGACGGCGAAATCCGCACCGCCGCGGCGGATCTGCTGCGCGTCGCCCGCGAGGCCGGTGATCCCGGGGCTCGGCTGCTGGTGCAGCGGATGGCCGGTGGCGACACCGAACTCATCGTGGGCATCAAGCAGGACCCGGCCTTCGGTCCGGCGGTGGTGGTCGGGTTCGGCGGCGTGCTGGTGGAGGTGCTCGCCGACAGCCAGGTCGGCGTGGCACCGCTGGACGTCGACTCGGCGAAGCGCCTGCTGATGTCGTTGCGCGGCAGCCGGTTGTTCGGGGAGGTGCGCGGCAAGCCCGCGCGCGACGTGGCCGCCGCGGCCGACGTGGTGGCGCGGCTGTCGTGGCTGGCCGCCGATCTGGCCGACGACATCGCGGAACTGGACGTCAACCCGCTGCTGCTGGACGCGGTCGGCGCGGGTGCCGTCGCGGTGGACTGCCTGGCGGTGCTGGCGAAATCCACGCGATGAGTACCCGGCACGCTGGCCGACGCAGGCATCCCAGAGTCCTAAGTGGACAGTTACTGCGATCACCGAAAGCACGCTGTGACCGGCGGTGTGGAGATCTCCGCGGTTTCGCTTGAGACCGCGGTCGAGGAACGCGTGTCCGGGCGTATCGGGGGGACGCCCGGACACGCGGCGTTAGCAGGATTTGGATGTCGTACATGACGGGCTGCGTCCTGGAAATCACCGGCGGCCGCCACATCTGACGAACGGCCGCGTGGTCGTGAGCGAAAATCCCGGTCCTCACCGGAACAACCACGCACGACCCCCTTCGCCCAGGCGCGCGAGGAATGGGCGTACATATTTCACCCAAATTGACCGATCAAAACCACTATTGACCGGTCAATTGTTCGCAGGTTAGGTTGCTCCCGTGGCGACCCCGGCGTACCTGCGCATCCGCACCGAACTGGAGCAGCGGATCCACTCCGGCGCGCTGCCGCCCGGTGCCCGGCTGCCCACCGAGGCCGAGCTGCAGCAGCAGTACTCGGTCGGCCGCGCGACGGCGCAGCGGGTGCTGACCGAGCTGGCGCAGGCCGGACTGGCGGAACGCCACCGGCGGCGCGGCACCTTCGTCACCGAAGGCGCGCGGCAGGAAAACCTGCTGCGCCTGGTGAATCCGACGCTGCAAGGCCCGGAGATCCCCGGACGGCATGCGGTGGAATCCGCGTCCGTGGTGCCCGCCCGCGACGCCGACGTCGACCTGCCCGGCGTCGCCGACGACGCCGCGGTCAACCAGCTGCGGCGGCTGAAGTTCGACATCGACGACAACCCGATCGCCATCGAACTCGCGGCGGTCCCGTTCTCGCTGGCACCGAGGCTGTTGGACGAGGACCTGGCACTTCTGACGACGCACGACTACTTCGCCAGGAACCGGATCCCGGCGGCGAAGTCGCGCATGTACATCGACCCGATCCGGCTCGACGAAGCCGATGCGGCGCGGCTGCGCACCCCGCCCGGCCAGGCCGTGATCCGGTTGCGCCGGTTGACCTGGCTGACCGACGGCAAGCTGGCCGAAGCGATGTGGCACATCATCCGCCCGGACCTGGTGGAGTTCTTCATCGAACGAACCGTGCTGTCCACAACGGACTCCTGACCCCGGCCGTACCGACACTGGTCGGTTCTGCCTGAGACCGCCGACCCGACACCGCATGCAGGAACAGGAGCGATCATGACTCAGCCGCGCGTCGCGGTGATCGGCACCGGTGTGATCGGCGCCATGACCACGTGGCACCTCGCCCGGCGCGGCACCGACGTGCTCGCCTTCGACACCTACTCCCCCGGCCACGACCGCGGGGCATCGGCCGGGGAATCGCGCATCTTCCGCACCGCCTACAAGGAAGGCTCGAACTACGTACCGCTGCTGCGGCGGGCCGGGCGGCTGTGGCGCGAGCTGGAGCAGACCACCGGCACCGAGCTGCTGATGATGTGCGGCGGCCTGACCATCGCGGCCGCCGACCACCCCGACATCCGCGCCGTTCGGCGCAGCGCCGAGGAGCACGACCTCGACCACGAGGTCTTGGACACCGCCGCGGCCCGCGAACGGTTCCCCCAGCACCGAATCGACGACGGTGAAGTGATGGTCCTGGATCCGGCGGCGGGCGTGCTGCGGCCCGAACCGGCCGTGCAGGCAGCACTTCGCGCGGCGGAGGAAGCGGGCGCGACGGCGCTCCCCTACCACCCCGTCGACGAAGTCGCCGAAACCGCCGAGGGCTGGCGAGTCCGCAGCGCTGGCAAGCACTTCGACGTCGACCACGTCGTGTTCGCACCCGGCCCGTGGGCGCGGGGGCTGGAACCGCTGCGGGCCCTGCCGGTCGAAGTCCGGATGATCACCGCGTGCTGGTTCGCCGCCCGCGACACGGCGGCGCACCGGCCGCAGCGCCTGCCGATCGCGATCCGCCGCCACCCCGAGGCCGCGTTCTCCTGCTTCCCGGTGCTGGACGGGGTCGCGGTCAAGATCGTCCCGCACCACCTGGGCTGGCCGACCCTGGACGACCCGGCCGCGCTGCCGCGCAGCGCCGATCCGGAGTTCGCCCGAGCCGCCTCCGCCGCGGTCGCCCGACTGCTGCCGGGCGTCACCCCGCATCCGGTGCGCATCGGCGCGTTCGCCGAGGGCTTCACCCCCGACGACCACGCCCTGCTCGGTCCGCTGCCCGGCCACCGCAATGCCACCGTCCTGACCGGCTTCTCCGGACACGGCTTCAAACTCGCCCCGGTCTTCGGCGAGATCGGCGCCGATCTCGTGCTGCGGGGCAGCACCGAACACGACATCACCCGCCTCGACCCAAACCGCTTCAGCGAACTTGTGAGGACCGCATGAAGATCGCCGTGATCGGGCTCGGTGTGCTGGGCGCGAGCGCCGCACGTTCGCTGGCCCTCGCGGGCGCCCAGGTGACCGTCTTCGAACGCACCAACGCGCTCGCCGGAACCTCCGGCACCTCGTTCGCCTGGACCAACTCGCACAACAAGCACCCCCGCACCTACCACGACCTGAACGTGGCGGGCATGGCCGAACACGCCGCGCTCGCCGAGCACCCCGGTGCCGCCCCGAACTGGCTGATGCGCACCGGCAACCTGGAATGGGCCGAAGACGACACCGGGAGCCTGGCGACCTCGGTCGCGAAGCTCACCGACCGCGACTACCCGGTGGACTGGATCACCCCGGAACGCGCCCGCGAACTGGTCCCCGACCTGCGGCTACCGCCCCGCGTCCAGGAAATCGCCTACTACCCGACCGAGGGCCACGTCATCCCGGCGCTGCTGGTGGCCCGGCTGTGGGGCGAGGCCCGGGAGCACGGTGCCGAACTGCGCTGCCCCGCCGAGGTCGTCGGCCTGACCGAGACGGGCGGGAAGGTCCGCATCGAGTTGTCGGACGGCACCGCCGAGGCCGACGCGGTGGTGATCGCGACGGGTCGCTGGACCGAGGCGCTGACCGCGACGGCCGGGCACCGCGTGCCGATGGCCTCACCGGATGTTGCGGGCTCGGCGACGGTGGGCCTGCTCGGCTACACCAATCCGCTTGCGACCAGGCTGAACCGGGTGCTGACGACGCCGCGGCTGAACGTGCGCCCGGACGGCGGCGGCCGTCTGGTGGTCCAGGGCCTGGACCTCGACGCGGACGCCGACCCGGCCAATCCGCCGCGCCCCGACGGCCAGCACGCCCGGCAGCTCCGCAGCCGCCTGGCGGAGCTGCTCGCGGGCACCGAAGGCGCCCGCCTGGAATCCATCCGGGTCGGCCAGCGCTCGATGCCCGCCGACGGCCTGACGGTCGCCGGTTTTCTCAGCGATAACAGCAAGATCTACCCCATCGCCACCCACAGCGGCATCACCCTCGGACCTCTGCTGGGCAAACTCGCGGCCGAAGAACTGGTCACCGGAACCGAGTCGGCGGCCCTGGCGGACTTCCGCCCCCAACGCCTGATCGGCCGGACCGACCTACCCACGCTCAAACCAGCCCGCTCGGCCGGACAGCAGTAACACGCGCGCGATTTCGTCCACCGATCGATGAGCGGCACTTCCGCCCGCAACAACCGGACCAGAAGTGCCGCTCACCCGGCATCGGTCAGCTGAGGTGGCGGCGGAGGAAGTCGAGGGTGCGGGGCCAGGCCGTCCGGGCCGAGTCCTCGTGGTAGGCCGCCGGGTTCTGGTCGTTGAAGAACGCGTGCCCGGCCGGGTAGACGTGGACCTGCGGGCGGACCTTGGACTGCTGCTGGATCTTGTCGCGCAGTTCGCCCACCGCGTCCATGCTGATGGTGCGGTCGTACTCGCCGAAGTGGCACAGCATCGGCGCGGTCAGCCCGGAGAAGTCCGTGTCGACCACCGACGGCATGCCGTAGAACGGCACCAATGCGCCGACCCGGTCGCCCTGCTGCGCGCCGAGCACGATGGTGAACGCGCCGCCCATGCAGAATCCGACCACGCCGACCGACGAGCTGGTCACCGAGTCGTGGCCCAGCAGGTAGTCGATCGCGCCGGAGAGATCGCGGGCCGCCCGGTCCACCGGCAGCTGCTGCATCAGCCGCGCGGCTTCCTGGGCGTCGTGGGTGGTGTGCCCGCCGTAGAGATCCGGGGCGAGCGCGACGAACCCTTCGGCCGCCAGTCGATCGGTGACATCGGCGACGTGGTCGGTCAGCCCCCACCACTCCTGGATCACCACCACCCCGGGGCCCGAACCGGACGGCGTCGCCAGATATCCGTGCGCGGTGTGCCCATTGCTGGCGAAGCTGACGTTCTGGTGCGGATTCGTCACGCTCGTACTCCTTTGTCCGGCGGCTTAGCCGCGGCCCCGACTGGCTCATCGTCGCGCCCGGCCGGGGTGATCGCACGCGGTCACCCTTGGGCTGCCCGGCGTTCCCGCGCGAACAGCAGCCGGACGAGCCCGGCGAAGATCAACACGGTATCGAGCACCACCGCCGGATGCCAAGAGCCAACACCCTTCCGCCGTACCCCGCCGACCGCCGGAACGCGCCGACGCGGCCCGCCGGAACGTCGAGCCGGACGCCCCATCGACCACAATGGACGAACATCGGCAGGATCACGAGCAGCAACTATGCGGGCAGCTTTCGGGTGAAAGGTGAAGGGCACCTGCTACCAAGTAAGTTGGTAAAAGGTGCCCTTCACCTCGGTTCGCGCTCAGGCTTGCGGTGCGGACAGGTCCATGTGGATGAGTTCCCAGATGTGGCCGTCGAGGTCCTGGAAGCTCTTGCCGTACATCGGGCCTTCGTCCATCGGCTCGTTGGCGGGCTGGGCGCCCGCGGCGAACGCCTTCTCGGCCATCTCGTCGACCTGCGCCCTGGATTCCAGACCGAGCGCCACCAGCACCTCGGTGGCCTTCGTGGCGTCCACCAGCTCCTTCTTGGTGAACTGGCTGAAGAACGACTCCACGTGCAGCATCGCGTAGGCGTCGTCGCTGATCACCATGCACGTCGCGTTCTCGTCGGTGAACTCCTGGTTGAAGCTGAAGCCCAGCGCGGTGAAGAAATCGACCGACTTGTCGAGGTCCTTGACGGCCAGGTTGATGAAGGTCTTGATGGACACGTTCGCTCCGTTTCGCGGGATGAGTCGATCAGCGGTTGGCCAGCATCGGGATGGATCGGCGACGTCCCCAGGCGATCGCCAGGAACACCAGGCAGAGGACGAACGGCATGGACGCCAGGACCAGCGAGTCGAACACGAAAAGCTGGGTGATCGTCGCGCCGATCATGACGCCAGCCAGGCCGAGCGCCGCCAGCCCGGCCAGCCGGGGCACCAGCAGGCCGATCGCGCCCAGCAGTTCCAACGCACCGACCAGGTAGCGGAACCACTGCCCGAGGCCGATCAACCCGAACATCTGCACCGTCATCGGGTCACCGAGCAGCTTCGGGACCGCGGCGAACGCGAAGAACGCCGCCAGTAGGGCCTGCAGCACCCATAGCGCCACGTGCACGGCCCGCCGTTGGGAAACCGCCGCTGTTGAACTGGTAGTCATGGGGTTGCACCCTTTCCGCATCGCCGGAGATTTCGACTACCTGTACCGACAAGGGACGAAACGGAAACTCATCGGAAATCGGCAAAAAAGATTCTGACCTGGCCGTTTCAAGCCCGCGACGACGCTGCCCAACCGCCACGCGGCAGCAGGCCGATGGCGGTCGTTCAGCTCGTGACGACCTGGTCCAGCACGGCGTTGAACGCCTCGCGGTCCACGGTCGCCGGGTCCTGCGCGAGCCACCGGCCGATGTCCCGGACGAACTGCGCCGGAGTCATCGGCGAAACCGGATCGTCGCCCTGCTCCACGGTGCTGACGTCACCGGCCCGGCTGGGGTAGATCAGCACCACGCCGCGCACTTCGACACCGGGCAGGAACTCCTCGAACGTGGCAACGCCTTCCGGCAGCCGGGTCGCACCACCGCGGAACGGGTGGCCGTTGCGCCACAGCGTGCCCTCTTCATCGGCGATGTAGTGGCCGGGCAACCAGCTCTTGGACTCCACCAGCACCAGTCGCCGTCCGCACAGCACCGCGTGGTGCACGTCCTCGAACACCGAGTCCGGCCAGGACAACCCGTGGAACACCCGCACGCCCGGCAGCCTGGTCAGGTACTTCGCGCACAGCTCGGCGGTCAGCTGCTGGGCCCGCTCGTGCTGCGCGTCCGGCAGGCCGAAAACCCGGCGGCCGCCGAACTCCGCGACGAACAACCGGTCGGTCCGGTGCGCCCGGATGTGCCGCCGCAGCAGCAACACGATCACCGAACCCGCCGCCACCAGCAGGGACAGCCAGACGGTCAGCAGCACCGCGGTCAGCTCGACGGCGAGCCCGACCAGCAGCAACAGCGACCAGCCGCCCACCAGCGCCAGGGTCGGGGCCCGGTCCGGGCCGATGATCGGCAGGTAGCGGATCCGGGCGTCGGGATCGATG
This sequence comes from Saccharopolyspora antiqui, assembly GCF_052246905.1. Lineage (NCBI taxonomy): Bacteria > Bacillati > Actinomycetota > Actinomycetes > Pseudonocardiales > Pseudonocardiaceae > Saccharopolyspora > Saccharopolyspora antiqui. The sequence continues at coordinate 12,504 of NZ_JBQQBO010000045.1, forward strand.
GTGTCCCACCACGGGATGTCGTCGAGCCGCAGCCGGGGCGGCTTCGGCACGTAGGTCGGGTCGTCACCGAAGTCCCGCCGCCGACGCCGCTCGGCCGTCCGCGGGCGGCTGGTTTCTCCGTCGTTGTCGTAGTTGGCGCGACGCACCGGATCGTTGAGCGTCTCGTAGGCCTCCTGCAGCAACCGGAAGGTGCCCGCGGTGCCACCGACGTCGGGGTGCATGCTGCGCGCCAGCGATCGGTACGCGGACTTGATCTCCGCTGCCGTCGCGTCGCGGTCCACACCAAGCAACTCGTAGTAGTCGACCCCGCGCACGGCCCTCCCGCCTCCCGCTGCTGCGCGGCAATGATAGGGCTTGCGCCGAACCCAAGATCAACCGCGTGCGGGTGTTTCGTCGGCGACCTCGGCGATGTCCTGCCCCGAGTTGACTTCGGTGCCGTCGGCGAGCAGGAACCGGGTCACGACGCCGCTGGTTACCGCCTTGACGGGGTTGTAGGTCTTCACCGCTTCGATCACCGCGATGGTCTGGCCGGGATCGACGTGTCCGCCTTCGCGCACGTACGGGTCGGCCTCCGGCGCCGGACGCCGGTAGAACACGCCATGTTGCTGGGCCTTCACAGTGGACATAACCGGTACCGTGCCCGCTGTCCCACCGGGCCGCCACTCGTCGCGTCCCGCGGCGAAATCGGCTGGCCGGGCGGAAGCGAAAAAACCCGCTGACCGACCGGCCAGCGGGCTCTTCCACGCGGATGGCCGGGACGGCGTAACGCCATCCCTCCCTTTTGGCCACCCGGGACAGCCGACCGGTCCTCGGTGGCGCCTTGGACCAGCACGGCCAGCTCTGCGGTCGAACGCCGGAGTCGCAGGCCGGAGCGCAAGTGTTGCGCCGGTCGGCTCACCCGGCATCGCCAGGTCATTCGTCGGCTGGCGAAGCCCGCCGACGCCATCCGCCACCCTAGCCGATGAGCCGCGCCACGTGGGGCACAACGTGACTCATGGCTCCCCGGTGTCACAACCAGAACTCCCGCACCGAACTCGCGTCGATTCGCCGCCGTATCCCCGCGCCGGAGCCCATCGCACGGCTCGGAAACGATCATTTCCGCGGGCTTGAATCCCTTTCCGGAAAACGAACAAACGGCACGAAAAACATCTGCGCGATTGTTCGCGCATTTCAGTCATACCTCGATCAAGCAGGACAAATGGACCAGGCAACAAAAGTCGCGGACCAGTGAAGTGGTATTCACACTTGCTTGACACAAAGGTGAGGCTTACCTAGGTTTCGATCGCTCGACAGCTGCGAGAAAAGGAAACGCGGATGCTATTCAGTAATGCGTTGATCGGCCTGCGCGAAGGCCTGGAGGCCGTTCTCGTGGTCAGCATTCTGGTCGCATTCCTGGTCCGCACCGAACGCCGCCGAGCACTGCCGCTGGTCTGGGGCGGGGTGGCCGTCGCGGTGGCGCTGTCGGTGGCCGTGGGCGCACTGCTGACCTACACCGCGGCGACGCTGAGCTTCGAAGCCCAGGAGGCCTTCGGCGGGACCGCCTCGATCATCGCGGTCTGCTTCGTCACCGGCATGATCTTCTGGATGCGCCGGGCGGGCCGCACCCTGGCCGCCCAACTGCGCGGCCAGCTCGACGAAGCACTGCGGCTGGGGCCGGTCGCGGTGGCCACCGTGGCGTTCCTGGCGGTCGGGCGGGAAGGCATGGAAACCGCGGTGTTCTTCTTCTCCAGCGTGCAGTCCGCCGGTGGCGGCACCGCCCTGCCGCTGCTCGGCTTCCTGATCGGCATCGCCTTGTCGATCGTGCTCGGCGCACTGCTCTACGTCGGGGCGGTCCGGATCAACCTGTCGAAGTTCTTCACCGCCACCGGTGTGCTGCTCGTCTTCGTCGCCGCCGGAGTCTTCGCCTACGGGGTGCACGACCTGCAGGAAGCCTCGGTGCTGCCCGGCTTGAACACCCTCGCCTTCGACGTCAGCGCCTACGTGCCGCCAACGTCCTGGTACGGCGCGCTGCTCAAGGGGATCTTCAACTTCTCGCCGCAGACCACCGTGCTCGAAGCCGTCATCTGGGTCGGCTACGTCGTGATCGTGCTCCCGCTGTTCCTTCGTCCGCACCGCGGCGCCACCCGGCCCGCCAGCATCCGCACCGGAGAAGCCAAGTGACCATCAACGCCCGCGCCCTGGTTCCCGCGCTGTGCACCCTCCTGCTCGCGGGCTGCGCCGGAAAGGCCGCTGACGCACCCGGGGCGATCACCGTGCAGGCCGGGGACAACGCATGCGCGCTGTCGGCGGCCTCCGCACCGGCCGGGACTATCCACTTCGACATCACCAACACCGGCAACGAGGTCACCGAGTTCTACCTCCTCGGCGACGGCGACCGGGTGGTCAGCGAGGTCGAGAACATCGGCCCGGGCCTGACGCGGCAGCTGGTCGTCGAGGTGCCGCAGGGCGGCAAGTACACCACGGCATGCAAGCCCGGCATGCAGGGCGACGGCATTCGCGGCGAATTCACCGTCACCGGTTCCGCCGCCGCCCAGGAAGGTGCCGCCGCGCAGGCGGTCACCGACTACAAGCAGTACGTCGACCAGCAGGCCGCCGAGCTCAAGGCGGGCATCGCGCGGTTCACCGAGGCCGTCAAAACCGGTGACGTGGCGCTCGCCAAGCAGTTGTACGCCGCGGCCCGGCTGCCGTGGGAGCGCATCGAGCCGGTCGCGGAGAGCTTCGGCGACCTGGATCCGAAGATGGACGGCCGGGAGGCGGACCTGGAGCCCGGCCAGGCGTTCACCGGCTTCCACCGGCTGGAGAAGGACCTCTGGGTCTCCGGCTCGCAGCCGGACACCGCCGCGGTCGCCGATCAACTGGTCGCCGACGCCGACCAGCTCGTGGCGCAGACCGGCAACGTCGAGCTGACCCCGGCGGGCATCGCGAACGGCGCCAAGGAACTGCTCGACGAGGTCGCCACCAGCAAGGTCACCGGCGAGGAGGAGACCTTCTCGCACACCGACCTGTGGGACTTCCGGGCCAATGTGGACGGCGCCAAGCAGGTGATCAGCGCGCTGCGACCGGTGCTGACCGCGAAGGACCCGCAGCTGCTTGGCACCCTGGACGAGAAGTTCGCCGCGGTCGACGCGCTGCTGGCGCGCTACCAGATCGACGACGGCTTCCGGCTCTACACCGAGCTGAGCCCCGAGCAGGTCCGGGAACTGGCGGCGGCGGTGGACGCGCTCGGCGAGCCGCTGAGCAAGACGGCGGGTGCGGTCGCGCGATGACCGGTGTGTCCCGGCGTCGACTGTTCGGCCTGACCGGCGCCGGTGTCGCGCTCGCGGGCGCCGGAGCCGGGGCGGGCTATCTCGCCGCCAGCCGCCCCGACGAGGCCGCGGCGACGGTGCCGTTCCGCGGGCCGCACCAAGCGGGCATCACCACACCGGCGCAGGACCGGATGCACTTCGTGGCCTTCGACGTGACCACGACCGACCGCGCCGAACTCGTCGCCCTGCTGCGCGACTGGACCCAGGCCGCCGAGCGGATGACCGCCGGGCTGGAGGCCGTCGACCACGGCGCGATCGGCGGACGCGCCGAGGAGCCGCCCGGTGACACCGGGGAGGCGCTGGACCTGCCCGCGTCCGCGCTGACGCTGACCATCGGCTTCGGTCCGACGCTCTTCGACGGGCGCTTCGGCCTCGGCGACCGGCGGCCACCCGCGCTGATCGACCTGCCGCACTTCCCCGCCGACAACCTCGACCCGGCGCGCAGCGGCGGCGACCTGTGCGTGCAGGCCTGCGCCAACGATCCGCAGGTGGCGGTGCACGCGGTCCGCAACCTGGCGCGCATCGGCTTCGGCAAGGTCGCGGTGCGCTGGTCGCAGCTCGGGTTCGGCCGGACCTCGGCCACCTCGCGAGCCCAGAGCACGCCGCGCAACCTCTTCGGTTTCAAGGACGGCACGAACAACCTCAAGGCCGAGGACACCGCAGAGCTGGAGGAGCACGTCTGGGCGCAGCCGACCGACGGTCCGCGGTGGATGTCCGGCGGCAGCTACCTGGTGGCGCGGCGCATCCGGATGCACGTCGAGACCTGGGACCGCACGTCGCTGGGCGAGCAGGAAGCCATCGTCGGCCGCGCCAAGGGCAGCGGAGCTCCGCTCGGTGCGGCCGACGAGTTCGACCCGGTCGACCTGCAGGCCCGCGGACCGGATGGCGAAGCGCGGATCGCCGACGACGCGCACATCCGGCTCGCCGCGCCCGCCGCGCACGGCGGTGCGCGGCTGCTGCGGCGCGGCTACAACTTCACCGACGGTTCCGACGGCCTCGGGCGGCTGGACGCCGGGCTGTTCTTCGTGTGCTTCAACCGCGATCCGCGCACCCAGTTCGTGCCCGTGCAGCGCACGCTGTCCAAACAGGACTCGATGATGGAGTACCTGGAGCACACCGGGTCGGCCATCTTCGCCTGCCCGCCCGGGGTCGACTCCGGCGCCTACTGGGGGCAGCGGCTCTTCGAAGGTTGATCCCCGTGCAGCACTGCCGCCTGAGCGCGGCGGCGCGCCGACGCCTGGCGGCTGGTGATCCTCGGCGCACCCGCCGCGGCGCGCTGACGTGCGGTTCCGCTGTCCGGCAGGGGCGTCGTCGCGGCGCGATGATGAGCGCATGGACGTCACCGAAGTGTTGCTCCCGGGGGTCGGCCTGCGCTACGAGTTCACCACGACCGACGGCCAGCGCATCGGGGTGGTGGCTCTTCGCCGGGGCGACTTCGAGTTCGTCGCCTACCCCGGCGACGATCCAGACGAGGTCCGGGTGCTGTTCCGGCTCAGCGCCGACGAGGCCGACGCGGTCACCGAGATCCTCGGCGCACCGCGCATCGCCGAGCGCTTCGCCGATCTGACCCGCGAGGTGCCGGGCCTCAACGCGGGGCAGGTGGAGGTCACCGCGGGATCGGCGTTCGCTGGACGCACGCTCGGCGAAACCCGCGCGCGCACCCGCACCGGCGCATCGATCGTGGCGATCGTGCGCAGCGAGGACGTCATCGCCTCCCCCGCGCCGAGCCAGCTGTTGCAGGCCGGGGACATCCTGGTGGTGATCGGCACGCAACAGGGCATTACCGGGGTGGAACACATCCTGGCGGGATGAACCGTGCACACCTCGATCGCGCTCCTGCTCGAACTCGGGATCGTGCTGATCGTGCTCGGCGCGGTCGGCACGGTGACCCGGCGCTTCGGGGTGTCCCCGATCCCGCTGTACCTGCTGGTGGGGCTGGCGGTCGGCGAGGGCGGCATCGCGCCGCTGCCCGCGGCCCGGGACTTCGTGGAGATCGGCGCGTCGATCGGGGTGGTGCTCCTGCTGCTGACCCTAGGTCTGGAGTTCTCCATCGAGGAGTTCACCGTGACGCTGCGGCGGCACGTCCCGTCCGGCCTGGTGGACATGGTGGTCAACGCCGCGCCGGGCGCACTGGCGGGCTGGCTGCTCGGGTTGGACGTCACCGGTGTGGTGGCGATGGCCGGGGTGACCTGGGTGTCGTCGTCCACGATCGTGTCCCGGCTGCTGGACGACCTGCACCGGCTCGGCAACCGGGAAACCCCGGCGGTGCTGTCGATCCTGCTGCTGGAGGACTTCTCGATGGCGGTGTACCTGCCGATCCTGGCGGTGCTGGCCACCGGCGGGACGGTGCTGCACGGTCTGGCCAGCGTCGCTGTCGCGGTTGGGGTGCTGCTGCTGGCCCTGGGCGCGTCGCGGCGCTGGGGGCATCGCGTCGGGCACCTGGTCGACGATCGCGACACCGAGCAGCTGCTGCTGCGGATCGTCGGGTTGGCGCTGGTGGTCGCCGCGATCGCCGAGCTGGCCGGTACTTCCGCCGCGGTCGGGGCGTTCCTGGTGGGCCTGGCGTTGACCGGCCCGCTGGCCGACCGGGTGCGTTCGCTGGTGGCGCCGCTGCGCGACCTGTTCGCCGCCGCGTTCTTCCTCGCCATCGGCATTTCGGTGGCACCGGCCTCGTTGCTGCCGCTGCTACCGCTGGCCATCGCGCTGGCCGTGGTGTCGGCGCTGACCAAGATCGGCACCGGCTGGTACGCGGCGGCCCGCAGCGGCGCCGGACGGCGCGGTCGGCTGCGCGCGGGCAGCGTGCTGGTGGTGCGCGGCGAGTTCTCGATCGTCATCGTCGGCCTGGCCGCCGTCCCCGGTGGACCCCTCGGCCCGCTGGCCACCGCCTACGTCCTGATCCTGGCGATAACCGGACCACTGCTCACCTGGTGGTTCAGCCCACCAGCACACCAACCACCGTGAACGAAAATGGTCGCCACACCCACCAAACCCACTCACGACCCCGTTTGGGTGAGGGGTGAGGGGCACCCGTGACCAAGTAAGTTGGTCACGGGTGCCCCTCACCTCGTCCCCAGCTCGGGGTGCAGCTGGAGGTGGAGCGTCTGCGAATCGGTTGCCAGCGGGCGGAATTGATCCGTCGGTCCGCAGCGCCGGGTCCACGCTGCCGTCTACCGTGTGAGGTTGGCGCCGTTGTCCTTGACGACCTCGGACACGACGTGTCTAGGATCGCCGGTGCGTGGCGTCCGCCGCCTGGGTGAGTGAAAGGCAGGACATGGCAACGAATCCGCTTGCACCTGGGGTGTGGGGCGTGGTCGCCACCCCGTTCACCGGATCCACATTGGACGTCGACGAGGCCGGTCTGGCCGGATTGGTCGAGCACTACCAGCGGATCGGCGTCACCGGGCTGACCGTGCTCGGGGTCTTCGGCGAAGCGGTCCGGCTGTCGACCGCCGAGCGGCGCGCGGTGCTGGAGATCGCCGTCGGCGCGGCCGATCTGCCGATCGTGGTGGGCGCGTCCAGCACCTCGCTGGCACCGGTGATCGAGGAGATCGAGTTGGCGACCGACGTGGTCGGCGACCGGCTGGCGGGTGCGATGGTCCAGGTCAACACACCCGACCCGAAGCAGCTCGCGGCGCACCTCGGCGCGGCCCACGCGGCGACCGGGGCCGGTCTGGTGGTCCAGGACTACCCGCTGGTCACGGGCGTGTCGATCAGCGCGGCGAGTCTCGCCTCGGCGGTGCGCGAGGTCGCGGCCGTGGTGGCGGTGAAGGCGGAGGCGCCACCGACCCCGCCCGCGATCGCGACGTTGACCACTGCCACGGACGTGCCGGTGTTCGGCGGTCTCGGCGGAATCGGGCTGCTCGACGAGCTGGCGGCGGGATCCGCTGGCGCGATGACCGGTTTCTCGGTGCCCGAAGGCCTGGTCGCCTGCGTCGCGGCTTGGCAGCGGGGTGGGTACGACGCGGCCCGCGAGGCGTACTCGCCATACCTGCCGCTGGTGAACTTCGAGGCGCAGGCCCGGATCGGACTGGCGATCCGCAAGGAAGCGCTGCGCCGTCGGGGCCTGCTGCGCGAATCCGGGGTCCGGCCGCCCGCGCCGAGCATGCCGGAAAGCCTCAGCGACCAACTCGACCGGCACCTGGCAGCCACCCCCGGGGCGAAGATCAGCTGATCGACCTGGGAATTCCCGGACCCGCCATTCGGTGATCTTCGTTACCGCGCTGCCTCGGCCGAGGTCGGCAGGACTGCGCTCTCGCGTAGAGTGGTCGAGCGATTTCGCCCGCCTGGGACGGATATCGCCACCTCCGCCTAAGACGGAACGTGCAGCCTGTTGGGGGTCTTGCTGGTGCAGAATCTTCGGTCCCGGATCACCTCCTGGTTCGCGCGCCGATACCTCACCCGGATGCAGCAAAAGGGCCTCGGCCCCGCGTCGATGTTGCCGACTGCCGCGCTGATGCCGTTGCAGCGCAACGGTCTGCACCCGGTGCCCGAATTGGGGCGCTCCCGCGAACGGTCACCGATCAGCAAGCTCCCGGTGCCGTTCGGGGCGAACGTCTGGCTGGTCACCGGTTATCGCGAGGCCAAGGCGGTGCTCGGCGACGCCGATAGGTTCAGCAACGACTTCACCCACCTCGTTGGCCGGATCGGCATCACCACCGAGGACAACCCCGGTGGTCTCGGATTCACCGACCCGCCCGCGCACACCCGGTTGCGCCGCCTGCTGACCCCGGAGTTCACCATGCGCAGGCTGGCGCGGTTGGCACCGGAGATCGAAGCCATCGTGGGCCAGCGGCTGGACGCGATGGCCGAAGCCCGGCAGCCGGTCGATCTGGTGCGCGAGTTCGCGATGCCCGTCCCGTCGCTGGTGATCTGCGAGCTGCTGGGCGTTCCCTACGCGGAGCGCGCGGCGTTCCAACAGCTGAGCGTGACCCGATTCGACCTGTTCAGCGGGTTCGGCGCGTCGCTTGGCGCGATGTCGCAGTCGATGGCGTACCTGCACCGGGTCGTCGAGCAGCAGCGCGACTGTCCTGGCGATGGCCTGTTGGGCGCGCTCATCAAGGAGCACGGCGACGAGGTCAGCGATCGGGAGCTGGCCGAGCTCGCCGACGGGATCCTCACCGGCGGGTTCGAGACCACGGCGAGCATGCTCGCGCTGGGTGCGCTCACGTTGCTGCAGGACCCGGATCTGCTTGCGCTGATCCGCGACGACGATGCGGCCGTGCCCGGCTTCGTCGACGAATTGCTGCGCTACCTCACCGTCGTCCAGGTGGCCTTCCCGCGGTTCGCCCGCGCCGACGTGGAAATCGCGGGCACCAGGATTTCGCGTGGCGACATCGTGGTGTGCTCGTTGAGCGGCGCGAACCGGGACGACTCGTTCGGGCCGGGCACCGACCTGCTGGACCTGGCCCGCAGCGCCCCGTCGCACCTGGCCTTCGGGCATGGGATCCACCGCTGCATCGGTGCCGAACTGGCTCGGATGGAGCTCCGCGAGGCCTATCCCGCGCTGGTGCGCCGGTTTCCGGAGATCCGCCTCGCGATCCCGCCGGAAGACCTCGCCTTCCGGAAGGCCTCGATCGTCTACGGACTCGAATCCCTGCCGGTCCGGTTGGACTAGCGTCCCGGACCGCCGGGGTCACCATGGGGGGATGACGGCTTCGAGGGTGCTGGTGCGCCTCGACCCGGACCTGTGGTTCTTCGCCGCGCCACAGCGCCGGGTCGAACAGTTCGCGCTGCCCTACGACGGCACGGCCACACTGGGGCACCTCGCCGAATCGCTCGGCGTGCCGCTGACCGAAGTCGGCCCGCTGCTGGTCGACGGCGTTCCCGCGACGCCCGCGCAGCAGCCCCGCCCCGGCGCGACCATCGAGATCGGCCCGGTCAGCCGTCCGCAGCCGGGGCCGTCGCGGTTCGTGCTGGACGTGCACCTCGGCAAGCTGGCCCGGCGACTGCGGCTGCTGGGCGTCGACACCGCCTACCGCAACGACGCCGCCGACGACGAGCTGATCGCGCAGGCCGAGCGCGAGCAGCGGGTGCTGCTCACCCAGGACCGGGGTCTGCTCCGGCGCCGGGCGCTGTGGGCCGGTGGCTACGTGCGGGGCGCCGATCCGGCGCGGCAGTTGGCGGACGTCATCGAGCGGTTCGCCCCGCCGCTGGCGCCGTGGACCCGCTGCACTTCGTGCAACGGCCCGCTCGATGCGGTGCGCAAGCAGGACGTCCTGGACGAGATCGAGTCGGGAACCCGCCGCAACTACGACGAATACGCGCGCTGCCGCGATTGCGCGCAGGTGTACTGGCGAGGCGCGCACGCCCGGCGGATCAACGCGATCATCCGGGCCGCGCGCCTCGCCCACCCGGGCGTCAGCCCGTGACGGCGTTGAGCGTCGGCAGGTACGCCTGGGCGTGCCCGTCGATGTCCGGGTGGAAGGACTCCACCAGCGGGTTGCTCGGACCGTTGATCCACTCGTCGGAGCTGCACACGCCGTGCCCGGCGAATGCGTCGCGGGTGTCGGCGTAGGTGAACCCGGCGGCACCCGCGCGATCGGAGATCACCCCGGCCAGTTCGTCGGCGCCCTCGTTTAGCCGCTGCCGCTTGGCGTCGGTGAAGCCGGGGATGCCGCAGTCGCCGAGCTCGTTGAGCCGTGGGTACCCGATCACCACGACCTCGGCGTTGGGCGCGGCCTGGCGGATGTTGGCGTAGGTGGTGTCGAGCTTGCCCGGCAACTCGTCTTGGGCCTTCGCGCTGGCCTCGTCGACCGCCGAGTCGCACGTCGAATCGGTGCCGAGCAGGCAGCGCTGGATGACATCGGCGAACCCGATGTCGTTGCCGCCGATCGAGATGGTGACCAGCGTGGTGTCGGCGCCCAGCTGGTCGAGTTGGTTGGCGTTCACGTCGTCGGTGACGGCGCCCGAACAGGCCACGAACGCGAAGCTCGCGACGTCGTGCGAATCCACCCACAACTGGGGGTAGGCCCGCGGGCTGCGCAGGCAGTCACCGCTGTCGTCGAAGTACTCCCGAGTGCCGACCCCAGATGCGTAGGAGTCACCCAACGCCGCGTAGTTCTCGGCGGCCGACTCGGCGAACACCGGGGTTGCCAGAGCTGTCGTTGCCAGAGCGGTCGCCGCAGCGGCACCGGCGAAATGCCGTAAGTGACGCATTCTTCCTCCGATCGGAGAGCGAAAACGTCACCATTCAAAGAGGTCTTGACCGCATACCGGACGATTTGGCGAATACCCGCCAGTAACCAATGAAGCGGCACAACGGAATCGCGAAAACAGCCGCCATACGGGTGGTTTCGAACTTCTCGACCCACCACAGTGGACGAATCAGAGCTGCCCCGATCGGCGGCCCAGCACGATACGGCGGATAGCGCAACACGAAACGGCCCCAACGCAGGCGATTCGGAGGATCGCACCGAACTGTCCGCCGAGGGCAGACGGCGGGCGGTATCGCATGGCATCGTTCTAGACACCCGGCACCCATCACCCACCCCAATTTCCGAGGAGGGCGCATGTCGCTCCGGGTTCCTGACCACTGCACGGCGGCCGCCGTGCTCACCCGGGCCGCCGCCGCGGCTCCGGAGGCTTTCGACGGGCTCAATCCGCGCAACCTGATCGACGGCCGGTGGCAGGCCGTCGGCGAACCTGCCCCGCAGATCACCCCGGTGGACGGTTCGGTGTTCTCCCAGCTGCCCAAGATCGACGCCGGGACCGCGACCCGAGCCGTGCAGGCCGCCGCTCGGGCGCACCAGACCTGGGCGCAGACCACCTTGGAACACCGCCAGACCGCCGTGGCGACCGCGGTGGAGGCGATGTCGCAGGTCCGCGACGACTTGGCGCTGCTGCTGGCCTGGGAGATCGGCAAGCCTCGGAAGGCGGCGTGCGCGGACGTCGACCGCTGCCTGGACGGCGTCCGGTGGTACCTGGAGAACGCCGAGCAGATGCTGTCCGCCGACGTCGAGGGCGCGCCGTACAAGCGGCAGGCGCTACCCGGCCCGGTCAGCAACATCGCGAGCTGGAACTACCCGATGAGCGTGCTGGTGCACGCCGAACTGGTGCAGCTGCTCGCGGGCAACGCGGTCATCGCCAAGACGCCGACGCAGGGCGGTGCGGTGACGCTGACCGTCGCGCACGCGCTGATGGCCCGCGCCGGACTGCCCGCCACGCTCGTTTCCGGCGACGGTTCACGCCTGTCGGATCCGCTGGTGCAGGCCCCGGAAATCGGTGCGGTCGCGTTCGTCGGCGGGCGGTCCAACGGCGGCAAGATCGCCGCCCAGCTGGTCGACACCGGCAAGCGGCACATGCTCGAACAGGAAGGCCTCAACACCTGGGGGCTGTGGGAGTTCTCCGACTGGGAGGGCTTCGCCGCCCACCTGCGCAAGGGCTTCGAATACGGCAAGCAGCGGTGCACGGCGTACCCGCGGTTCGTGGTGCAGCGCAAGCTGGTCGACCAGTTCCTGGCCGCCTACCTGCCGGTGGTGCAGTCGGTGCGGTTCGGGCACCCGCTGGCGGTGGCCGACGGCGAGGAGCTGCCCGCGCTGGACTTCGGGCCGCTGATCTCGGCGGCCAAGGCCACCGAGTTGGAGGGTCGGGTCGCTGAGGCGCTGCGGCACGGCGCGGTGCCGCTGTACCACGGCAAGCACGAGCACGGCCAGTTCCTCGACGGCCAGGACATCTCCGCCTACGCGGCGCCGGTTACGCTGCTCGCCCCACCCGGTGCGAGTCGGCTGATGCACGAGGAACCGTTCGGGCCGGTGGACACGATCGTCGTGGTCGACACCGAGGCGGAGCTGCTGGCGCAGATGAACGCCTCCAACGGTGCGCTGGTCGCCAGCATCGCATCCGATGACGCCGCGTTCGCCGAGCAGCTGGCCGAGCACGTGCAGGCGTTCAAGGTCGGCATCAACAAGCCGCGCTCGCGCGGCGACCGCGAGGAGCCCTTCGGTGGTCGGGGCGCGTCGTGGAAGGGCGCGTTCGTCGGTGGCCAGCACCTCGTGCACGCCGTCACCCAGGGCCCGCCGGGCGAGCAGCTCTACGGGAACTTCCCCGGATACCACCGCTATCCCACGACGTGAGAAATCGTCCCGGCCATCCCCAGCAGCCGAGTCCCGCACGGCCGCTGCGAACCGGGTAGCCGATCTAGACCGGTTTCCACCCGAAGGGCACCTTCGATCGATTCGCACGGTCGAAGGTGCCCTTCGGGCATTGCTCGGTCAGCTGACTTTTGTCATCTCCGGCCGGTGACTCGGCCTCACTACCCGCGCCTTCCCGACCTGCGCACCATGGTCAGTCATGGAGACGGTGTTGGAAGTGCGGGCAGCGCGGCACAGCTACGGCGGCACGCGCGCCCTGGACGGGGTCGATCTCGAAGTGGGCGCCGGTGAGTGCGTGGCGCTGCTCGGCCCCAACGGGGCGGGCAAGACGACCCTGGTGAACCTCGTGATCGGTCTGCTGCAACCCCAGGAGGCGAGCTGGATCCGGGTGCACGGCGGCGATCCGAGGATCGCCGCGACGCGGCGGCACCTGGGCGTCGTGCAGCAGTCGATCGGGTTCCCCAACACCCTGAAGGTGGCCGAACTGGTCACCGGCGCCGCGGTGCGCGGCGGTGTCCCCCGGCAGGCGGCGGGCCCGCTGATGGCGGAATTGGACCTGACCGAACTCGCCGGGCGCAGGGCGGCCAAGCTGTCTGGCGGGCAGAAGCAGCGCCTGCAGCTGGCCATGGCGTTGGTGACCAGTCCGGCTCTGCTCGTGCTCGACGAGCCCACCGCCGGACTCGACGTGCCGAGCCGACGGCAGTTCTGGCGGGTGCTGGCCGAACGCCGCGCCCGCGGCACCGGCGTGCTGGTGACCACCCACCTGATCGAGGAAGCCGCGGTGGTCGCCGATCGCGTGGTGGTGCTGGATCACGGCCGGATCCTGGCGGCCGACCGCCCCGAAGCGCTGATGGCCCGGCTGCCCGACCGCACGGTCACCGCCAGGACCACGCTCGACCGCGCCCGGCTGGAGCGGCTGCCGGGTGTCGTATCGATCAGTTGCGACGGGGACCGGGTTCGGCTGGCCACCCGCGCACCTGAGACGCTGCTGCGCGTACTGCTGTCCGAGGACTCGGACCTGACCGACCTCCGCGTCGAAGGCGCTGGCCTGGCGGACGCCGTTGTCGGCCTGACCGAGGGGAATGCCGCGTGAACATCAGGATTTTCCGCGTCGAAGTCGCCGACGAGCTGCGGGCCATCGTCCGGGAGCCGACCGCGCTGTTGTTCGCCGTCTTGATGCCGGTCGCCTTCTTCGCACTCTTCGTTTCCCTGTACGGGAACCAGCAGGCCGAAACGATGTCGGCGGGCACCAGCATGCTGGCGACCTTCGGCACCTTCGGCGTGCTGTCGGTCGCGTTGACCAACCCCGGCATCGGTGTCGCGGCGGACCGCGAACGCGGCTGGCTGCGGGCGAAGCGGGTCTCCGCGGTCCCGATCGGTCTGACGCTGGCCGCGAAGGTGGTGGCCGCACTGCCCTATGCGGCCGGTGTGCTGCTGGCCATGTCCGTGATCGCCGCGCTCACCGGATCGTTGGACGCCTCGGTGACCGAGCTGCTGCGCGTGTGGATCGTGCTGCTGCTCGGCGCCCTGCCATTCGCGTTGCTGGGACTGGCGGTCGGTTTCCAGTTGGGGGCCAATGCGACCACAGCCGTCCTCAACGCGTTCCTGTTCCCATCGGCGGTGCTTTCCGGTCTGTGGATGCCGCTGGCGATCCTGCCAGCCTTCTTCGGACACATCGCGCAGTTCCTGCCGACCTACCACCTGGCCCAGCTGGCGCTGGCGCAGCTGGACGGCGGCGCCGCGGTCGGTCACCTGCTCGTGCTGCTCGGGATGACCGCGTTGGCAGCGGCCTTCGCCGCGCTGTCCTACCGCCATGCGCGATCATGAAGGGAACGGGACGTTTCACGCGCTGGGTGCACCTCGTCTACCTGGCGAACCTGTTGTGGAGTCCGGTCTTCGATCCCGGCTCGACCTGGCTGGACTGGCTGCTGGTCGCCGGTGTCGTCGTTGTCTTCGTCCCGATGTACGCGGTCGTTTGGCTGCGGCCCACCCGGGCCCGCTGGTGGTGCACCGTGCCGACGGCACTGCTCGGTGCGGCCGTGACCCCGTTCAACTCCGGTGCGGCGGTGCTGTTCGTGTACGCGGCGGCGTTCGCGGGCGTCTCCGAATCGCGGCGCAACGCCCTGCGGTGGTTCATCGGTCTGTCCCTGCTGCTCAGCCTGTTCTCGGTGCTGTCCTTCGTGCCCATGCCCTGGCGGTTGTACGGCATCGTGCCCTCGCTGCTGTTCCTCTGGCTGATCGGGACGCTGCAGGTCGAATGGGCCGAGCGGGAACGCGCCGACGCCGACCTCCGGATCCACAACGCGCGCATCGAACACCTCGCCACCCTGGCCGAACGGGAACGCATCGCCAGGGATCTGCACGACCTGCTCGGCCACTCGCTGACCGCCATCATCGTGCGGGCGCAGCTAATCGGTGAACTCGTCGACCAGGATCCGGCGCGGGCGCGCGAGGAGGCCGCCGAGATCGAAGGCACCGCACGGACGGCCCTCACCGAGATCCGCGACACCGTCAGCGGCTGGCGACAGGCGAGCCTCGACGCCGAACTGGAGTCGGCGCGCGCCGCGTTGTCGAGTCTCGGAGTGGAGGTGCTCGTGCGGCGGGATGCGAAACTGGCGATCGTGGGTTCCACCGAGCACGAACTGGCGTTGGCGCTGCGCGAAGCCGTCACCAACGTCGCACGGCACGCCAACGCGAGCACCTGCCACATCGGCCTCGACGCCCGGGACGGCGAGCTGCGGCTGGTGATCGCCGACGACGGGGTGGGCGGCGCGGCGGCGGAAGGAAACGGCCTGACCGGCATGCACGAGCGGATCGCCGCCCTGGGCGGACGGGTGCACCACACCGGCGCGGCTGGCAGGACCGTCACCATCGCGGTGCCCCTGCGGGTGGCCACGTAGATGAAGCCGATCCGGGTCGTGCTCGCCGAGGACCAGGCGATGGTCCTGGGTGCCTTCGCCGCTCTGCTTGACCTGCAGCCGGACGTCACCGTGGTGGCGACCGCGGGAAACGGGGACGCGGCACTGGCGGCAGTCGAGCGGCACCAGCCGGACATCCTGTTGACCGACATCGAAATGCCGGGGCGGACCGGACTCGATGTCGCCGCGGAACTGCGGCGGCGGGCCGATCCGGTGCGGGTGCTGATCGTCACCACCTTCGCGCGCAGCGGCTACCTCCGGCGCGCCATGGAAGCCGGTGTGGCGGGCTACGTGCTCAAGGACGCGCCGATCGCGGAACTGGTGACGGCCCTGCGCCGGGTGCACGCCGGTGAGCGGGTGGTGGCTCCCGAACTGGCGATGGCGGCGTGGGATCAAGCCGACCCGCTCACCGAACGAGAACGGGAACTACTCCGCGAGGTCGCCACCGGCGCGACCAACGCCGACATCGCCGCCCGCCTCCACCTCGCCGAGGGCACCGTCCGCAACTACTTGTCAACGGCCATGGCCAAACTCGGCGCCCGAAACCGCACCGAAGCAGCCAACACCGCCCACACCCACGGCTGGCTATAACCCCAAAGATGACCGGGTGAGGGGCACCCGTGACCCAGTTACTCGGTCACGGGTGCCCCTCACCCATCACACAAACGGTTCACCGCTCGAAACGACCATCCTTGACAGCCCGCAAGAACCTCGCGATATCGACGTCGAGCACCGGTCCGCCGGGATCCTTCGAATCCCGGATCAGACCGCGTGGGCTCGATAACTCGACGCAGTTGCCGTTCGCATTGGAGTAGCTGGACCTCAGCCAGGCGTGGGTGCTCATCTTTCCTCCATCTCCGAAATGGTCTTTGCGATGAGGTCAAGCGAGTCGGCTTCATCCATCGCGATCTCGCTGAGCCAGGCCACGGCCTTCTGATATTCCACGACATCGTGCTCAGTCGGGATGAAAGCACCCGAACTGTGATGCTCGAAGTGCACGACGGGCGAAGCGTCCTGGAACTCGTAGAAGACGAACGGACCGGCCCACCCCGGGTGCCACCCAATGCGCAGCGGCATCAGCTGCACCACCACGTTGGGCCGTTCGGCCATTTCCGCCAAATGCCTGAGTTGATCCAGCACAACACCCTCAGGCCCAATGGGCTCGTGCAGAGTCGCGACCCCGACGAGCGCACGGAAACTCACCGGATTCCGCCGAGTTAGAACCTCGCGGCGACTCACGTTGAGCATCACTCGCAGCTCGATGTCGGTCTGCGACAACCCTGCGGCTTCCTTGACCGCTCTGGTGTAGTCGGAAGTTTGGAGGAGTCCCGGGACTACCATCGGCGACCACTCGACGATCGACGAGGCTGAACGTTCGCACTCCACAACGCCTGCGAGCTGCTGCGGGATGCCG
The DNA here is from genome assembly GCF_052246905.1 of Saccharopolyspora antiqui. NCBI lineage: Bacteria > Bacillati > Actinomycetota > Actinomycetes > Pseudonocardiales > Pseudonocardiaceae > Saccharopolyspora > Saccharopolyspora antiqui. Next base: position 29,230 of record NZ_JBQQBO010000045.1, read on the forward strand.
TTCATTCCGACCGTGAGCCAGTTCGGTTCGGCAACATTGCGCGACAGATCTAGGATTCTCTCGCGCTCGCGCGGGGAAACTCGAAGCACGGTCAGAATCATCGCGACCGTTTCAACGTTAGGCACCCGATGGCCGTTCTCCCAGTGCGAGATCTGCGTGTGCGAGAGCTCCAGTTGTCTCGCCAGTTCTCGTGAACCCACACCGCTGGCCATTCGGGCTTCGCGAAGAGCCGCCGACAACGCCCTGGCACGCGGCGTACCTGCGGTTGCGGCCATGCACCACATCCTATCGGTTGATCAGCGCAAACAGATCACCCAATTAGATCACTGGTGGTGCACTCCGGCAACCAACCATCATGGTGGCAACGCAACCAATGAACAGGTTGCGAACCGTGGAGGTGTTGGAGTTGGAGACGTGGCCCCGGTGGTTGCCTTCGCCTGGATTGCGGGTGTTGGACACGCATTTCGTGCTTCGGCCCGGTGGGGCTGGCGAATGCGGCGCGGAGGTGATGTGGGCCGCCGTCGGGCATCCGATCACTACCCGGCCGCGTTGCGCGGTCTGCGTGCGGATCGAGCGAACGCACCACAGGCCATCGAATCCAGCCCGATCCGACCTGGCCAGCCGCCGGGGCGCGCGAGGGCGCGAGCAGAAATGCGTCAAGCGGTCGCGCTGACCTGACCATCCACATCGGACGATGACAGGCCGGGAGGGCTTGCTGATGTTCTGGCTGCAACTGGGCACGCTCATCGCGATCAACGCCGTGGTCTTCGCGATGCTGCTCATCCCCACCGCGAATCCCCACCAGCACGGCGGCGGAAGCGGGGAATCCCACGACGTGTGGCAGCTGATCGACGACGTCGAGTCCCAACTCGAAGCCGAATGCACCGGCCACCACCGCCTGCACCGATCAACACCGGACGAGGAGCCCCGAGCCGCGTAACCCCCAGAACCGGATCGGCGCGTCGACCCCTCCCCGACCACCGCGCCGATCCTCCCGGTAGCCGGGCTCGCCCCCTAGCCCGGCTACCGGGCCCCGCACGTGGTCAGGTGCCCGTACTTGGTCAGGTGGCAGCCCCGTTCGACCGGAAAAACCGGTCAGGATTTCTGCTCGCCCAATGGGAAACGCGCCTACCAGACCTCGCCGTCGCGCCAGTCGCAGGTCGCCAGGTCTGCGGTCCGGTCCAGTGGCGCGGTCACCGGCAGGACGAAGATGTAGCCGTCCTCGTCAGCGGTTCGCCGGAAGCCGGTCGGGGTGAGGATCGAGGTCGGGCCCTGCCACGGCTGCCAGCCGCGCGCCGCGTAGAACGCCATCCCCTCCTCGCTGGCGCCGAGCGCGCCCAGTTCGTAGGCGCCGCGCACCACGCGCTCCAGCTCGGCCATCAGCATCGCGCCGACACCTCGGCGGCGGTGGTCGGCGCGGACGCCGACCCCCTCGATGTAGCCGGTGCGCAGTGCCCGCCCGGCGTGCAGCAGTCGTCGTTGGACCACCGCGCCGTGGCCGATCAGGGCACCGTCGTCCCACGCCAGCGCGTGGACGCCGCCCAGGCAGTGTTCCCAGTCGTGCTCGGTCATGTCGTCGAACACGTCGTAGAGCAGGGCCCGGGCGGCTTGCAACGTCGCGTCGTCCAGGTCGGCGGTGTGCGCCGCACGCACTTCGGTCATGCCGGTCAGTTTGGCAACGACTTGCCCTCGGTCGCGACCGCTTTGTCCGCGAGCACCGATCGCCGGTAGCCGTAGAACGAGTACACCAGCAGACCCACGACCATCCAGCCGACGAAGCGGGCCCAGGTGACCCAGTCGAGCTGGCTGATCAGCCACAGCGAGAACAGCACGCCGATGGCGGGCACCACCGGCACCCACGGACACCGGAATCCCCTGGGCAGATCGGGGCGCTGGCGGCGCAGGACCACCACCGACACCGCCACGACGATGAACGCGATCAGGATGCCGATGTTGGTCAGCTCGGCGGCTTCCCGGATCGGCAGCAGACCGGCGATCAGCGCCGACACCACACCCACCACCCAGGTCGCCCGGTGCGGCACGCGACGCACCGGGTGGGTCTTGGCGAACCAGCCGGGCAACAGCCCGTCGCGGCTCATCGCGAACCACACCCTGGTGACCGCGAGCATGTTGGCGAACATCGAGGTCACGATGCCGAACACCGCACCGACCGCGACGATCAGCGCGAGACCGGGCAGTCCGACCGAGGCCAGTGCACCGGAGAACGGGCTGCGGACGTCGATCTGGCTGTAGTGCTGCATGCCCAGCAGCACCACGCAGACCAGCACGTAGATCACCGTCGCGATGCCCAGCGAGTAGATGATCGCCCGCGGCATCGACCGGCGGGCGTCGGCGGATTCCTCCGCTGCCGCGCTCATCGCGTCGTAGCCGTAGACAGCGAAGAACGCGGTGGCGGCGCCGGTGATCGCGCCGCCGAGACCGTAGGGCAGGAACGGCGTGTAGTTGCCCGCGTTGATGTGGAACGCCCCGGCCACCACGACGACCAGCACCAGCACGATCTTCATCACCACCAGCGCGGTCTCCACCCGAGCCGAGGACTTCGCGCCTCGGTTGAGCAGCCAGGCCAGCAGCAGGCACAGCACCATCGCGAACAGGTCGACCACGTGCCCGTCGCCGGTTCCCGGTGCGCCGAGCATCCAGGCGGGCAGGTCCAGGCCGAGCTGGTTGACCAGGTAGGACAGGTACCCGGAGACGCCGATGGCGACCACCGCGACGATCGCGGTGTACTCCAGCAGCAGGTCCCAGCCGATCAGCCAGCCCGCCAGCTCGCCCAGCACCGCGTACGCGTAGGTGTAGGCGGAGCCCGCTTTCGGGATGAGACTGGTGAATTCCGCGTAGCACAGCGCCGCCGCCGCGCTGGCCAGCACCGCGATCAGGAACGACAGCAGCACGCCCGGTCCGGCCAGCTCGTTGGCGACCACGCCGCTGAGCGAGAACACCCCGGCGCCGACCAGGCCGCCCAGGCTCAGCGCGGTCAGCTGCCAGGTGCCCATCACTCGTTTCAGGCCGACCGACTGCGGCGGATCGTCGATGTCGTCCACCGGTTTGCGCCGCAGCACGCCACGGCCGTTCGAATCGATCATTGGGCCACCTCCGGGAAAGGGCGCGCGGCATCGCCCGGCGCGCCCAGGGGGTCGTGTGTGGGAAAGCCGGGTGGAGC
>NZ_JBQQBO010000046.1:0-30990 GCF_052246905.1 Saccharopolyspora antiqui
AACCGGCTCCGACCGGCTTTCGCACTCACGACCGCCCTGGCCTGGCGGCGCGCTCCAGCGGTCGTAGATTGGGGCTGCGGAATGAGGTCAGCGGCCGTGAGCGGGGAGGGACGCTGTGGTCCAGCAAGCGGTCCGGCGTGAGGCGGTCAGCAGGCGGCAGTGGCGTGGCCGGGTACCGGGCGTCGCAGCCGGGACGCTGTTCGTCATCGCGCTGATGTGCGCGGTCTCCGCCGTGGGACTGGCGGTTTCCGGAAATGTGCAACCGGTGCGCAGGCTCGTCGACGACGTGCTGTTCCCCGCGCCGCCGAACCTGGCGTACGCGGCTTTCCTGGCGGTGCTGGCGGCGGCGCTGAAGCGCCGCAAGGCGCTGGCGTTGTGGATCCTGCTCGCGGTCCTGGTCATGCAGGCGGTCGCCGACGTCGTGGTGCTGGTGGCGCTGCCGGACCACGGCGCGGCGCGGTGGCTGGACGAGATGGGCGGCCGCTACCAGCTGCCGCTGGACCACATGTGGATCTTCCTGGCGAACATCGTGGTGACCGGCATCCTCGTCGGGCTGCTCTGGTCGGCGCGTGCCGAGTTCTCCGGTCGTGCCAAGCGGGGCAGCGCGACATCGGCGGCGGTGGTGTTCGTGCTGCTCGTCGCCGTGTTCGTCGGTGTCGGCTACGGCCTGGTGACGATGTTCCCCGGCTCGCTGGGCGACGCGCGGCAGCGGCTCACCTGGACCGTCGAGCGGGTCCTCGGTGGCGCGGTCGACTTCGACATCACGCGCGTCGGGCACGCGCCCGGCTGGGTCAACTTGGTGCTCGGGCTGTTCGGCACGGCCGCGCTGTTCACCGCGCTGTTCCTGCTGTTGCGGGCGCAGCGGTTGGCCGCCGCCCTGCGCCCCGAAGAGGAACAGCACATCCGCCGATTGCTCGCCGAGCACGGGGAACGGGATTCGCTCGGCTACTTCGCCACCCGCCGGGACAAGGCCGTGCTGTTCTCCGACAGCGGCAAGGCCGCGATCACCTACCGGGTGGTCGCCGGGGTCTGCCTGGCCAGCGGTGATCCGCTGGGCGACCCGGACGCCTGGCCGCCGGTGATCGACAAATGGCTCGCGATGTGCCGGGAGTACGCCTGGACCCCGGCGGTGATGGGCGTCAGCGAACCGGGCGCGACGGCCTACGCGCGCGCCGGGATGAAGATCCTGCAACTCGGCGACGAAGCGGTGCTGCGGGTCGCCGAGTTCGGCCTGGACGGCCACGACATGCGGCCGGTGCGGCAGGCGGTGCGCCGGGTGCAGCGCGCCGGGTGCACCGCTCGCGTCCGGCGGCACCGGGAAGTGCCCGCGGCCGAGATGGCCGAGATCGCGCGGCTGGCCGAGGCCTGGCGCGACACCGAGACCGAGCGCGGCTTCTCGATGGCGCTCGGGCGGCTCGGCGACCCGCAGGACGGCGACTGCGTGCTGGTCGAAGCGCTGACCGACCGCGGTGCACCGGTCGCGTTGCTGTCCCTGGTGCCGTGGGGCCGCGACGGGCTGTCGCTGGACGTCATGCGCCGGGACCGCGACGCCGACAACGGTGTCGTGGAGTTCATGGTCAGCTCGCTGGTGCAGGCCGCGCCGCTGCTCGGGGTGGAGCGGATCTCGTTGAACTTCGCGATGTTCCGGGCCGCCTTCGAGGAGGGTGCGCGGATCGGCGCCGGTCCGGTGTTGCGGGCCTGGCGAGGTTTGCTGCTGTTCTTCTCCCGGTGGTGGCAGCTGGAGTCGCTGTACCGGTCGAACGTCAAGTACCTGCCGCACTGGTTCCCGCGCTACGTGGCGTTCGCCGAGCGCGGAGATCTCGCGCGGGTCGGCATCGCATCGGCGGCGGCGGAGGGCTTCCTGCCCGCTCATCGATCCACATTGGACCACACGGCGGAAGTGCCGGTGCTGAGGCCGGAATTCGAACCGCCGCCACGCGCCAGACCCGAGCAACAACAGGTGCGCCGGGACAAGCTGACCGCGCTGCGGGCCGCCGGAATCGATCCGTACCCGGTGGCGGTGCCGCGCGCCGAAGGCTGCCGTGCCGTCGCCGTCCGCCACCAGGGCCTCCGGCCGGACGCCAGGACCGGCGAGCACACCTCGGTGGCCGGGCGCGTGCTGCTGCTGCGCGACCACGGCGGGGTGTGCTTCGCGACGCTGCGGGACTTCTCCGGCGACCTGCAGGTGATGCTCACCGCCAAGGACTCCGGCACGGAGCTGCAGCACAGCTGGCGGCAGTGGGTGGACATCGGCGATCAGGTGTCGGTGACCGGCGAGGTGATCACTTCCCGGCGCGGTGCGGTGTCGCTGCTGGCGACCGACTGGCGGCTGGCCGGGAAATGCCTGCGGCCGCTGCCCGACAAGCACCGGGGGCTGGTCGATCCCGAAGCCCGCGCCCGGCAGCGGCACGTCGACCTGATCACGCGCCCGGACGCCCGCGCGAGGTTGCGGGCCCGCGCCGCCGCGGTGCAGGCGCTGCGCGAAACGTTGGTGCGATCGGACTTCCTGGAGGTCGAGACGCCGGTCCTGCAACCGGTGCACGGCGGCGCCAACGCCCGCCCCTTCACCACCCGCGGCAACACCTACGACATGCGCCTGTACCTGCGGATCGCCCCGGAGCTGTACCTCAAGCGGCTGTGCGTGGGTGGGTTGGAGCGGCTGTTCGAGCTCGGCCGCAACTTCCGCAACGAAGGCGTGTCGCCCCGGCACAACCCGGAGTTCACCATGCTGGAGGCGTACCAGGCCTTCGGCGACTACACCACGATGCGCGAGCTGTGCCGGGATCTGGTGCAGGCCGCCGCCGTCGCCGCGAACGGCGCACCCACGGCGACCGGCCCGGACGGCGAGTTCGACCTCGGCGGCGACTGGCCGGTCGTGCCCGTCAACGCGGCGGTGTCGCTGGCACTGGGCGAAGAGGTCACCGCCGACACCGAGCTGCCGCGCCTGCGGCGGCTCTGCGATGCCGCGTCGGTGCCCTACCCGGGGCACTGGGATCGCGGCGCCGTGCTGCTGGAGATGTACGAGCGGCTGGTGGAATCGCGCACCACCCGGCCCACCTTCTACACCGACTTCCCGGCCGAGGTCTCGCCGCTGACCCGCCCGCACCGGTGCGATCCGCGACTGGCGGAACGCTGGGACCTGGTGGCCTTCGGCGTCGAGCTGGGCACCGGCTATTCCGAGCTCGGCGACCCGATCGAGCAGCGCCGACGCCTGACCGAGCAGTCCCGGCAGGCCGCCGGTGGCGATCCGGAGGCGATGGAGCTGGACGAGGACTTCCTCGCGGCGCTGGAGTACGCGATGCCGCCCACCGGTGGGCTGGGCCTCGGGGTGGATCGGCTGATCATGCTGCTCACCGGCGGCTCGATTCGGGAGAATCTGGCCTTTCCGCTGGTCAAACCGCGCGGCTGAGTCGATCAGGCGGCGTGGAAGACCGGCACGGCTTCGCCGTCGCCGTCGCGCTGGAAATCCACGGAGAGCGCGAGGCCTTCGGTGAGTTCCTCGGGTGCGACGAGGATCCGCGCGTGCAGCCAAGGGCCTTCGGTGAGCTCGACGATCCCCGCGACGACCGGGGCGCCGTCGGGGTCGGGCACCACGGTCCAGGTCACCAGCGTCGCGGTGCCGCGAGCGGGCTGCCAAACCAGCCCGGTCGCCGCGCAGTCCGGGCACTGCGGCACGTTGGGCGCGATGACCAGCGAGCACCGCGGGCAGCGCCGGACGAGCAGCTCACCACGCGCGGTGCCGTCGAAGAACGCAGCCGACTCCGCGTTGCGCGCGACGGAGACCACGGGTCCTCCCGGTTCAGGTGGGGGAGTTGGGGCTCAGGACGAGGGTGGTGTGGTGGGCGAGGATGCCGCCGTTGCCGCTGACCAGGATCACGTCGTTGCGCGGCGCCTGGCGTGCGCCGCCGTGGCCGCGCGCCTGGATGACCGCTTCGGACAGCGGGGTCATGCCCCACATGTAGTAGGAGGACAGCTGACCGCCTCCGGTGTTGACCGGCAGCGTTCCGCCCGGTGCCAGCGCGCCGGAGGCGGCGAACTCGCCGCCCTCGCCCTTGGCGCAGAAACCGTAGTCCTCCAAGGTGATCAGCACGGTGAAGGTGTAGCAGTCGTAAAGCTCGGCGACATCGACGTCCGAAATGGACACTCCGGCCATCTTCAACGCGGCCGGACCGGCCTGCGCGGCGCCGGTGCGCAGCCCGAACTCGCTGCCGCGCGCGGCGGGGTAGTTGGGGTGGCTCTGCGCGTAGCCGAGCACGTGCACCGGCGGCTGCCGCAGATCGGCCGCGCGGTCGGCGGAGGTGACCAGCACCGCGATGCCGCCGTTGCTGACCAGGCAGCAGTCCAGCAGCCGCAGCGGATCGGCGATCATCCGAGACGCCTGGTGATCGGCGAGGGTGATCGGCTCCCGCAGTTGGGCCAGCGGATTGCGCGCCGCCCACGCCCGCTGCGCCACCGCGATCGCGCCGAGTTGCGCGGAAGTGGTGCCGTAGGTGTTCATGTGCCGCCGAGCGGCTTGGGCGTACATCGCGTTCACGCTGGTCAGGCCGCTGGCGCCGAGCAATCCTTCGAAGCCGGTCGGACGGCGGCGCCCGGTGTAGGCCGCCGCGCTGCCCTGGTCGGGTTGCCGGGGCGCGTCGGCGAACACGCACGCGATGGTGTCGGCCATGCCGGAGCGCACCGCCATCGAGGCGTAGGCGAGCATCGAACCGGCCGACGAGCCGAAGGCCTGCATCTCGGTCAGCAGCCGCAGGTCGCGGATCTGGAGTTGCTGTTGCAGCGTCCAGATGTCGACGCCGCCGGAGACGCCGGAGTTGATCAGCAGACCATCCACATCGGACGGTCGGAGTCCGGCGTCGGCGGCCGCGTCGCGCACCGCGTCGGCGGCGAACTCGCCTGCGGTACGACCGTAGACCTTGCCCAGTTCGGTCATTCCCAGGCCGACGATCACCGGGCGACGTCCTGCGGGCCCCGCCAACACCGCCTCCTCCGCGACACGCCCCGAAACATTTCGGACCTGGCCGGTTCAAAATCATGATGACCTGCGGGCCCGCCGTGGCGCAAGGCGCGCTACAACGCGGGAACCAGGTGGCCTGCCGGATTTTGCGCCGACGCCAGCAAGCCGCGGCGGGCCAGCTCCGGATGCACGCCCTCGCCGAACCAGTAGGCCTCTTCCAGGTGCGGGTAGCCGGAGAGCACGAACTCCTCGATGCCCACCGCGTGGTATTCCTCGATGAGGTCGGCGACCTCGGTGTGGCTTCCGACGAACGCGGTGCCCGCGCCGCCGCGCAGCAGCCCGACACCCGCCCACAGACCGGGATGGATCTCCAGCTTCCGCGCGTCGGTGTGCGGCACGCCGCCGTGCAGAGCCGCCATGTTGCGCTGGCCGATGGATTCGGTGGCCGCGAACTTCGCCTGCGAAGCGGCGATGTCGGCCGGGTCCATCTGGTCGACGAATCGCTGCGCGGTGGCCCAGGCATCGGCGCTGGTGTCCCGGGTGATGATGTGGGCGCGCAGGCCGAAGCGCAGGGTGCGACCCTCCTCGGCGGCGAGTTCGCGCAACCGCTGGACCTTGCGGGCCACCGCGGCGGGTGGTTCGCCCCAGGTCAGGTGCACGTCCGCGCGCCGGGCCGCGACGGGCAGCGCCGCGTCCGAGGATCCGCCGAAGTACAGCGACGGCTGCGGATCCGGCGCCTCGAACGCGGTGGCGCCGCGGATCTGGTAGTGCTCGCCGTCGAAGTCGAACGGCTCACCGCTGAAGATCCCGCGCAGCACCGCGAGGAATTCGTCGGTGCGCGCGTACCGCTGGTCGTGGTCCAGCCAGTCGCCGTAGCGCTGCTGCTCGGTGGACTCGCCGCCGGTCACGATGTTGAGCAGCAGCCGCCCGCCGGAGACCTTCTGGTAGGTGGTGGCCAACTGGGCGGCCAGCGTGGGGCTCAGCGAACCGGGCCGGAAAGCCACCAGGAACTTGATCCGCCGGGTGCGGGCCAGCAGCGCGGCCGTGGTGATCCACGCGTCCTGGCACCAGGTGCCGGTGGGGGTCAGCATCCCGGTGAAGCCGAGGTGCTCGGCGGCCTGCGCCACCTGCGCCAGGTAGTCGATGTCCGGTTGGCGCGGGGTGTCGGCCCCGGTGGCCGTGACGTGCGGTCGGTCCACAATGGATCGACCGTCGCCGTGCGTCGGCAGGAACCAGTGCGTGGTGACGCTCATGTGGTGCTCTCCTGGGATCTTCAGCCCGCGGTCGCGAGCTGGGCGGCGAACCGGGTGTCGACGAACTCGGCGAACTGGAACGGGCGGGGGATCTCCTTGGCCGCCACGAACGCGTCCGCGAGCTCCTGCTCCGAGCGGATCACCTCGTCGTCCAGCGGAACCGGCAGGTCCGGGCCCAGGCCGGTGGCCCGCCGGGTCACCTCGATCGGCAGCCCGGTGTCCTCGGACCAGGCCTGCGCGCGCTGCTCGCGGTTCGCGTCGGAGAAGCGCTGCGCGTTGGCCAGCCGAACCAGGTAGTCGGCGATGGCGGTGTTGCGGCCCGCGTCGGCCAAGGCCTTGATCCCGGCGACCTGGAAGCTCAGCCCGTTGGCGGTGCCCTGGCCGTCGGCGATCACCCGGGCCCCCGACTCCAGCTGGATCTGGGAGAAGTACGGATCCCAGATCGCCCAGGCGTCCACCGAGCCCTGCCTGAACGCCCCGAGCGCGTCGGAGGGTTGCAGGTACACCAGTTCGACGTCATCGAGGGTGAGACCGGCGGCGCGCAGCGTCAGCAGGATCTGGCCGTGCGCCGAACTGCCCTTGGCCACCGCGATCTTGCGTCCGCGCAGCTGATCGCGCCCCTGCAGCGGCGAGTTCGGCAGCACCACCAGCGCGTCGCTGGCGACGTTGCCCTTGGACGCGGCGACGATCTTGATGTTCGCCCCGGCCGCGGCGGCGAACAGCGGCGGGGTGTTGCCGACGCCGCCGATGTCGATCGCATCCGCCGACACCGCTTCCAGCAGCGGCGGACCGGATGGGAAGGTCGCCCACTGCACGGTGTAGGGGAAGTCGTCCAGCCCGGCCGAGTGCAGCAGGGAACGGGAATTGCCCTTCTGGTCGCCGACGCGCAGCGTCACGCCCGCCAACTGCTGCGGATCGACCGGTGCGGGTACGCCAGCGTCGGCCGGTTCGCCGCCGCCGCTGCCGCAGGCGGTGAGCAGGCCTGCCGAAGTGGTGGAAAAGGCAAGGACAGCAAGGAAATCACGACGACGCACGGTCGGTTGCTCCATCGTTGCGGGGGATTCGACACACCAGCTGGAGGGCAGGCGAGGACAACCCGGAAAGCACTCCCGGGGACTTTCGAGATCAGCGCGGGAAAGTCAGCAGGGACGACAGACGGAGCTGGCCTGCCGTCGCAGATCGACGTGCAGGCGCCAGGTCAACGCAACGCGTCCGGACACGATTCCGATGCTTGCAGGACTCCGCTGCCGACGTCAACGGTGGCGGCGAGGCTCCCAAGGAGCGAGAACGGACGATGTCAGCTCTGTTGCGACGCGAAGAAGACGGCGACCATGTCCTCGTCGCCGTGCCCGGCCGCCAGCGCCCGCCGAAACCGCTCCCGCACCGCTTCGGCGAGGTCGAGCCGCACCGAGTCGCCCGCGGCCTCGGCGATCAGCTCCGCATCCTTGGCCGCGCCCCGCAGCCCGAACGACGGCGTGAAGTCACCGGCCAGGATCGCCGCGCCCTTGATCTGCGCATACGCGGAATCGGTAGCGGTGCCCCTGATCGTGGACAGGAAATCGGCGCCGTCGACACCGAGCGCGGCAGCCAGTGCCATCGACTCGCCGACGGCGTTCGTGAGCGTCAGGATCCAGTTGTTCACGACGAGTTTCACGCGGGTGCCAGCCGCCTGCTCGGCGTCTTCGCCCAGCCAGCGGGTGCGTTGCCCGACCGCGTCGAACAGCGGTTGCACGCGATCGCGCACGGCGGCAGGTCCAGCGGCCAGCACCACGAGTTCGCCCTGTTCGGCGGGCAGTTTCGTGCCCACCACGGGTGCGTCGACCAGCGTCACGCCGTCGGCGACGGCGCTGACCTGGGACAGCCCGGCCAGGCCGATCGTGCCCATCTGCACCCACACCGCACCCGGCGGCAGTTCGGCGACCGCTGCCCGGCCCGCCTCGACCGTGGCGGCGGCGTCCAACAGCATCGTGATCAGCACGTCGGCGCCCCGCGCGGCCTCCGCTGGCGTCTCGGCGACGGTCGCGCCGTCGGCCGACAGCGGCGCCGCCTTGGCGGGCGTGCGGTTCCACACCCGGACCGGGAATCCGGCGGCCAGCAGGTTGCGCACCATCGGAGCGCCCATCGTCCCGGTGCCCAGGAACGCCACAGTGGTCATCGAATGCTCCTACCGGTAGGGGCCTTCTGGCGATTGTGCAACCGCCGCCCGGTTCCGGCCAGGGCGGAAAATCCACCGGCGCCGCCGAAGATGTTCACCTGGCTATTGTGGACAGTGATCGGTGTGCGGGTGAGAGCCGGGTGCGGTGTCATGGGGGCATGCGCGAAACAGTCCTGGGCAAGACCGGTATGACGGTATCGCGGATCGCCTACGGCACCTGGCAGCTCGGTGGGGACTGGGGTTCCTTCGACGAGCGGGCCGCCATCGACGCGATCCGGCACGCGCACGAGCTCGGCGTGAACTTCTTCGACACGGCGCAGGCCTACGGGTTCGGGCGATCCGAGGAGGTGCTCGGCACCGCGCTGCGCCACGAACTGACCCGCGACCGCGACAGCCTGGTGATCGCCACCAAGGGCGGCATCAACCCCGGCAGCGACCGGCCCCGCGACGCTGGCCGGGCGTGGCTGCGCAGGGGCATCGAGGCGAGCCTGCGAGCGTTGCAGCTGGAGTACGTCGACCTGTACCAGGTGCACTGGCCGGACCCCGGTACGCCAGCCGAGGAAACCGCCGGTGCGCTGCAAGAACTGGTCGACGAGGGCAAGGTCCGGCACGTCGGGGTGTCCAATTACGACGCCGCCCAGCTGGCCGAGTTCGACCAGTACCGCCCGGTCGAGGCCCTCCAGCCGCCGTATCACCTGTTCCAACGCGAAATCGAGCGGGAAATCCTGCCCTACGCGCGGCAGCACGACATCGGTGTGCTCGCCTACAGTCCGCTGGCCAGCGGACTGCTCACCGGCCGACTGACCCCCGACACCACGTTCGAACCGAGCGACTGGCGGTCGCAGGCCTCGGCTTTCCAGGGCGAAGCACTGCGGCGCAACCTCGCCGTCGTCAACCGGCTCGCGGAGTTCGCCGAGGCCAGGGGTCATTCGATTAGCCAGCTGGCCATCGCGTGGGTGCTGGCCCAGCCCGGGGTGCACGTGGCGATCGTCGGTGCGCGCAGCGCCCGCAACATCGAGAACAGCCTTGCCGCGGCCGAAATCGACCTCTCCGCCGAGGATCTGGCGCAGATCGGCCGGATTGTCGCCGACAGTGTGTCGATGGCCGGTGCCAGCCCGGAGGGAGTGGCCTGACGGGCTCGCGGCCGGTGCTCAGTCGAGGTGGATCTGCCAGTTGCGGGAGATGACCACGAGCGCGGCCAGCGCACCTGCGGTGAACACCCCGCCGCCTTCCCCGAGGAACAGGCACAGCACCGCGATGAACGAGGCGAATACGGCCAGCGCTGTTCGCGGTGACATGTGCGCCCACACCTGTCGCCACAAGCTGGTTTCGGTCAACCTGCGGGCCAGTTTGGGATCGTCGCCGATGAGCTGCTGTTCGATCTCCCTCAGGCGGCGCCGCTCGTCCCTCGGAAGCATGGCCACCTCCAACGGGTCATCCCGCCCAGTTGAACAAGTATTGCAACGATGCCCTCCGGTGTGAAGGGTCCATTGGCATGTGCGCCCACCCACGCCTGTGTCCTGCAGCACGTCCCCACCCCGCAGCACCCGATTCGGACTGGGTGAAGGGCACCTTCGACCGGCTTACCCGGTCAAAGGTGCCCTTCACTCCTCTCCGGACGGTGAACCGGGGGCGAGTGCGGGATCCAGGGCGGTGTCGCGGTGGGTTATTGGTTGGGCCAGCCGTTTGGTAGGGGGTGCATGCCCTTGACCGAGCCGATCCAGACGTAGACCCAGCAGGGTTGGCCGTCGAGGTCGATTTGGCGGCGTTCGTAGTCCGGGCCCTCGTACTCGTCCAGCAGCGGCAGTGCTCGGTCCGGGTCGCGCAGCCGGAAAACCTGTGCTGGGGCGCGAGAATCCGCGTCGAGCTTCAGCGCCGGATAGCCGTTGGCGGTGTCGTACAACGTGCCGGGCAGCCAGGTCGGCTCCGGCGGGCCGACGACCAGCGGTGCCAGCAGATGCCAGGCCGCCGCGCCCTCCAGCAGCGTGCCGTATACGGCGATGCGATCGGACACGCCTTCGATTCTCCCGCACGCCGCCAGGGGCGGACGCACCGCGCACCCGCCCCTTTTCGCGCGATCAGGCGGCCGTGGCCGTCGGTTCCTCGACCTGGAAGGCCAGTTCTCCGTTGGCGGTGGACACCCGCAGCCGGGCGCCCTCGGCGAGTTCGCCGTCCAGGAGCAGGTCGCTGATCCGGTCGTCGACCTCCCGCTCGATCGCCCGCCGCAACGGCCGGGCGCCGAACTCGGGCCGGTAACCGCGCTCGGCGATCCAGGCCACCGCCGCCGGGTCGAACTCGATGGCGATGCCCATGGCCCGCAGCCGCCGCTCGGTGTGCTCCAACAGCATCCGGGTGATCGTGTGCAGCTGGTCGCCGTCCAGCCGCTTGAACACCACGATTTCGTTGATGCGGTTGAGGAATTCCGGTCGGAACGCCTCGCGCAGCCGCGGCATGATCCGCTCGTCCAGCGCCGGATCGGCATCCGTGGCGGCGAAGCCGATCTTGCCGCCCGCACTGGAGACGACCTCCGAAGCGAGGTTGCTCGTCATGATCAGCACCGTGTTGGTGAAGTCGACGGTGCGGCCCTGACCGTCGGTCAACCGGCCGTCGTCGAGCACCTGCAACAGCGTGTTGAACACGTCCGGGTGGGCCTTCTCGACCTCGTCCAGCAGGATCACCGAGTACGGGTGCCGCCGGACGGCCTCGGTCAGCTCACCGGCCTCGTCGTGGCCGATGTAGCCGGGCGGCGCGCCGACCAGGCGGCTGGCGGTGTGCCGCTCCTGGAACTCGCTCATGTCCAGCCGCACCATCCGCTGCTCGTCGCCGAACAGCGACTCGGCCAGCGCCTTGGCCAGCTCGGTCTTGCCGACCCCGGTCGGGCCGAGGAACAGGAAGCTGCCGACCGGCCGGTTGGGATCGCCCAGCCCGCTGCGCGAGCGCCGCACCGCGCGGGCCAGCGCCCGCACCGCGTCGTCCTGCCCGACCACGCGCTGGTGCAACTCCTGCTCCAAGCCCTGCAACCGCACCTTCTCGGCGGCGGTCAGGCGGCTGACCGGCACCCCGGTGGCCCGCGCGACGATCTCGGCGATGTCTTCGGCTGCGACCTCCAGGACCTCCGCCGCACCGCTGCCACTCAACTCGGCCTGCGCCGCGGTGATCTCGTCGCGCAACGCCGACGCCCGCTCGTAGTCCTCGGCGGCGACCGCCTCGTCCTTCGCGCGCTCCAGCCGCTCGATGCGAGCGCGCAGCCGGTCGCCGTCCGGCGTCAGCGCCGCCAGCCGCTTGCGCGCCCCGGCCTGGTCGATCAGGTCGATCGCCTTGTCCGGCAGGAACCGGTCGGCGATGTACTGGTCGGACAGCTGGGCCGCTGCGGCGACCGCCTCCTCGGTGTAGCGAACCCGGTGGTGCGCCTCGTAGTTCTCGCGCAGACCGCGCAGGATCGCGATGGTGTCCGACACGCTCGGCTCGGGCACCTGGACCGGCTGGAACCGGCGCTCCAGAGCGGGATCCTTCTCGACGTGCTTGCGGTATTCGTCCAATGTGGTCGCACCGACCACGTGCAGATCGCCGCGCGCCAGACGGGGTTTGAGCATGTTGCCCGCGTCCATCGCGCCCTCGGCGCCGCCAGCGCCGACGACGGTGTGCAGTTCGTCGATGAACACGATCAGCTCGTCGCGGTGCTCGGCGATCTCGTCGATGACCTTGGTCATCCGCTCCTCGAAGTCACCGCGGTAGCGGGTGCCCGCCAGCATTCCGGACAGCTCCAGCTGCACCACTCGCTTGTCGGCGAGGACCTGCGGCACCTGACCGGCGGCGATGCGCTGGGCGAGGCCCTCGACGATCGCGGTCTTGCCGACCCCCGCCTCGCCGATGAGCACCGGGTTGTTCTTGGTGCGCCGGGACAGGATCTCGACGGTCTGCTCGATCTCCTCGGCACGACCGATCACCGGGTCCAGTTCACCGTCGCGGGCGCGGGCGGTGAGGTCTCGACCGAACTGGTCCAGCGTCGGGGTGCCGCTGTCCTTGCCAGACCCCTCCTGCTCGGTGCGGGGGCGCTGGCCCGCGGCGCGCAGGGCCTCGGGACCGGCCCCGGCGGAACCGAGCAGTCGCCCGGTCTCCGACTGCGGGCTGGCCGACATGGCCAGCAGCACGTGCTGCGCGCCGATGTAGGTGGAGCCGAGCGCGCGGGCGACCCGGTGCGCGTCGGCCAGCACCGTCCGGGCGGCCAGCGTCAGCGTGACCGGCTGGTCGCTGACGGCCTCGGCGGCTGCCGGGAGGTGCTCCTCGATCTCCTCGGCGAGCGCGTCGGTGTCCACGCCGACCTGCCGCAACTGCTCACGGGTCGGGGGCTGGTGCGCGGCCGACCACAGCAGGTGCAGCGCGTCCAGATCGGTCTGCCCGCGGTCGCGCGCGAAGCCCGCGGCGCCGCCCAGCAGTTGTTGCGCTTGCTCGGTCATCAACTCGGTGATGTCGATCCGCCGGGAGCCGGACGCGGAGTCGTCGGCACCGAAGAAGCGTGCGAAGTACTCGTCGAACGGGCCACCGACCGGTCCGAAGAACGTCGCCATTGCCAACCTCCTCGCGACGGTGTTGCTGGCTTCCGCCGCCATCTACTTGAGTCTGATGTTAGCAACCAACGTCAGTCCAACCCACGTAATTCCATCCAGTACCACAAGTGGCGCGCGTCACCAATTGCCCGAAATCCGGCCGTCCAGTATGCCCATCGGGGAATATTTAATATGAGGAATATATGCTGGTGAATCGTGCGCTTCTTCGAGATCCTCGACTGCGACCGTTGTCGGCGGACTTCGCCGCCTGACTAGTGATCCTCGGCGCGTTGGCCGACGCGGTAGGTGCCCGCGGCTCTGACGTGGTCGATCATGATCCGCTCGGCCAACGCGCCGTCTCCTGCTTCGAGAGCGTCGAGCAGTTCGGCGTGTGCTTCGAGGTGGCGTCGGGTGTGCTCCGGGTCGAGCCAGAGCGAGGCATCGGTGGGCACCGGGTAGCTGTTGCGCACCGCGCGGGCGTGCTGGCCGAGGAACGCCGGGCCGCCGATGTCGGCGATCGCCAGGTGCAGTTCCTGGCTCTGCTCGCCCAGGTGCTCCCGGTCGCCCTCGGCGGCGGCGCGGACCATCGCGTCGTGGCGGTCGCGCAGCTGGGCGAGCTGTTCTCCGGTGATCCGGTCGGCGGCCAGCCGGGCACCGAGGCCTTCGACCACCGCGCGGACGTTGTAGTACTCGGACAGCGCTTCGTCGCTCAGGTCGATCACGGTCGCGCCGTAGTGGCTCTGGTAGCTGACCAGGCGGTCGTTCTCCAGGCGCCGCAGGGCTTCTCGGACCGGGGTGATCGACACGCCCAGGCGTTCGGCCAGCGGCGCGGCCTTCAGCTGGGTGCCGCCGGGGATCTGCGCGCTGCGGATCTCGCGCAGCAGCACGTGGTAGACGTAGTCCGCCTTGCTCATCGGCGGACGGTTGACCGTCGGCTCCGCCATGCCCACCCCTCGGCTAGTCGATCTGCGTCGAGTATCCCGTACCGCCTGCTTGCCCGAAGCGCGCCTTGACTTGCGTCATACATCTTATAAGTTATCCGACCATGACGAGTCTCACCGGGCTTCGGGTGATCGATGCCGCCACGCTGTTCGCCGGGCCGTCCGCGGCGATGCTGCTCGGCGACTTCGGCGCCGACGTGATCAAGATCGAGCACCCGCGGCGAGGTGACCCCGCGCGCGGTCACGGTGTCCTCAAGGACGGCGTCGGGTTGTGGTGGAAAACCCTCTCGCGCAACAAGCGCACCGCCGCCGTCGACCTGTCCCAGCCCGACGGGCAGGCGGTGCTGCGGCGACTGGTGGAAACCTCCGACGTGCTGATCGAGAACTTCCGGCCAGGCACGCTCGAACGCTGGAACCTGGCACCCGCCGACCTGCTGGAGATCAACCCGCGGCTGATCGTGGCCCGGATGACCGGCTTCGGGCAGTTCGGTCCGATGGCCGCCCAGCCCGGCTTCGGCACCCTCGCCGAGGCGATGAGCGGCTTCGCCGCCAGCACCGGCGAACCCGACGGCCCGCCGGTGCTGCCGCCGCTGGCGCTGGCCGACGGCATCGCCGGGCTGGCCATGGCGTACGCGATCATGGTCGCCCTCCGGGCCAGGGCGGGCAACGGGCACGGGCAGGTCATCGACATGGCCATCATCGAGCCGATCCTCGGGCTGCTCGGCCCGCAGATGACCGCGTACCGCGCGCTCGGCGTGGTGCCGCAGCGCACCGGCAACCGCTCGAACAGCAACGCCCCGCGCAACACTTACCGCACCCGCGACGGTCGCTGGCTGGCGATCTCCACCAGCACCCAGTCGATCGCCGAACGCGTCATGACGTTGGTGGGGCGGCCCGAGATCGCCGAACAACCCTGGTTCCGCACCGGGGCCGGACGCGTCGAGCACGTCGAGGAACTGGACGCGGCGGTCGCCGCCTGGATCGCCGAACGCGACGCCGCCGAGGTGATCGCGGCCTTCGCCGAGGCGCAGGCCGCGATCGCGCCGATCTACGACGTCGCCGACATCGCCGAAGACCCGCAGTACGCGGCGCTGGGCACCTTCGTCGACCTGCCCGATGCGGAACTCGGCACCGTGACCCTGCAGAACGTGCTCTTCCGGATGTCCGGCACACCGGGCGAGATCCGCTGGCCCGGCCCGCCGCTGGGCAAGCACACCGACGAGGTGCTGGCCGAATTCGGCTACGCCGACGAGCAGATCGACGAACTGCGCCGGACGGGAGTGGTGGCATGACCACGCCGCTGAGCTGGCTCTACGTGCCCGGCGACCGCCCGGAGCGCTTCGCGAAGGCCGCGTCCAGCGGCGCCGACGTGGTGATCATCGACCTCGAAGACGCCGTCGACACGAGCCGGAAGGACCAGGCGCGGGACAACGCCGTGGCACACCTGGCCGAGACCCGCGGCGCTCCGGCGGTGCACGTGCGGGTCAACGACCTCGCGACCCGGCGCGGCCAGGACGACCTGGCGGCCCTCGCCGATGCGCCGGGATTGGCCGCGGTGCGACTGCCGAAGATCGAGTCGCCGAGCGATCTGGACGTCCTCGACGAGGTCTTCGGCGACCGGCCCACGCGTGCGTTCGCACTGCTGGAATCCGCGCGGGGCTTGGTGAACGCGCAGGCCATCGCCGCGCATCCGCGCACCGCCGGGATCGCGTTGGGCGAGCAGGACCTCCTCGCGGAGCTGTCCATCGACGAACCCGCCCTGGACCAACTGCGGTTGCAGATCGTGGTGACAGCAGCAGCGGCCGGGCTGGGACCGGTGCCGATGTCGGTGTTCGCAAACGTCCGCGACGAAGCGGGGCTGCTCGACTCCTGCCGACGCGGCCGAAGCCTCGGCCTGTTCGGCAGGACGGCGATCCATCCGAGCCAGATTCCGTTGATATGCAAGGCATTCCAGCCCACCGAGGCCGAAATCGCCCGAGCCCGGGACGTGGTCGACGCCGCGGCGCGGGCCGAACAGGACGGTGTCGGCGCGCTCGCCCTGCCGGACGGCCGGTTCGTCGACGCCCCCATCGTCGCCAAGGCCCGCCGCGTCCTCGCGCTGGCCGAGGAGATCTCGCGACACCCCCGGTAAACCGAACGCTCCACGATCAAAGGAGATCTCGTTGTGGGCGTAGCAATCTGGGCACTGATCAGCTACATCGCCGTGATCGTCGGCTGGAACGCAGTGCTGGGGCGCAACATCGGCGAGGCGATGTTCATCGGGTTCGTGGTGGTCTGCCTCTTCGGCGGTAGCGACGCGCTGACCCTGGCCTGGGCCGGGCTCGACGACGCGCTGTCCGAAGAGGTCGTTTTCGCCGCGCTGGCCTTCGTCTTCATGGGCTACCTGATGACCCGGCTCGGCCTGATCGACCGGCAGGTCACGCTGCTGAACTCGGTGTTCGGCCGACTGCGCGGTGGCTCGGCCTACGTGTCCACCTCCACCGCCGCGCTGCTCGGCGGACCGGCCGGTTCGGGCTCCGGCGTCGCCGCCTCGGTCGGCTCGGTCACCATCCCGTGGATGATCCGGTCCAACTGGCGGCCCGAGCTGGCCGCGACGCTGGTGGCCGGAAACGCCGGACTGGGCATCTCGATCCCGCCGAGCTCGTCGATGTTCCTGCTGCTCGGCTCGGCGGCGGTGGCGCCGGTGCTCACCGCCGACCAGCTCATCGTCGCCGCCTTCGTCGGCGGGCTGTGGACCGTCCTGCACCGCTTCGTCGTGGTGTTCATCTGGGTCCGCCGGTTCCGGGTGCGGGCCATGGACGCGGCCGACATCGTGCCGTTCCGCGTCGCACTGCGCCAGGGCTTGGCGTCGCTGCTGGTCTACCTCGGTATCGCGATCCCGGTGTTGATGACGCTGGACGTCGGCGTGCGGTTCCTCGAATCCCGGCTCGGCGACGCGGCCGACGACATCAGCATCGTGGTGTGGATCCCGGTGCTGACCATCGTCGCGACGCTGCTGGTCGGCTGGAAGCGGCTGCCGCGCACGGCGCGCGGCTGGAGCGAGGTGCTCGGCGACATGGCACCCCGGTACGCGGTCATCGGTGCGACCCTGCTGTTCGCCTTCGCCGCCGCGGCCAGCCTCGGTGAGCTCGGGTTGGTCGACCAGCTGACCGCGATCATGAACAACATCGACGCCCCGCTCTGGGTGATCGTCTCGCTGGTCGGCCTGCTGATCGTGATCATCGCCGCGCCGCTGACCGCCACCGCCACCGTCGCCGCTATCGGCGGCGTCGCGTTCAGCGCCCTGACCAGCGCCGGTGTCGCCCCGGCCGTGGCGGCGACGGTGATCCTGATCTTCGCCTCGACCGAGGGCGCCTCGCCGCCCGGTGCGGCGCCGATCTACATCGCCAGCGGGATCGCCGGTGTCGACCCGGCCCGCACGTTCATCCGGCTGATCCTCTGGTTCGTGCTCCCGACGCTGGTCATCGGCGTGCTGATCGCCACCGGCGCGCTACCGCTGTTCGTCTAGGAAAGGTTCTGATGGCTCCCGACACCCCGTCCGCCGGATCGCTGGCCCGCCGGATCACCATGCCACTGTTCAAACTCGGATTGGCCGTCTTCCTGCTGCTCGGCATCATCGTCGTCGGCGCCCAGGCGGTCGGCGTGCTGACCGGCAACGCCGCACTGGTCTCCGGCGTCGTCGACGGCCTGGGCAAGGCGATGACCATCGCCGCCGGTCTCACCGGCCTGCTCGGCTTCGCCATGTCCTACCTGTTCAAATGGCAGCGCACCGGAGAGGACTGATGCAGCGCTGGGCGCGTAGGTAGCCCTGCCACTTGCCGTATCGGGCGGCGAGGTCGCTGAATTCGGCTTCGCTGATCGACGAGGGATTGACCTCTAGTTAAGTGAAAGGTTCAAGCTGGGCTCGACCGCGATCACGTCGCATCGAAGGGGCACGAGCATGGAGACTTCAGTGGACCGATCGGTGTTCGACTCCGCTTACGAGTCGAACAGCGCACCGTGGGTGATTGGCGCGCCACAACCGGTCATCGTCGAGCTCGAACGGGCCGGTGGCATCAGCGGCGCCGTGCTCGACCCCGGCTGCGGCGCCGGGGAGCACACGATCCTGCTGACCAAGCTGGGCTACGACGTGCAAGGGGTCGATTTCTCCGCGCGGGCGATCGAGCGCGCCCGGGCCAACGCCGCCCAGCAGCAGGTCGACGCCCGCTTCGAGGTCGCCGATGCGCTGCACCTCGGCGGTGCGCCGCGCTTCGACACCGTCGTGGACAGCGCGTTGTTCCACGTCTTCGGCTTGCAGAGCCAGATCGCCTACGTGCGCGGTCTGCACGGGGTGTGCCGAGCGGGGGCGCGGGTGCACGTCCTCGCGCTCGCCGACGTCGAACCGGCGCTCGGTCCCGTGATTCCCGAGACCGTGTTCCAGGAGGTCTTCGGTACGGGCTGGCGGCTGGAGGGGGTCCGGTCGAGCTACTACCGGGGCATCGCCCGCGGCGAGAGCGCGGTGGCGTTCGGCGTCGAGGACGGTGCGATGGTCGACGCCCCGGCCTGGCTGGCCACCGCCACCCGGCTCTGAACTCCTGTCGTTGGGCTTGACTCGGGTGAATTGGCGATTTCGCGCGAAATCGCCGCTTCCCGTGAGGAGCGGGTGCCGATTTCGCGCGAAATCGCGAAGTCCACAGTGGAATAGTGGGGGTGGTCCCGGCCGAGCGCAGCTGGCACACTGGGTGGATGACCGAGGATGCTGCGTGCGCGGTGGCGCACGGTGAAGTTCCGGTTGACACCGGTGGCCGGACGCTGGCGGCGGTCTTCGCCTCGCCGGTGGCGGAGTTCCTGCTGCGCTACGGCCGGGACCTCGGCTTCCGACCGGTGCTGATCGAGCCGGACGCCGAGCGGGCGGTACCGGAGGGCGTCGACGTGCTGGCGGCGGTGCCGGAACTGGGCCCCGAGGTGGACGTGGTGGTGACCGATCACCACCGGCCAGAACTCGGCCCCCTGCTGCGGGACGTGCTGGCGCATGACGTCCGCTGGGTGGGCATCATGGGCAACCCGCGCCACGCCGGTCCGCACGTGGCCGCGCTCCAGGAACTCGGCGTGCCGGATGCCGAGATCAAGCGGGTGCACCGGCCGATCGGGCTGAACATCGGCTCCCGCACACCGCCGGAGATCGCCATCGCGACGCTGGCGGGCCTGCTGGCCGACCGCAACGACAAGCCAGGCGGCTTCGCCTTCTAGCGGGCGCCGGTGTTCCGGTTCGCCTGAATCCGCAGCTGTGCGTGCGAATCGACCCTCGCGCCAGCCGGGTTGTTCTGGTTATGCTCCGGGCGCGCCCAGTGCCGGGCAACCGGTACTGGGCGTCCAGAACCGGCCGGGAGGGCGCGTGGTGAGCGGGATCGCGTTTCGAGAACTGTCGCCGGTGTCCTTTTTGGAGCGTGCGGCGGCGGTGTTCGCCGATCGCCCGGCGGTGGTCGACGGAGCGCATCGCTACGACTACGCGGAGTTCTGGGATCGCGCGCAGCGGCTGGCCGGAATGCTTGCCGCGCACGGAGTTCGGCCAGGCGACCGGGTCGCGGTCCTGTCCCCGAACACCCACCTGCTGCTGGAGGCGCACTACGGGGTGCCGCTGGCCGGTGCGGTGCTGGTCGCCCTCAACACCCGCTTGGCGGCGCCGGAAATCGGCTACATCCTCGAACACAGCGGTGCCGCACTGGCCATTGTGGACATCGAGTACCGGCAGGTCCTCGACGCGGCGATGTCCGGTCTCGACCTGCGGGTGATCGATTCCGGCCAGTACGACCAGCTGCGCGATGCGGCGCAACCGCATCGGGTCGAGGTGGCCGACGAGCGCTCGCTGCTGTCGATCAACTACACCAGCGGTACCACCGGTCGTCCGAAAGGCGTGATGTACCACCACCGCGGCGCCTACCTCCAAGCGCTGGCGATGGCCTACCACGCGCAACTCGACACGTCTTCGCGCTACCTGTGGACCCTGCCGATGTTCCACACCAACGGCTGGTGCTTCCCGTGGGCGGTGACGGCGGCTGGCGCGGTGCACCACTGCCTGCGCAAGGTCGTCGCCGAGGACATCTGGGGTGCGATCCGCGCTGACGGCGTCACGCACTTCTGCGCCGCGCCGACGGTGCTGGCGATGCTGGCCGAGCACCCGGAGGCCGCGAAACCGATCTCCCAGCCGGTGCGGGTGTTCGCCGGTGGCGCGCCGCCGTGGCCTGCGCTTCTGGCGCGGATGACCGAGCTGGGCATCGACATCCGGCACCTCTACGGCCTGACCGAGACCTTCGGCCCGGCGGTGGTGTGCGAGTGGCAGCCGGAGTGGGACGATCTGCCCCTCGACCAGCGAGCCCGGCTGATCGCCCGGCAGGGCATCGCGAACGTGATCGCCGAACCGCTGCGGGTGGTCGACGCCGAGGGCCGCGACGTGCCCGCCGACGGGCAGACGCCCGGCGAGATCCTGTTGCGCGGCAACGACGTGATGCTCGGCTACTACCGCGACGAGGCGGCGACCGCCGCTGCCACGCTGGACGGCTGGTTCCGCAGCGGTGATCTTGGCGTCCGGCACCCCGACGGCTACGTCGAACTGCGCGACCGGATCAAGGACGTGATCATCTCCGGCGGCGAGAACATCACCTCGATCGAGGTGGAGAACGCGCTCACCGCGCACCCGGACGTCCTGGAGGCGGCCGTCGTCGGCACCCCGCACCCGAAGTGGGGCGAGGTCCCCATCGCCTACGCGACGCTGCGGGACGCGGCGACCGCCACCGAGGCCGACCTGATCAACTTCGTCCGAGACCGCATCGCCCACTTCAAGGCCCCGAAGCAAATCATCTTCGGCGACCTCCCAAAAACCTCCACCGGCAAGCTCCAGAAGAACATCCTCCGCGACCGCGCCCGCACCACCCGGTTCAGCGATGGGTGAAGGGCACCTTTGACCGAGTAAGCCGGTCAAAGGTGCCCTTCACTCGGAAAAATCACTCGGGTCGGAGGGCGTTTAGGACCTGTTGGCCGTATTTGGTGAGTTTTTGTTCGCCTACGCCGCTGATGGTGGCTAGTTCGTCCAGAGTGGACGGTTGGATTGTGGCTATTTGGCGCAGGGTTGAGTCGTGGAAGATGATGAAGGGGGCTTTGTTCTCTTCTCGGGCTGTGGCGGCGCGCCAGGCTCGGAGTTGTTGGAAGATCGGTTCCGCTTCCGGTGGCATGTCCTGGGCCGCCTGTTTGGGGGCCTTGGATTTGGTTGCCGAGGTGGTGGCACGTTTGGGTTCGGTGCGCAGCAGGACCTGGCGCGGATTCTCGCGGCGCAGGACTTCGCCGCTGGATTCGGTGAGGACCAGGGTGCCGTAGTCGCCTTCCACCGCGAGCAGGTGTTGGGCCAGCAGTTGGCGGATCACGCCGCGCCACTCGTTGTCACTGAGCTCGGCGCCGACGCCGAACACGCTCAGCGAGTCGTGCCGGAACTGTTCGATCTTCGTGGTCTTCTTGCCGCGCAGGATGTCGATGACCTGTCCGGCGCCGAACTTCTGGTTGCGCTCGCGGTCGAGCCGGACCACGGTCGACAGCAGCTTCTGCGCGGCCACCGTGCCGTCCCACGACTCCGGCGGGTTCAGGCAGGTGTCGCAGTTCCCGCAGGCCGTCGTCGCGTCCTGGCCGAAGTAGGCGAGCAACCGGGTCCGGCGGCATTCGACGGTCTCGCACAGCGCCAGCATCGCGTCCAGGTGCCTCGACTGCGCGCGGCGGTGCGCGTCGTCGCCTTCGGAGAGCTCGATCAGCTTGCGCTGCTGCACCACGTCTTGCAGGCCGTAGGCCATCCAGGCGGTCGACGGGAGTCCGTCGCGGCCCGCCCGACCGGTTTCCTGGTAGTAGCCCTCGACCGATTTGGGCAGGTCGAGGTGGGCGACGAAACGCACGTCGGGTTTGTCGATGCCCATGCCGAAAGCGATGGTGGCGACCATGACGAGCCCGTCCTCGCGCAGGAACCGGGACTGGTGGGTGGCGCGGACCCCCTTGTCCAGGCCCGCGTGGTAGGGCAGCGCGTCGATCCCGTTGGCCACCAGGAATTCCGCGGTCCGCTCCACTTCGGCGCGGGAGAGCCGGTAGATGATGCCCGCGTCACCGGCGTGCTCGGTGCGCAGCAGTTGCAGCAGCTGCTTCTTCGGGTCGTTCTTCGGCGCGATGCGGTACTGGATGTTCGGCCGGTCGAAGTCGGCGACGAAGTGCCGGGCCTCGGTCAGGTCCAGCCGGGTGGCGATCTCGCCGCGGGTCGCCTGGGTGGCGGTGGCGGTCAGCGCGATGCGCGGGATCGACGGCCAGCGCTCGTGCAGCACCGAGAGGGCCAGGTAGTCGGGGCGGAAGTCGTGGCCCCACTGCGCCACGCAGTGCGCCTCGTCGATCGCGAACAGCGAGACCTCGCCGCGGTCGAGCAGTTCCAGCGTCGAGTCCAGCCGCAACCGCTCCGGTGCCAGGTAGAGCAGGTCGAGATCCCCGGAGACGAACGCGTCCTCGGTGTTGCCGCGCTGCTCGAAGGTCTGCGTGGAGTTGAGGAAGCCCGCGCGCACGCCGAGTTCGTTGAGCGCGTCGACCTGGTCCTGCATCAGAGCGATCAGCGGTGAGACGACGACGCCGATCCCGGGCCGCACCAGGGCCGGGATCTGGTAGCACAGCGACTTGCCTCCGCCGGTCGGCATCAGCACCAGCGCATCGCCGCCGCCCACCACGTGCTCGACGATCTCCTGCTGCGCGCCGCGGAAGGAGTCGTAGCCGAACACCCGCTGCAAGACCTGCTGGGCGTTGGTCACCTCGAAAGCAAGATCGGGGGAAGCCACGGCGCGCATCTTACGCAGCCCCGGGACATCGACCTGTTCGCGTCGGCCACGACATGCGGCCGTGTGTCGGGTTGACGTGTCGGGTTGACCGGCTGGACGGGCGGATCTCGATCGCGGTCTGCTTGTGACCTGCGTCCCGCTGGTGGGGGTTGCGGTTCACCGGGAACAACTCGCAAGGCAGAATCGTTCGTGAAAGTAGTTGAAGATTGTAGTAACTGGCTAGTGAGGGAGCTCAGATGCAGTTCGGGATCTTCACGGTCGGCGACGTCACCACCGACCCGACCAACGGCCGCACCCCCTCCGAGGCCGAGCGCATCAAATCGATGGTGCGGATCGCGCTCAAGGCCGAGGAAGTCGGCCTGGACGTCTTCGCCACGGGTGAGCACCACAACCCGCCGTTCGTGCCGTCCTCGCCGACCACCATGCTCGGCTACGTCGCGGCGCGCACCGAGCGGCTGATCCTGTCCACCTCGACCACGCTGATCACCACGAACGACCCGGTCAAGATCGCCGAGGACTTCGCGATGCTGCAACACCTGGCCGACGGCCGGGTCGACCTGATGATGGGGCGCGGCAACACCGGCCCGGTATACCCGTGGTTCGGCCAGGACATCCGCCAGGGCATCCCGCTGGCCATCGAGAACTACAACCTGCTGCACCGGCTGTGGCGGGAGGACGTGGTCGACTGGGAGGGCCGGTTCCGCACCCCGCTGCAGTCGTTCACCGCCACGCCCCGGCCGCTGGACGGCGTGCCGCCGTTCGTCTGGCACGGCTCCATCCGCAGTCCGGAGATCGCCGAGCAGGCCGCCTACTACGGCGACGGTTTCTTCGCCAACCACATCTTCTGGCCCAAGGAGCACACCGAGCGGATGGTGCGGCTGTACCGGCAGCGGTTCGAGCACTACGGGCACGGTTCGGCGGACCAGGCGATCGTCGGGCTCGGTGGCCAGGTGTTCATGCGGAAGAACTCCCAGGACGCGGTGCGCGAGTTCCGGCCGTACTTCGACCACGCGCCGGTGTACGGCGGCGGGCCGTCGCTGGAGGAGTTCTCCCGCGAGACCCCGCTGACCGTCGGCAGTCCGCAGGAAGTCATCGACCGGACCCTGGCCTTCCGCGACTACGTCGGCGACTACCAGCGCCAGCTGTTCCTGATGGACCACGCCGGGCTGCCGTGCAAGACCGTCCTGGAGCAGCTCGACCTGCTCGGGGAGGAGGTCGTCCCGGTGCTGCGCAAGGAATTCGAGTCGCTGCGGCCGAAGCACGTGCCGGACGCCCCGACGCACGCGTCGCTGCTGGCCGAGGCCGAGGCGAAGAAGGCGGAGGCGGTGAAATGAGCGACCGGAAGCTGGTCGTCGTATCGGCCGGGTTGAGCCAGCCGTCGTCCACCAGGCTGCTGGCCGCCCGTCCCGACGCCTTCGAAGAGCCCGTCCCGTTCGAACAACTGCTCGCCGGAAACCAGAACTGAGTCCGTCGTGAATTCGGGGCGCCCGCGGCCCGGCGTGTTGGCCACGGGTGCCCTTCGGCTCGAATGCTGGATACGGTGGCGGCTATGAGTACGGAGTGGATCCCGGGACCGGAGCAGGCCGGGTTGGCCGACGCCGTCGCCCGGTTGCGGGCCGAGGGCGTCGAGCTGGTTGAGATGTCCTTTGTGGACAACGCGGGGAACGTGCGGGTGAAAGCCGTTCCGCTGGACCGGTTGCCCGCCGCCGCGCGCTTCGGCGTCGGGGCCTCGCCGTGCTTCGAGACGTTCACCTTCGACGACGTGATGGCCCTCGGCCGCTACCTCGGCGGTCCCGACGGCGACCTGCGGCTGGTGCCGGACCTGGACCGGCTGGTGCGGTTGGCGGCGCTGCCGGGCTGGGCCTGGGCGCCCGCCGACAAGTTCACCCAGGACGGGAGCCGGTTCGTCGCCTGCCAGCGGGCCTTCGCGGCGCGCCAGGTGCAGGCCGCCGCCGACGTCGGGCTGACGGTGCTCGCCGCCTTCGAACACGAATGGGCGCTGGGCGCGGCCGACACCGACGAGTTCGTCCCGGTCCTCACCGGCCCCGCCTACGGCCAGGTGCGGCTGGAGGCCACCGCCGACTACGCGCGCGAACTGGTCTCCGCCCTGCGCGAGCAGGGGTTGGAGGTCCAGCAGTTCCACCCGGAGTACGCGCTCGGCCAAGTGGAGCTGTCGGTGGCGGCGACGGATCCGCTGGGTGCTGCCGACGACGCGTTGCTGGTGCGGCACACGGTGCGCGCGGTGTCGCGGCGGCACGGTTGGCGGGCGAGCTTCGCGCCCTGCCTGGTCCCCGGCGGCGCGGGTTCCGGCGGGCATCTGCACCTGTCGGTGCACGGCGCCGAGGGCAACCTGTTCGCCGATGGGTCCGGCCGCTACGGCCTGCACCCGGCGGGTGAGGCGTTCTTGGCCGGGGTGCTGCGGGAACTTCCCGCGCTGGTGGCCATTGGTGCGGGCAACCCGGCGAGCTTCCTCCGGCTGGAGCCGTCCCGGTGGGCCGGGGTTTGGCAGGTGTGGGGCCGGGAGGCGCGGGAGGCCGCGTTGCGGCTGATCACCGGCACGACCGGCACCCAGCAGTGGGCCGCGAACGCCGAGGTGAAATGCTTCGACGCCACCGCGAACCCGTACCTGGCGGTGGGTGCTGTGCTGGCGGCGGGCCTCGCGGGAATGCGCGAAGAACTGCGGCTTCCCCAGGAGATCAGCGGCGATCCGGCCGCGTTGACCGACGACGAACGCACTGCGGCGGGCGTCCGCCGACTGCCCACGAACGCCGCGGTTGCCGCCGCCGCGCTGGAGGAGTCGGAAGTGCTGGCCGATGCCTTGGGCAAGGAACTGCACGACGCGATCTGCACGGTTCGCCGCGCCGAAGCGGACCGCTTCGCCGACGCCGACCCAGCCGAGCTCGCCGCGCTCACCCGCTGGCGCTGGTGACGGCGCCAGGAGTCCCGCACGACGGTGCGCAAAGCATGTCCGTGACATCCGGTGGAGGGAGGCGACGATGGCGGAGGCGACCAGCACACCTGCCCGCAACACGCGCCCGCGCAACCGGCGTGCCATGATCACCGCCGCCGCTGCGGACCTGTTCTACCGCCTCGGGTATGCGCGGGTCGGGATGAGCGACATCGCCGAGGCCGTCGGGGTCGGGTCGTCGGCGCTGTACCGGCACTTCGCGGGCAAGCAGCAGCTGCTGACCCGCGTGGTGCTCGACGAACTCCACCCGTTCAGCGCGATCACCGCGCGGGTGGCCGACCACGACCTGGACCAGGTGGTCGCGCAGCTCGCCGCCGCCGCGCTCGACCACCGCCAGCTCGGTGTGCTGTGGCAGCGCGAGGCCCGGCACCTACCGGAGGAGCAGCGCGACGTGCTGCGTGAGGAACTGCGCGGTGTCGCCAGCGGACTGGCCGAGGTGGCGCGCGCTTTCCGGCCGGAGCTGACCGGTGCCGACGCCCGGTTCCGCGCGTGGTGCATGTTCAGCGTCCTCACCAGCCCCTCCTACCACCAGGTGGATCTGTCCCGGCGCGAGTTCGAGCAACTGCTGCGGGCGATGGTCGTCGTCATCGGGACCCAACCGCCGCTGCGGTTCGCCGCGCGCCGCCCGGCCGGGCTCGACCAGCGGTCGGCGCTGTTCGCCGGGCGTGCCTCCCGGCGCCGGTTGCTGCTGTCCGCGGCGATGCGGCTGTTCTCCGACGCCGGGTACACCAAGGTGACCACCGAGGACGTGGGTGCCGCGGCGGGCATCGCCGGGCCCAGCCTGTACAACTACTTCGCCAGCAAGCAGGAACTGCTCGGTGCGGTGATCACCCGCGGCAACGCGTGGCTGGAGGTCGAGCTCGAACGCACGCTGGCCAACACCCCGGCCGCCGACGACGCGCTGCGCGAGCTGCTGCGCTCCTACATCACGTTCGCCTTCGACCACGGCGGGTTCATCGACATCCTGGTCAGCGAGGTCAACCACCTGCCGGACGCGGAACGGCACCGGGCGCGGCAGACGCAGCACGCCTACGTGGCGGAGTGGGTCGGACTGCTGTGCGAGGCGCGCCCGGAACTCGACCCGGTGCGGTCCCGGATCCTGGTGCAGGCGGCGTTGACGGCGGCCAACGACATGGCCCGCACCGGCTCGGTGCGCGACGTGGACGCACTGCTGCGGGTCGGCTCGGCGCTGATGCTCGACACCCCGGTCACGACCGGATGACCAGCCACCACGAAGCTTAGGCGAGTTGCTACGCCCCATTCACTTAGGTGATGAACCCGCAGGAAGAAGGGCTTGCATTAGTCTGGGTGGGCTACGCGCTGCTCACTTCGAAATTGACTTCGGCAACCGCGGCGCACTAATCTCCGCACTGACCAGGTCTGCCCGCTGGTGCGTCGCGCGCGCTGGGGTGATGGAGCCGCCGAGACCGCCCACGCCCGTGTACAGCCGCAGGTGGGCCGTAGACACTGGAGCCGAGCAGGTAACGAGGACAGGTTGGTTGCATGAGCAGCGCGACGGAGCCGGTCGGTCAGCCGCCGGTTGACGTGCCGGACATCCACACGACAGCGGGCAAGCTGGCGGATCTGTACCAGCGCAACGCCGAGGCGGTGCACGCGGGCTCGGCGCGCGCGGTGGCCAAGCAGCACGCGAAGGGCAAGAACACCGCCCGCGAACGCATCGACATGCTGCTGGACCCGGGTTCGTTCGTGGAGCTCGACGAGCACGCCCGGCACCGGTCCACGACCTTCGGCATGGCGGCCAACCGCCCCTACGGCGACGGCGTGGTGACCGGGTACGGCACCGTCGACGGCCGCAAGGTGTGCGTGTTCTCGCAGGACTTCACCGTCTTCGGCGGATCGCTGGGCGAGGTCTTCGGCGAGAAGATCGTCAAGGTCATGGACCTGGCGCTGAAGACCGGTTGCCCGCTGATCGGGATCAACGACTCCGGCGGCGCGCGGATCCAGGAGGGTGTCGCGGCGCTGGGCCTGTACGCCGAGATCTTCAAGCGCAACACGCACGCCTCGGGTGTCATCCCGCAGATCTCGCTGATCATGGGGCCGTGCGCGGGCGGGGCGGTGTACTCCCCGGCGATCACCGACTTCACCGTGATGGTCGACCAGACCTCGCACATGTTCATCACCGGCCCGGACGTGATCAAGACGGTCACCGGTGAGGACGTGACCTTCGAAGAACTCGGCGGCGCCCGCACCCACAACTCGCGCTCCGGCAACGCGCACTACCTGGCCACCGACGAGGCGGACGCGATCGCCTACGTCAAGGAGCTGCTGTCCTACCTGCCCAGCAACAACCTCGCCGAGCCGCCGGTGTTCGAGGGTGCCGAGAATGGCACCGCCACCGGCATCGTTTCGTTTTCCGATTCGATCACTGACGCCGACCGCGAGCTGGACGAGTTGGTGCCGGATTCGCCCAACCAGCCCTATGACATGCACGAGGTGATCTCCCGCGTCGTCGACGACGCGGAGTTCCTGGCGGTCGGCGCCCTGTTCGCGCCGAACATCATCACCGGCTACGGGCGAGTCGAGGGCTACCCGGTGGGCGTGGTGGCCAACCAACCCACCCAGTTCGCGGGCACCCTGGACATCGACGCCAGCGAGAAGGCCGCGCGGTTCGTGCGGACCTGCGACGCGTTCAACATCCCGGTGCTGACCTTCGTCGACGTGCCGGGCTTCCTGCCGGGCACCGACCAGGAGTGGAACGGCATCATCCGGCGCGGCGCGAAACTGCTGTACGCCTACGCGGAGGCCACCGTCCCGCTGGTCACCGTGATCACCCGCAAGGCCTACGGCGGGGCCTACGACGTGATGGGCTCCAAGCACCTGGGCGCCGACGTCAACCTGGCCTGGCCGACGGCGCAGATCGCGGTGATGGGCGCGCAGGGCGCGGTGAACATCCTGTACCGGCGGCAGTTGGCCGAGGCGACCGAGTCCGGCGAGGACGTCGAGGCGGTGCGGGCCCGCTTGCAGCAGGAGTACGAGGACACGCTCTGCAACCCCTACGTCGCCGCCGAACGCGGTTACGTCGACTCGGTGATCCCGCCGTCCTACACCCGTGGGTACGTGGCGCGGTCGCTGCGGATGCTGCGCGACAAGCGCGCCAGCCTGCCCGCGAAGAAGCACGGAAACATCCCCCTGTGACGCCGTGAGTGGCGGCGATCGCCGCACCACTCGCGAGGAGGTGCACATGAGCCAGCACGCAGACGGCACACCGGGCGAGCGCCCGGTGCTGCGCATCGTGCGCGGCAATCCCGACGACGTCGAGATCGCCGCGCTGACCACGGCGCTCAGCGGCCTGGCCGCCACGAACGCCGCGGCGCCGCCGACGCGGCGGCAGATGTCGCTGTGGGGCGACCGGGCCGCTGGCGCGCGCCACCCGGCGGGCCGTCGGCCGCTGCGCCCCGGTCCGCACGCCTGGCGCGCGTCGGGCCTGCCGGGCTGACGGTTCCCAACCAAGATTTCGACGGTTCCTCCGGCGTCGCGCCGGGAAATGAGGAGTTGACCACTGTGGACGTGACGTCGATCAGCAAGGTCCTGATCGCCAACCGCGGTGAGATCGCGGTGCGGGTGATCCGCGCCTGCAAGGACGAGGGCATCGCCTCCGTCGCCGTCTACGCCGAGCCCGACGCCGACGCGACGTTCGTGCGGCTGGCCGACGAGGCGTTCGCGCTGGGCGGTTCGACGCCGGGCGAGTCGTACCTGAGCATCGACAAGATCATCGACGTTGCGAAGCGGTCGGAAGCCGACGCGGTGCACCCCGGTTACGGGTTCCTGTCCGAGAACGCCGAGTTCGCCCAAGCGGTGCTCGACGCGGGCCTGATCTGGATCGGCCCGTCACCGCAGGCGATCCGGGACCTCGGCGACAAGGTCACCGCCCGGCACATCGCGACCCGTGCCGGGGCGCCGCTGGTGCCGGGCACCAAGGACCCGGTCTCGGGTGCCGACGAGGTGGTGGCCTTCGCCGAGGAGAACGGGCTACCGGTGGCCATCAAGGCCGCGTTCGGTGGTGGCGGCCGGGGCCTGAAGGTGGCCCGGACGCTGGAGGAGATCCCCGAGCTGTACGCCTCGGCGGTGCGGGAGGCCGAAACCGCGTTCGGTCGCGGCGAATGCTTCGTGGAACGCTACCTGGACCGGCCGCGGCACGTCGAGGCGCAGGTCCTCGCCGACCAGCACCGCAACGTGCTGGTCGTCGGCACCCGCGACTGCTCGTTGCAGCGCCGCCACCAGAAGCTCGTCGAGGAGGCCCCGGCGCCGTTCCTCACCGACGAGCAGCGCCGCACCATCCACGAAGCGGCGCGCGCGATCTGCGCCGAGGCCGGTTACTACGGTGCGGGCACCGTGGAGTTCCTGGTGGGCCTGGACGGGACGATCTCGTTCCTGGAGGTCAACACCCGGCTGCAGGTGGAGCACCCGGTCTCGGAGGAGACCACCGGCCTCGACCTGGTCCGCGAGCAGTTCCGGATCGCCGCCGGGGAGAAGCTGCGCATCGCCGCGGACCCCGAACCGCGCGGTCATTCGCTGGAGTTCCGGATCAACGGCGAGGACGCGGGCCGCGGCTTCCTGCCCGCGCCCGGCACGGTCACCCGCTTCGTCGCGCCGCAGGGGCCGGGCGTGCGGGTGGACGCCGGGGTCGAGACGGGCAGCGTGATCGGCGGGCAGTTCGATTCGCTGCTGGCCAAGGTGATCGTCACCGGCGCCGACCGGCAGCAGGCCCTGGAGCGGGCCCGACGGGTGCTCGATGAGATGGTCGTTGACGGCATGGCCACGGTGCTGCCGTTCCACCGCGCGATCGTCCGCGACCCGGCGTTCGTCGGCACCGACGGGTTCACGGTGCACACCCGGTGGATCGAGACGGAGTTCGACAACACCATCGAACCGTTCACCGGCGGCGTCGAGGCAGAGGAACCGGAGCCGAGGCAGACGATCACCGTCGAGGTCGGTGGCCGCCGCCTGGAGGTCTCGCTACCCGCCGAGTTCGCCGCGCCGTCAGCGTCCCCGACGGCGAAGGCCAAGCCGCGCAAGCGTTCCGCGGGCAAGGCCGGTGCCGCGGTCTCCGGCGACGCGGTGACCGCGCCGATGCAGGGCACCATCGTCAAGGTCGCGGTCACCGACGGCCAGCAGGTCGCCGCCGGAGACCTGATCGCGGTCCTGGAAGCGATGAAGATGGAAAACCCGGTCACCGCCCACAAAGCGGGCACGGTGACGGGCCTGTCGGCGAAGCCGGGTGACTCGGTCTCCCAAGGCACCACGCTCTGCGAACTCAAGGACTGAAAACGTCGAGCGCAGATCCCGCAGCGCTGCGACACCGGGGTGGGGGGGGGGGGCGGGG
>NZ_JBQQBO010000047.1:0-18806 GCF_052246905.1 Saccharopolyspora antiqui
CCAACCGCCTCGTCGGCATCCTGCACGGCTGCCTCAAAACCCGCACCCCCTACAACGAGACCACCGCCTGGTCGCATCGCGTCGAGAAAGCCGCCGCTTGACATTCAAACTCCTGGGATGTCTTTCATGATCGCTAGCGCGCCGCCTGTACGACAAAGGGGGCTGATCATGTTGTTGGACACCCTGACTTTGCAACATGTTTTTCCGACACTGCGGAGCCGGTTCGGAGCTTGGCCAGCGGCCTGATAGTGATCATGTTGAGAAAGGTTCCTTTCTCGAACACTCGGCCTCCGCCCGAGCCTGCCCCAGGATGGGCCGGACTTTGCTACGGGTTTCGAGGAACACGCTTAAGCGCTGGTTTTCGCCCCGCTGTTCCTCGACACACTTGGCCTTGTTGGTTGGGTGTGGAGTTTCTGTTGGCGGTAGTCGCGGGGTGGGGTGCCGTAGGCGGTGCGGAACGCGCGGGTGAAGTCGGTGTGGCACGTGAATCCCCAGCGTGCGGCGATCTCGTGCACAGGCATGGCATGTAGGGCGAGGTCGTTGCGGGCTCGTTCCAGGCGTTGGTGGCGGACCCAGGCCATTACCGGGATGCCGTCGTCCTGGAACAGCCGGTGCAGGTAGCTGGTCGAGATGTGGTGGGCGGCGGCGATCGTGTCGCGGGTCAGCTGCGGGTCGTGCAGGTGTTGCCGGATGAACTGCTGGATGCGCAGGGCCAGAGTTCGTCGGCGGGTTTCCGGCGGCAGGCCGCGGTCGTCCTCCTCCATGACGTGGGCGAACAGCGCCGAGACCAGGTCGCCGAGGATCGCGCCGAGGCGAGAATCGTCGGTGGGCCGGTACACGCTGGTGTCGGTAGTCAGGTGCAGCAGGGCTCCCGCCAGTAGCGCGCCGATTCCGTTGCGCGCGGACACCGGACGCCCGATCAACCGGTCGGCCCGGCCTCGGGGCAGCGTCACCTGCTTCTTGGGGATCTCGATCCCTACACATGAGATCGGCCCGTGCGTGCTTCTCACCCGCAGTTCGAACGGCTGAGACGAGTCGTCGGCGTGCAGTTCGTACTTGCCGTAGTTCGCCTCCTGCCTACCCCAGCTGCGTTGCATCGCGCCGCTGAGCAGAAGGCCGACCCTGTAGGTCTCCGGATCGGACTGGCTGATCAGCGTCGCGGTCCGTTGGAAGACCATCGGCTGGAACGTCATCGTCCACACCCGCACGGCGTCGAAGTGCAAATTACGCTGGTACACCGCGAAACCCGCGGTACGGTCACGGCTCACACACATGGGCGTCGGAACCTGGGACAACCGTTCCCGCCAACGCTCGAACCGCTGCGCCTCGGGCAGATCCTCGCTCCGAAAGACCGTCTCGATCATTGATTCTCCCCCAGAACCGTCGACGGCATCCCAGCAATGCCGCCTGCCCGTCAAAACCTTGGCAGATGGTGAATCCGGCCCGGTGCCCCCAAGATCAGAAATCCCTAAACAGAGCAAACAAGGCATTCCGGGTTGCGGGTCGGTAGAGACAGCGCCGGGCGGCTGTGGACTCCTGGTCAAGGAACTGTGCACTCGCTGCCTAACCGTTGCGGTGCAAATCCTGGAATGCTCAGTCGTGATCAGCATGAGAAGCCGGTCGGGGTACGAACCGAACGACTTTGACCGGCGCTGGGGCAGCTTGAGTTTTGCGCCGGACTTGGTGCCAACGTAAGAAGGGAAGATGTTGTGCGAGCACGTCGAACAGTAGCTGCTATTGGGGGCCTCATGGCAGCCGCTGCGTTCACTGCGGCCCAGCAGGCAGTTACGGACAACACCACAAGTGGCGTGGCGCTAGCTGCTGCTGCCGTCAGTCCCGCAGCGCAAGCCGACAATCCAGCCTGCCCGGCGGACCGGGTCTGCCTGTTCGAACACGACGACTTCCTTGGGGGGCGAGCGGTATTCGATGACGACGACTCGGATCTCCGCGACAATAACTGGGAGGGCACCACGCGTCCCGTCCATAACGGCGCTAGCTCAATGATCAACAACAAGGGTGTCTCTGCCTCGCTCCGGTCCGACGCCGCCCAATGCAGCGGCGACAGCTATACGGCGCTCGCGGACAGTGAAGATCGAGACTTCAGCAACAACGTCTTCGACAACGAGGCCAGCTGCATCCAAATCAACTAGCACGCGCGCGTGTGCGTGTGCGCGCAACCGTTTCGGCTCGAAGGGGAACCGGATCACGCCTGGCCAAGGTTCCGGCACACGTGGCGATCACGAAAAGCATCTGGGGGACACAGTGAGCACAAGGATGAAGCGGATCTTGGGCGGACTGGCCATGGCGGCCTCCGCGATGGTCTTCACCTCGGCGGTGACTGCGCCGGCCGCGCACGCCGGACCACCCGACGACTGGTCGTCTTTAACGGCCCACCCCGAGGGAACCTCTAGTGGGTGGCAGGGGGGCTACGGCCAGTTCAACGCCGACGGCGACTGGTTCCGGGTCCAGGATCTGGACTTTGACGGGTACGGCGTCGTGCTCCGGTTCGAAACCGACTACGGCCGACTCGGCGACTGCATCAATACCCAGGGCTCGGGCAAGATGCAGTACTGCAACTTCAACCTCCGGGAGACCGGCCAGGTCCACTTCTGGGTCTGTATGCGCGACGCGGGCTCCCCCGTCTACTTGGCCTGCGGACAGAAGAGCCCCTGGGTCGAGATCGACAGCGGCACCATCCACTGGTAACACCGCCCCGCGCCCACACTGGCCTTCCGGTAGCAGGCGCGCAGGTCTTTCGCCCCTGATGCCCCGCATCGGCGGGAAGAGTCGCCCCATTCACCGAGGTTGGGCCGGTACGCCCGGTGCGGCCGTGCAGGTGCAGCGGCCAACCACGCTCGTCGAGGCCGAGCACATGACCGCGGTCCTGGGGCCTGCGATGCTCTGCGAGGAACCCGAGCCGCTGGCCAAGGCGGCATGGATGGCCCACAAGGCCATCTACGCCATCGGCCAGCTACTCAACCCGAACCGACAGAATCGGACGAGCAGGCCGGTGGCGGTGACCGAGCTGGTTGGCTGGACACCATCGTCGACTGCACCGATCACAGACGCCACGCTGAACCTGCTGTTGCCCAACGGCATGACCAGCGTGCACGTCACGCTCTCCAACGCCGCCAGCCGCGATCCGGAGCCCGAAGGTTGGACGACTTGGTCCAGCGACAGCCCGCTCCCGCTCGCCCCGGTCGATGAGGCCCGTCACCTGGAGATTCACGCGCTGCTCATGGGCCTCAGCGAGGTCATCACCCAGGCACTGCAACCCCGACCTCGTGGAAGAGCGCTGACCACAACGGCTTCCAGCACCAAAAAGGAACTGCGCTGGGCCGCACCGATCTATGGTGTGGGCCAGTTGCATGTCCTGGCGGAGCTAAGCGGCCGATCTCAATCTGGTTGGCGCAGTGGCCGGTACCCGATACGCGCGTACTTGGCCTCCACCGGGACTCGTAGCTGATCAGGGTGTTGTGGTGGGGAACAGCGCACCAGGAACGAGGTCCAGGCGGGTGTTCGGGCTCGATGTCCGGCTCGGGTGGCACGACGGCTTCCCGTACTACCGACA
This sequence comes from Saccharopolyspora antiqui, assembly GCF_052246905.1. NCBI lineage: Bacteria > Bacillati > Actinomycetota > Actinomycetes > Pseudonocardiales > Pseudonocardiaceae > Saccharopolyspora > Saccharopolyspora antiqui. Next base: position 3,572 of record NZ_JBQQBO010000047.1, read on the forward strand.
GCACGTCGCCGAACATGCCCAGCAGACGCTCGGATTCGGCCCGGTGCGTATCGTGCAGTTCCTCCAGGTGCTCGCGGGCCTTCTTGTGGATGACGGCCATGCGCTTGCAGAACATGGTCACCACCTCGTCCCGCGCCGTCGTGCGGCAGACGTGGATCAGGCTGGCGATCAGCGTCCACTGCTTGTCGGCGCCGACCTTGCGCAGGTCCGCCAGATCGGTCACCCGGGCCTCACCAGCAAAATGCGCGATCTTGCCCGGCGGAACATCCCGCAACCACTCCTCGGTCGCGCCCAGGTCGTCGAGCTCCTGGAGATACGCGAGGCGGGCCTTGAACTTGCCCAGTGTCGCCGCCTTCGCCGGATCCTTCAGGCGGTCGAACCCGCTGCGGCGCGTCGTCGGATCCATCACCAGCAGTCGCTGCTGTAACCGTGCCCGATCAGCCAGGCTCATCCGGCCCGCGACCCTCGCGAACAACCCCGTGTTGACCTCGGTGCGGATCGACGCGGCCAGCGTGTCCAACGTGCTGTAGCCCGGCAGCTCGCACCGCTGATGGACCAGCTCCTCCAGCGCCACGTTGATCAGGTCCGCCGGATTGTCCTTGGTCTGCACCGCTTTCCGGATCGCCTGCTCGCCGACGGTACGCACCCGAGCGGGCTCGTACACCACGCCCACGAACTCGCGGACGAGCTGGCGGTGCCACTTCGCAGTCCGAGCCGACTCGTGCTGTGCGAACGGGACATCCTCGGCGAGATCCAGCACCCGACGGACGTGCTCGACGACCACGTCCGGAACGTCGGCGAGCTTCGGGAAATAGCCGAGTCGTTGGTACGACTTCAGCCACACGATACCAAGGCCAGGAGGTGCTGCTCGGTTTGGGTCCGGCCACGCGCCCACGCGATCTCATCCATCGTCGGTTTGAACGCCTCGGCCAGCTCCCGCGCCGACACCACCCGCTTGAACCGCGGATACGCGGTCCGATCGATCGACGCCACCCAAGACTCCGGGAATGATCAACAACCTGGACCCGGGCACCCTAGCGAGCCCGCAACACGACCGGGCTACCGGGATCTACCAGCGCCTATCCCGGGACATTGCCCCTTTCCGCCGTATTCCGGCGGTCCCCCTCGTTCAGGGGTAGCGGGGGCGGGACACGGCGGCGGGCCCCAGGTCGAGCCGCTTGTCCATGTTCAGGCGGAAAGTGCCGTACGGGTTGACATTGGACCAGAACAGCGCGGTCAGGCCGCGCCGGTCCTCCTCGCTCAGCCGCGATGCCCAGGCCGGTTCGGCCAGGACTTGCTGAATCAGCAGGGTGTTGACGTGGACAAGCGCGGACTGGAGCAGGTGCAGGGCGAGCATCGAGGTCTCGGCGTGCTCCTTGTCCGGGCCGGCCAGAGCACCGTCCTTGCCGTGCTGCAGCACGGTATTCGCGCTGTTCCAGTTCTCCACGAACTGGAGCCCGCCGTGGATCTCCCGGCGCAGGCCGGGGCTGGCCAAATAGTCGCAGGCGAAGACCGTGCGGACCGCGCGCCCGAGCTCTGCGAGTATCATGCCCATGATGCGGGAGAAGGGCCTCTCTCGGACGAGCAGATCGGCGCGATCACCGTGGCGAACCCGGTACGCGCCCTGAAAATCACCTGACCTGCCGCGCTCAGCGTGGCCCGGCGAGGTCACCAGCGGCGTCAGTCCTCATTGGACGGAGTGAGGCGGTGGCGGACCACCGGCCCACCGGGCAACGGTTCCTTGCGCTTTTCGATGAAGGCACCTTCGTCCAGGTTGCGGGTGATCACCCGACTCAGGACGGCGAGCGCGTGCTGCACTTCCAAGTGGTCCAGTCCGTCGATCTCACCGGCGAGCAGCGGGCTGTCGCCGCTGATGGTCGTCCATCCCCGCTCGTCGCGATCCAACCGGACGGTGAGCGACCCTCCGATCGGCAGCGCGACGACCACATCGACGCGCTCCGCCGACGCGTGCCTGCCGCGATGCAGCATCGCGCGGTGAATGTAGTCCGTGTGCGCCGCGAGCTGGTCGGGCTGCTGGCTCGCCGCCAGCTCCCGCTGGGCGTGGTGGGTGATCGCGGCGCCCTCGCCCGCCAAGCCGGGCAACAGTTCCTCCCGCGTCCAGCCTGGCCCCTGGTCGGTGGGCGGATCCAGGACGTCGGCCACCAGCCCCAAGGTCCGGCCCGCACTGGTGGTGACTCGCGTGAGGGGGTCGTTGGGGTCGCGACTGAATGCCGGGCGGGCCACCGCATCGACCAGGTGCGCGAGCGGGCGCACGGACTCCGCCGTCAGCTGGTCGCGCGGGATCTCCGTCGTGCCGATCGGATCCTGCGCGCGAGCCGATGTGTCGATGCTGCGGGCTTTGAGGTCGGCGTAGATGGTGTCGCGCGAAACCCGCGCCAGTCGGGCGAGTTCCGCGACGTTGCGCGAGCCGCTGCGCCACGCGGCGGCGACGAGGTCGGCGCGCTCCTCGGCGAGGCGTTCTCGGCGGTCGGCCCAGCCGATGAGAGCGGAGAGGGCTGCGATGCGTTCGTGTTCTCGGTCAGGCATGACATCAGTCTATGTCGATTCATTCGACATGTCGAGTGAATCGACACTCTGAGAGCGGCTCGGTGTGCGCCGTCGGCGTTCAATGCGGTGCGCCGTGGTGGGCTCGCCGCGGCGCACCTCCTCGGCCACGTTGGCCGGGTCCAGCTTGAAGATCGCCACCACCTGGTAACGATTCCTTTCGCATGAAGGGACAGCGGGGATCCTCGTGGTCTGCGAAATGCGGCCCGGCCCGAACGATCCTGGGCCGGGCCGCATTTCGCTTGCCGACCAGCTCGACATGCTGGCGAACATGCCGGGCTCGTACCCCCCGGAAGCCGCGGTGATGAGCAGGAACGGATCCGCGCCAGCCTCCCCAAGGTGACCGCCCGCAACCCGAACATCAAAATCCACGCGAGGGTCGCCAGCAACCACGGTGCGATCCTGCGCAAGGACTTCCGCGCCGTCGCCGAGGCCGTACGCGAGGTCGCCGCCCTCGACCGCTGAAGGCGCGGAAGGCGCGGAAGGCACTGACCAGCGGACTGACGATCAGCCAGGCAGCGGTCTTCGCCGCTGTCACGGTGAAGACCGCACGGCGCCACGCGACATCGACGACCGGCCGTCGGGCCCAAGCGGTATCGCTGCTGCGGACCCGGCGGAGCGGTTCAGCCACTGGTCAGATCCTGGAGGCCGACCACGCGCAGCAGTTCCAGCCGCTCGTAGGACCTGCTGCCCGGACGGGCGGTGTAGACGATCAGCCGCTGATCGTGCTCCGGGTTCAGCAGTACCTCGCAGTCCAGCTCCAGTAGGCCGACGACCGGGTGCAGGAAGCGTTTGATGTCGGCGCGGCGCACGGCGACGTGGTGGGCGTCCCACAGCGCCGAGAACTCCTCGCTGCGGGCGCGGAGCCCGCGTACGAGCTCTGCCAGCCGCGCGTCGTCCGGGCGGCGGGCGAATGTGGCGCGCAGATCCGCCACTGCTGCGCGGGCGGCACGGTCACGGTCCTCGGCCGGGAAGAGTTCCCGCGCGGAGGGGTCCGTGAAGTAGCGCCAGGCGACGTTGTGCTCCGCCTCGGGGCGGGCGGACGCGTCACCGTGGAGCGCCTTGGCCATCGCGTTCTGCGCGAGGATGTCGCCGCAGTCGCTCACCACCTGGGCGGGAGTGTCGGTCAGCCGATCGAGGACGAGAAGCAGGCCGGGGCGGACGTGCTCCGTGGTCGGCCGGTTGCGTGGGGGCTCCTCACCGGCCAGATGGAAGAGGTGGTCCCGTTCGTCGCCGGTCAGCCGCAACGCGCGGGCGACAGCGGCGAGCATCTGGCGGGACGGGCGTGAGCCCCTGGCTTGCTCCAGCCGCGTGTAGTGGTCGGTGGACATGCCTGCCAGCTGCGCCACCTCCTCGCGGCGCAGTCCCGGGGTGCGGCGCCGCGCGCCCTGCGACAGCCCCACATCGGCAGGGGCAAGTCGGGTACGGCAGTGGCGCAGGAAGTCGGCCAGTTCGGTTCTGTCCACACCTCCACCATTCCCCGGGACGCCGGACGCAGCCAGGGACTGACCGTCCCCGGATAAGGACGTCTCTCCCGCCGACGCCCGCACCACCGCACGCTGGAAACCGGCTCGGCGGACCGACGGCGCCCCGCAGGTGCGACGAGACGAGCACCGGAGAGGGGTCGCGTGCCACATGCGGCATCCGCCTTCCGGGGATTTGTCGCGGTTGCAGACCATTTGGTTCTTTTTGCGGAGAAAGGAAGATTTCGCATGCAGTACCGCACGCTCGGCCGGACCGGTATCAAGGTCAGCCCCCATGCGCTCGGCGCATTGATGTTCGCCACGTCCGTCGGCAACCCCGACCACGACGACTCGGCCCGCATCATCCACAAAGCGCTGGACGCGGGAATCAACCTCATCGACACCGCCGACGCCTACCGCGACTCCGAAGAGGTCGTCGGCAAGGCGCTCAAGGGGCGACGGGACAACGTCGTCCTCGCGACCAAGGTGAGCCGCCCGATGAGTGACGACCCCAATCAACAGGGCGCCTCGCGGCGCTGGATCGTGACCGCAGTTGAGAACTCGCTGCGCCGCCTGCAGACCGACCACATTGACCTGTACCAGATCCACCGGCCGGACCCCACCACGGACATCGAGGAGACGCTTTCCGCGCTCTCCGACCTGATCCACAGCGGGAAAGTCCGTGCGATCGGGACGTCCTCGATGCCAGCGTCCGACATCATCGAAGCCCAGTGGGTCGCCGAGCGGCGCGGTCTGGAACGGTTCCACACCGAGCAGCCGCCCTACTCGCTGCTCAACCGCGGCATCGAACGCGAGGTGCTACCGGTCGCGCAGCGCTATGGGGTGGGCACGCTGGTGTGGGGCCCGCTCGGGCAGGGACTGCTCACGGGGCGCGTCCGCAAGGGCCAGCAGAACGAACTCCGCCGCGCCAGCTTCGTCAAGCACCTCAACGACGAGCGCCGTCTCGACGCCGTCGAGCAATTCATCTCGCTCGCCGAGGAAGCGGGCTTGCCGCTGACCCACCTCGCCATGGCGTTCGCGATCGCTCATCCCGGCGTGACCAGCGCGATCGTCGGACCGCGCACGATGAGCCACCTCGACGACCTTCTCGCTGGCATCGACGTGGCACTCACCGACGACATCCTCGACCGGATCGACGAGATCGTCCCGCCAGGCACCGACGTCGGCACGCTCGACCAGGCATACGTGCCGCGAGCCATCCAGCAGCCGAGCCTCCGCAGACGCCGCCGTTGATGCCGTTCCCGTCACCGGTCGTGCGGCCGTCGACGAAGTGGTACTTCCCCGGCTGCGAGACCTTTTCGCTGATCGCGTCACCGGTGTTGAACTCCCAGCCGAAGAGACCGCCGTAGTAGTCGCGCAGCACGTCCGGAGCAGTCCCGATGATCTCAAAATGCACTACGGGCTGGCCCATGCGCAGTCCTCTCCTCCGTCGTCGTCGGGTACCCCTGGACGGGTCCCTCACCCCAAGGTCGGAGCCGATGGCCGAGGATCGACATCCCGGCGGTGGAGACGTGGCCGAGGCGCTCGGCGGCACTCGATCATCACCGGTGGCCGTTCGCGCGCCTCCACCGGTCCTGACCTGCCGTCACATCCCGATCGTGGGCTTCTCGCACGTCGGTCGGCGGTGGGCTCGGGCGTGGCGGTCGGCACCGCTTCCGTTCGGTTACCTTCGGTGCGGTGGTGGAGCTGACGTTGTTGGGCGTGGGCGCGATGAACTCGCCCCGGTACCGCCCGGCCGGGCTGGCAGTGTGCTGGGCCGGGCACCGGGTGGTCATCGACGGTGGCGGAACCGCCGCCGAAGGCGAACCGGTCGACGCCTGGTTGGTCTGCGACGAACGCGCCGAGCTCATGCCCTCGATCCGACGCCGCAGCCGAGCACTCGGGATAGCTGCTGGTGCGGTCGAGTACCAGGCCGGTGGGGTTCGGCTGCGCCCGTTGCCCGTCGCGCACACCTCGCACCCCACCTACGGCTACCTCATCGACCACCGCGGTCACCACGCGGTGTGGGCGCCGGAATTCTGGACCTTTCCCGACTGGGCCGCCGAGGCGGAGCTGATGTTCGCCGACGCGGCGGGGTGGGACCGGCCGATCCGCTTCGCCGGGGGCGTCGGCGGCCACGCCGCCACCGTGGATACGGCAGAACGCGCCGCCCGGGCCGGTGTCGGTCGGCTCGTGTTCGCCCACATCGGGCGCCCATCGATCCGCGCGATCGATCGTGGCCAGCACCCGCCGTTCGGCGAGTGGGGAGTAGAAGGCCGAACCTACCGGCTGCGCTGACCGGCGATAAGCCGATGACCCCGGCCGCTCCAGCACCGAACGCGGCCACATCACCGGGCTTGCAGGAACAGCCAGCCGAACGTTCCAGTCGCAGACCGAGGCCCAGGCCGAACAACACATCGCGGCCGCGCGGGCTCGACTGCGGCATCGGTGAACGGCGTCCGATCTCCTACCGGTTCTTTCTCCACCACGCCTCGAAGGTCAGCAGCTCCGGGTACCGCTCGCGGAGCGCGACGATATCGGCGCGGTACCCCTTCTCGTTGAACCAGGCGAACATGTTCGCCGCCTCCTCGGCATCGGCCCGCAGCTCCTCGATCGGCAGCCGCTCGAAGCGAGTCGGGATGCCGTCGACCTTGGTGAACACCTCGGCGACCTGCCGCACGGTCAGCTCATCTCCGGCGATCTCGACCTTCTTGCCGATGAACTCGGCCGGTTCGTCGAACGCGTCCGCTGCGATCCGGCCGATGTCGACCAGCGCGATCATCTGCAGCGACGTGTCCGCGTCCAGCGCGACCGAGCCGACCCGCGCACCGTTGTCCGCCTCCGGCACCATGTACGACCAGTTCTCCATGAAAAACACCGGGCGCAGCACCGTCGCGGGCACCCCGATGCCATCGATGTGCGCCTCGATCTCCGCCTTGGTTTCGAAATGCCCGACGCCGGACTTGCGCTCGGCGCCGCCAACGGAGCTGTAGACCAGGTGCGCGACGCCCGCGGTTTTCGCCGCGTCGGCGACGTTCTTGCCCTGCCGCACCTCGACTTCGGGCTGTGGGTCGGCCAAGTCGGCGGGCTGCACGCTGAAGACGCCGTGCACGCCCTGCGCTGCCGCGCGCAGCGACTCCGGGTCGTCGAGGTCGCCGGCGACCAGCTCCACGCCGAGCGCCTCGACGTCCTTTGCCCCCTGCTTGTCCGGGTCGCGGACGAGGGCGCGCACCACCCAGCCGTCGTTGAGCAGGCTGCGGGCAACGGCGCCGCCCTGGCCACCAGTCGCGCCCGTGACCAGGATGGTCTTCTTGTTCGACACTGCGAGATCCTTCCAACGATGTCATGGCCAAGCCCTTTCCGAGGGCGGTGAGCCGATCAGGAGTTCGCCCCGCGACTCAGCTCCCTCGGCGTTCCAGCACCCACAGGACGAAGGTCCCGCAGGCCAGCACGCCGCCCAGGACGCTCACCGCGGCCCAGCCGCCACGCACCCACACCACCGCGCCCAGCGCGGAGCCCGCGGCACCGCCGGCGAAGTAGGCCGTCGTCAACGCGGAGTTGAGCCGATTGCGGATCTCCGGGCGTAGCGCGTAGATGACGTTCTGGTTGCTGTTGAGCACCGCCTGGTTCGCCATGTTGAGGACGACCACCCCGCCGAGGAGACACCCGAGCGAGCTCCCGCCCGCGCCGATCAGCAACCAGGCCGCGGTCAGCGCGGCAGTGCCGATCCCGGTGACCCATTGCACGTAGCCGTGGTCGGCCAGTCGGCCAGCCACCGTCGTTGTCACCGTGCCCACCGCACCCACCAGCCCGAACAGCCCGATGGCCGCCTCGGACCAGCCGTACTGCGGGCCGGCGAGCAGGAAGGTCAGCGCCGTCCACATCACGCTGAACGATGCGAACGCCAAAGCGGCGAGGCTGGCCCGCCACCGCAACACGGGCTCGTGGCGGAACAGCGCGATCGTTGAGCGCAGCAGCGCCGGGTACGACAGCCCGATCGGGGTGTGCAGGGGCGGTAGGAAGCGCCACAGCAGCACTGCCACCGCGGCGATCAGGATCGCGCTCACCCAGTAGACCGTTCGCCAGCCGCCGAGTTCGGCTAGCCCTCCCGAGACCGCACGGGACAGCAGTGCACCCAGCATCAGGCCGGTCATCACCGTGCTGATCACCCGACCGCGCTGCCCCGGTGCCGCCAGCGTGGCGGCGTAGGGCACCACGACCTGGGCCGCCACCGAGGTGAACGCGGTGAGCACGGTTCCGGCCAGCAGCAGGGCTCCGTTGGGTGCGGTCGCCGAGACCAGCAGGAACACCGCGGTGGCCGCGTAAAGCATGACGGCGAGCCTGCGGCGTTCCACCAGGTCGCCGAGCGGCACGAGCAGCATGAGACCCAGCCCGTAACCGACCTGTGCGGCCGTCGCGATCATTGCGGCCATCGTGGTGCTGAGCCGCAGCTCGCGGCCGAGCAGGTCCAGTAGTGGCTGGGCGAAGTAGTTGTTCGCTACCGAGAGTCCCGTGGCGGCGGCCATCAGGAGCAGCAGCCCGCGGTTCAGCGAAGCGCCGCCGTCTGGCGCCTCGGTGGTCTTGTGGTGCCCCGTACTACGCGGGGTGTCCGTCCCGGCTGCGTCCGTCATGCCCCTAGCCTCGGGGACTCGGGATCAATGAGTCCAATGCATGTTTGTCAAGCCAGCGATCGTGATTCAAGATGTATTCGTGGAGCTACAGCAGATTCGCTATGTCGTCGCGGTGGCGGAGACGGCGAACTTCACCCGTGCCGCGGAGCGTTGCCTGGTCGTCCAGTCCGCATTGAGCCACCAGATCGCCAGACTGGAACGAGAGCTGGGCGCCCGGCTCTTCGACCGCACCAGCCGCCGGGTCGAGCTGACCCCAGCTGGCGAAGCGTTCTTGCCCGCCGCCCGGCAGGCTCTCGACGCCGCCGAACGGGCTCGCGCCGAGGTGGCAGCGGCATCCGGGGAGCTTCGCGGTCGGCTCGCCATCGGCACCATTCCCACCGTCACGGCAGTCGACCTGCCGAGTGTGCTGAAGAGCTTTCACGTGTGCCATCCGCAGGTGCGGATCACGCTTCGTGTGGGGTCGAGCGACGAGCTGGCCGCACAGGTCCGGCAGGGCACCCTGGACCTCGCGTTCCTCGGGCTGCCGCCGAACGTTCAGCCGAAGGGCGTCCGGGGGCGCGCCTTGGCGCGGGGTGAGCTGGTCGCGGTGATGGCGCCCGGCCACCCGCTGGCCGACGAGGCCGACGTGGATCTGCACCGGCTGTCGAACGAAGTGTTCGTCGACTTTCCCGCTGGTTCGGCCGCACGCGCTCAGTCGGACGAGGCGTTCGCCGCTGCGGGGGTCAGCCGTGAGGTCGCCTTCGAGATTACGAACGCGGACCTCTTGGCGCGGATGGTCCGGCTGGGCCTGGGTATCGGCATGATGCCCGCCGCCTTTGTGCCCCAACTCTCCGACGTGCACGTCGTCGAGCTCCGTGACCCACCCACCCGGGTGGAGCACCTGATCTGGAGCCGACTGCGACCCTCACCGGCCGCCGCCGCGTTCCTGGACGCCCTGGACATGCGGGCAGATCGGGTATCCGAGGGCCAGCGGCCGCACGATCACACGGCTCCCGAGAAGTAGCCGAGGCGATCAGCTCATCCGACTCCCATTCCGCACGCGCCCAGGCCCTCGCACACCAAGATCAATCTCATCGGTCACCGATTCGGTCACGGCTCGGGTGCTGCGCGGACGGCCACTGCGGCTGGATCAAGCGGGTCGTGGTACCCGCCGTTCGGCGAGTGGGGAGCAGAAGGCCGAACCTACCGGCTGCGCTGATCGGCCAACTCGTCGAGCACGAAACCCACCCGCTCCTCGACCGGGCCGCGCGGCAGCCGCACCAGTTCGTAGCCGTAGTCGGCGTAGGCGGTGGCCACGTGCTGGCAGGTGCGCTCGGCTTCGGCGGCGGACTGCGTGCGTTCGCTGTCCTGGTCGTAGATCTCCGGCCAGAACGGGGCGAGCAGCACGCGGGCGCGATACCGGAACGCTTTCGCGGCGGTGTGCACGTGCTCGGGCACCGGGAGGCCGTTGAGCCGGAGGTAGCCGATGATGTCGGGCAGTCCGCGATCGAAGATCACCGTGCCGGTCTCCTCGCATGCCTGGTGGTAGGAGCGCAGCTCCCAGCTCAGCATGAGCTCGGCGAACAGCTCCGGGTCGGCCCAGGGCAGCGCGCGACCACCGATGGCGATCTGGTCGGTGATCACACCGCGGCCCGCCTCGGCGGAGCGGGCGAACCCGGCCGCCGCGAGCCGGTCGATCAGCGTCGTTTTGCCCGCCCCCGGGCCACCGGTGATGACCACGAACCGCTGCGACATCAATCGACCTCCAAGGGCATGCGCTATCCACAGTGGATAGTTCAGGTGTTTGGTCGCGGCTCGGTACCGCGCGAACGGCCACTGCGGCTGGATCGGGCGGGTCGCAACACCTCGCTGCCGGTCAGGGCCTGCGCACGATGCTACTCGTGGCCTACGTGCTGCGGTGTTGTCGCGCCCGGCGGGCCAGTTCGGCGATGGCGTCGCGGACATCAGGGACCGGCAGGTGCATGGCGTCCGCGCCGATGGTCACCTCGAAGCGGCTGCGGTCGGGATGCGTCGTGGTCCGCGAGCGCCGGTAGAGCCGCATGCCGCCTTCCTCGACCAACTGCGCGTGCGCGGTGTCCAGTGCCTCGCGCGGTGCGTCGATGTGCACGTGGAACAGCGGAGTCTGCGGTACGCGCGGAACAGTGTCGACCCCGGGCACCTCCGCGAGGACTGCGGCGAGCTCGCGGGCGCGCGTCCAGTACTCGCGCATCCGGGGCAGGTTGGCGTCGATTCCGGCCTCGGCCGAGGCCGCCAGGGGCCAGGCGTGGTACAGCTGCCCGCCGAGCCGTGCCCGCCACTCCCGGGCGTGCTCGATCAACGCCGCGGGACCGGCGAGCATCGCGCCGCCGAGGCCGCCCAGGCTCTTGTACAGCGACACGTAGACGGTGTCGAACAGCGCCGCGATCTCGGCGTGACTGCGGTCGTAATACGGTTGGGCCTCCCAGATGCGGGCGCCGTCGAGATGGGCGGCGATGCCGCCTTCCCGGGCCCACGCGGTCTGCGCCACCAGGCTGTCCCAGTCGGGCAGCAGACCACCGAGATCGCGTTGGGGCAGCTCCCAGAGCACCGCGGCCAGCGGTTCCCGCACGGCCTGCAGATCGTCGAGCGTCAGCAGTCGGTCGTGGTCGCCGAGCTGCTTGCCGATCAGCTGGTGCACCACCGCGTAACCCTTGCGCTCGTGCACTTCGATGTGGGCGAGCGGGTGGAAACCGATGACCCGGCTCGTCCGGGTGTCGGCGTGCAGGCGCAGCGCGACCTGTGAGGACATCGCACCGGTCGGCATGAACACCGCCGCTTCCTTGCCGAGCAAGGTGGCCATCCGCTCCTCGATGCGCTGCACCGCGCCACCGCGACCGTAGTCATCGGGCAGCTCGTCCTCGTCGACGCGGGAAAGCAGGGTCCGGAGTCGCGCAGCGGGCAGCCGCAGCCGCGGATCGTGCAGTGCCAGTGATCGGATCGACGCATCGCTCATGCGAGAACCCTATGCGGTGTCGTCGTTTTCCCGGATCGTGGCGCTGTCACGGCAGGTAGGAGGTCAGCAGGTCGTCGATCGAGTACATCAGCTCGGTGCGCCCCTGGAAGAGCACGTGCACGCGGTTGGCGTGCTCGCGCATCGCGGTGTCGAAGTCGGCTTCGCCACCGAGCAGCCAAGCGGCACCGTCGATGAGCTCGGCCAGGTCGGCGTCGATGCGCCCCGCGGACATGCTGGGGGAGCGCGGGCCGTCGTCATCAACCGGTTCAGGGGTATTGCCCAGCAGCACGTAGCAGGGGAAGCGCGCCAGGTCCGGCAGCACCGAGTAGAACGGCACACCGGGATTGAAGTAGTACTCCGCCCAGTCGTTCCCGGCCAGCGCCAGCCACGGGGTGCCCACCGCCAGCGCGGCGAAGGCGAATCCGGTGTGCGGCGACAGCAGCAGGTCGCAGCGCCGCATCGCGGCCAACTGCCGATCCAGCGGCACGTCCAGCGCCCACACCACATCGGGGACGGTCGCGGCCAGCGCGTCGAATTCCGCGCGGGTGAAACCGGTGCTGGTACGGCCGTCGTCGGCGAGTTTGCCGGTGAGGCACACCCGCGCTTTCGGCCACCGGGCCGCAATGGCACCGAGGATCCGCTGCCACGAAGCCAATGACGGGTAGCGCCAGCGTTCGGCGCTGCCGCCGGGCAGGACCGCGATGGTCGGGGCGTCGTGTGGCGGCAGCAGGTCGTCTGCCCAGCTGTGCGCCGAATCCGGCAACTCCAGGCGAAGCGGGTTGCGCGGCCGGTAGGACGGCTCGGGCGCGCCGACCCGGGTGTGGCCACCAGTGGTGCGGAAGTGCTCGGCGGACAGTTCGTAGTAGCGCTGCAGGCCGGGGAAGAAGTCGTGCTGCCACTTCTGGTGCCCACGAGGATCGTCGACGACCCAGTCCCAGTCCGCCGGGATGTGCGCGAGTGCCTCTGCGGTCGGCGGCCGGAACACATCGATGTCCACTGTGTACACTTCGTCGACCGCGCCGCACCAGGTGGCCAATTCCGCTGGGGTGGCGGAGTTGAGCACTACGCCGATACGGCGATCGGGGTCCGCGCAGCGATACCCCAGGCAGTACTGCAGCGCCTCCACCGCATGCCCGACGGGATGGCAGTAGACGAAGTTGACCAGCACGGATTCACGCCCCATGTCCTGAGCCTACGAACGCGGGCCACCGGTTTTCCCGTCTCGACTACAGGCCGCCTGCCACGCGCAGCACGGCGCCGCTGGTGTAGGCCGACTCCGGTCCGAGCAGCCACCCGATCGCCGGGGCGATCTCCTCGGGCTCCCCGGCGCGGCCGAGCGGGACGCGGGCCACCGCCGTCTCGATGCGCTGCGGCGCCCCCGCTCCGGCGTGGATGTCGGTGCGCACCAGGCCGGGGGCCACCGCGTTGACCCGCACACCGTCCTCGGCGAGCTCCTTGGCCAACCCCACCGTCATCGCATCCACCGCCGCCTTGGCGCCCGCGTAGTGGACGTATTCGTGCGGTGAACCGAGTGTCGCCGCGCTGGAGGAGACGTTGACGATGGCGCCGCCGCGCCCGCCACGGCGGGTGGACATGACCTGCGCGGCCCGCCGCGCGCACAGCACCGTGCCGAGGAAGTTCACGTCGATGACCTGCCGGATCACCTCGACCGGCGTGTCGGCCAGGTCACCGATGTGCGCGGTCAGCCCGGCGTTGTTGACCAGTCCGGTGACCGGTCCCAATTGTGCTGCGGTGTCGGCGAAAAGCCGGTCGACGTCGTCCTCACGGCTGACATCGACACGCACCAGCACGCACCGGGCACCGTGTGCGCTGGCCTCAGCCGCGACCTTCTCGGCGCCACTGCCGTTTTCGCGATAGCCGAGCGCGAGATCGTGACCAGCGCGCGCCAGCCACCGCGCGGTCGCCGCACCGATGCCGCGACTGGCACCGGTGATGATCGTGATAGGACGGTTCACCCGCCGATCATCACACACGCGCGGTCGACGAGTACCCGCGCGGCGGGGGCACTCGACGTCACAGTTCCGCGAGGTCAATCCGGTGACTTCGAAAACCCCACCTTGCCGGGATGGTCAGTGCCGGTCGAAGGTGCCGGTCGTGATCGTGCCAAGAAAGCGGGACCAAGTGGCGCGGTCGAACACCAGCATCCCACCCTCCGGATCCTTGGAATCCCGAGCCGCAATGGCACCCGCCGGGAACGCCACCTCGACACATGTACCGTTATCCCCGCTGTAGCTGCTCTTTCGCCACGTCGCAGTATCTAAGCGGGTCAACATGGCAGCTCCTGTGGTTTTGTTATGTCTTCAGGATGCGTTTGATCAGCATGATCGACTGTTGCGGACTGAGCGCGACACGCTGCAAACTATCGATCGCCATGTTATAGGAGTCAACCTGATCCATGTCCTGAACGTAGACAGCACCGTCGTGCAGTTCGCTGTACGCGATCGAGCGGACGTCTTCGAAGTCGAGAACGATGAACTGACCGGTATGTGCCGAGTGAAACCCGTCTTCGGGGCGGACAATCTGGATCGTGATGTTAGGTCGTTTCGCCATGTCGACCAAGTGTTGAAGCTGGTTGCGTTGTAGCTCGTCGTCTCCGACTCGCAGGCGCAGTGCGGCCTCGGCGATGACGGCATGCAGATGCAACGGCGGTTCTGCGTCGCTCAGTCGCCGGGTTCGGGCCATGCGGAAGCTGACGAAGCGTTCGCCGTGGTCTTGGCGCACTCGTGGGGTGCTGGCCGTCGTCGCCCTGGCGTATTCCTCGGTCTGGAGCAGGCCGGGGATGATGATCGGTTCGAAGACGAACTCCCGTTCCGCCAAGCCTTCCAGTCCTACGAAAGTTTTCAGCCAGTCCGGCACCACGTGCGCCCATGGTCCCCACCAGGTGGCTTGATCAGCCCGACCGGTGAGCGTGGTCAGCCGGTCCACGTCGTGTTGCTCGGCTCCGTAGGTTTTGAGCAGCAATGCGATGTCGTCCGGGGCTTGTTGCTGGCGGCCGGTTTCCATGTGGCCGATCTTCGCCTTCGACATGCCGGTGTGGCTGCTCGCGACGGCCAGCGACATGCCCGATTCGTTGCGGTAGCGGGCAAGTTCCACACCGATGAGCCATCGCAGCGGCGATGGGTCACTCCGAACGATCATCTGAGCCTCCTTGGTCACGGACATCATCCATCATGTCCCTCTCCGTGACTTTCACTCGATCAGTTAGTTACGCCATGAGACGTCTACCGATACGGTTGGCGAGTACTGTCCACATGCGACCGGGAGGTTGGCGCTGGGGGAGAATTTGTTGGCAAGACGGGACAATTGGACGTTCACGGACTGGATGAACGAGTTGGTGCGGGTGTCCGAGCCCAGGACATTCGCGCTGGTTGAGGAGATCGAGGACCGATTCGGCCGGGACGGCGAGCTGATCGCCTGGGGTATGCAGTTCGACGATCACGCTGAGCTGGTCGGCGCGGACGGCTGCATGCGTGGCACGTTCGCCTCGGCGCAAAGCGCCGTCGATCTGTTCTCCCAGACCGCGAAGATCCACCTCATCTGGCACTCGCCCGCTTGAGTGGGTCGTGAGTGCGAAAGCCGCCTCC
>NZ_JBQQBO010000048.1:0-18421 GCF_052246905.1 Saccharopolyspora antiqui
GCGAAAACCGGCTCCAACCGGCTTTCGCACTCACGACTGGTCAGGCACCCAGCAGGCTCTGTCCGCAGACGCGGACCACGTTGCCGTTCACCCCGGCCGATGCCGGGTTGGCGAACCAGGCGATGGTCTCCGCGACGTCCACCGGCTGACCGCCCTGGGACATGCTGTTCATCCGGCGGCCCGCCTCGCGCACGAACAGCGGGATCGCGGCGGTCATCCGGGTCTCGATGAAGCCCGGCGCGACCGCGTTGATGGTCGCACCGCGATCCGCGGCGATCCCGGCCGTCGACCGCACGTGCCCGATCACCCCGGCCTTGGACGCCGCGTAGTTGGCCTGCCCGACGTTGCCCGCGATGCCGCTGATCGAGGCGACGCCGACGATCCGCCCACCGGTGCGCAGCGGGGACTTGGACTTCGCCAGCAGGCGTTCGTTGATCCGCTCCTGCGCGGTCAGGTTCACCGCGAGCACCGCGTCCCACTGCTGCGGCGTCATCCGGCCGATCGTCTTGTCGCGGGTGATGCCCGCGTTGTGCACCACGATGTCGAGCCCGTCGTGGCGTTGCGCGAAGTGCTCGGCGATCCGGTCGGCGGCGTCCTCGGCGGTGATGTCCAGTTGCAGCGTCGTGCCGCCGATCCGGTTGGCGACCTCGGCCAGTTCGCCGCCCTGCGCGGGCACGTCCAGGCAGACCACGTGCGCGCCGTCGCGGGCCAGCGTCTCCGCGATGGATTCGCCGATGCCCCGCGACGCGCCGGTGACCAGGGCGATCTTGTCGCGCAACGGCTGCTCCCAGTCGACCTCGGGAATCTCGGCCGGACCGATCCGGATCACCTGGCCGGAGACGTAGGCGGATTTCGCCGAGAGCAGGAACCGCAGCGTCGAGTCGAGCGCGTGCTCGGCGCCTTCGGCGACGTGCACCAGCTGCGCGGTCGCGCCGCGTTTGAGCTCCTTGCCCGCGGTGCGGACGAACCCTTCTAGCGCGCGCTGCGCGGTGGCCGCCCGCGGATCGGGGTGCGCCTCGGGCGGGGTGCCGAGCACGATCAACCGGCCGCCGCGGTCGGTCTGCCGGATCGTCGGGCCGAAGAACTCGTGCAGTTCGCGCAGCTGGGTGCTGGTGCTGATGCCGGTCGCATCGAAGATCAGCGCCGCGTAGCGCTCGCCTTCGATCGGCGTGTGGCGCACCTGCGCGCGGATGTCCTTGGTGGTGGTCGCGATCGCGTCGCCGAGTCGGGAGTCGGGTGCGCTGCCGATCAGCACCGGCCCGGCGACCACCGGATCACCGGCGCGGTGGCGGCGCAGCGGGGTCGGCGCGGGCAGGCCGAGCCGCTTGACCACCTGCCGCCCGATCGGGGACTGGGTGAACTGCTGGTACCGGTCGGCCATTGGAACTCCGAAGATGTCTGGGGCCAAGATGTCTGGGCGCGAAGTTCGGCTGTCGCTCGACGCCAAACCTACCCGCGGGTAGGTTGGATTGCCCAGGGAGCATCGCATCAATCAGGGAGTCAGGCCATGGCCACCGTTCGACGAGTAGCAATCATCGGCGGCAACCGGATTCCGTTCGCCCGCACCGGTGGTCCCTACGCCCGCGCGAGCAACCAGGACATGCTCACCGCGGCATTGGGCGGGCTGATCGCGCGGTTCGGGCTGCAGGGCGAGCTGATCGGCGAGTTCGTCGCCGGGGCGGTGCTCAAGCACAGCCGCGACTTCAACCTGGCGCGGGAAACCGTGCTGGGATCGCGGCTGGATCCCCGCACCCCGGCCCACGACGTGCAGATGGCCTGCGCGACCGGCCTGGAGTCGGTGGTTTCGGTGGCGAACAAGATCGCGCTCGGCCAGCTCGACGCCGGGATCGCCGGTGGGGTGGACTCGGCCAGCGACGCGCCGATCGCGCTCAACGACGACCTGCGCCGCGTGCTGCTGCGGGCGGGCCACGCCAAGTCCGCGGCCGGGCGGTTGAAGGCGCTGGCCGGGATCCGACCGCAGCACGCGGTGCCGGAGATCCCGCGCAACGCCGAACCGCGCACCGGCCTTTCGATGGGCGAGCACGCCGCGAAGACCGCGCTGTCCTGGGAGATCAGCCGCGCGGCGCAGGACGAGTTCGCCGCCCGCAGCCACCAGCGGCTCGCCGCCGCCTACGACCGCGGCTTCTTCGACGACCTGATGACCTCCTACCTGGGCGTGTCCCGGGACCAGAACCTGCGCGCGGACAGCTCCGTCGAGAAGCTCGCCAAGCTCAAGCCGGTCTTCGGCAGTGGCGAGAGCGCGACCATGACGGCGGGCAACTCGACACCGCTGACCGACGGCGCGTCCACCGTGCTGCTGGCCAGCGAGGACTGGGCGGCGCAGCGCCGACTTCCGGTGCTGGCCTACCTCGGCGACGTGGTCTCCGGCGCCGTCGATCACGTCAGCGGCGACGACGGGCTGCTGATGGCCCCGGCCTACGCGGTGCCGAAGCTGCTCGACCGGGCGGGCCTGGAGCTGGGCGACTTCGACTTCTACGAGGTGCACGAGGCGTTCGCCTCGCAGGTCCTGGCGACCCTGAAGGCCTGGCAGGACCCGGAGTTCTGCGAAGACCGGATCGGCAGGAACAAGCCGCTGGGCGAGATCGACCCGGCGAAGCTCAACGTAAACGGCTCGTCCCTGGCCGCCGGACATCCCTTCGCGGCGACCGGCGGCCGCATCGTCGCCACCCTGGCGAAACTGCTGGCGGAGAAGGGGTCCGGCCGGGGCCTGATCTCGATCTGCGCGGCGGGCGGTCAGGGCATGACCGCCATCCTGGAACGCTGAGGCGAGGTCACCAGCGGGGTACGTCGGTGCCGTAGGAGTGCAGGAACGGCCAGCTCAGCGCGCGACCGTCGATTCGACCTGGTGGGGCGACCGCGGTGATCCGGCCGTCCGGGGAGTCGAGTTCGACCAGCCAGGGCTGGACGTCCGCCGATGCGGCCGGCCGCTGGCCGAGCAGCCAGTGCGCGGTGCGGGCCAGGGCGAGTTCGCGCAGCCACGTGCCGCCGGTCTCGGACTGTCGGCGCAGCCCGTCGAGCGCCGCCGCGGCGCAGAGATAACCGGTGCCGTGGTCGAGCAGTTGGCAGGGCAGGGCACCCGGGCGATCACCGGTCGACTCGACCACGGCGATGCCGGACGCGGCCTGCACGATGCTGTCGAAACCGCGCCGCTGGCCCCACGGCCCCGAACTCCCCCACGCCGACAACGCGACCACCACCAGGCCGGGGTGGCGCTCGGCGAGTTCCTCGATCCCGATCCCGAAGCGCTCCAGGGCGCCCGGCCGATAGCCGTGCACCAGCACATCCGCCTGGTCGAGCAGTTCGTGCAGCCGCGCAAGGCCAACTGGTGCGTCGGCGTCGAGCATCGCGCTGCGCTTGCCCAGCAGCGTGTCGTAACTGCCCGGCCGTTCCGGGCGGTGCGGCGGGTCGATGCGCAGCACATCGCCACCGAGTGCCGCGAGGAACCGGGTGCACACCGGTCCGGCGATCACCCGCGTGAGATCCAGGACCCGGAAGCGAGCTGACCGGCTGCGGGGTGCGGCGTCCCCGACCCGGCGCGTTTCGACGAGCCGCCGCGCGGCCACCGCCCGGCCCGGCGCTTCGGCCTGCCATTCCATCGGAGTCCGCACGGCGGCGGCTATCCCGCCGGATGCGACCACGCGGGATTCCACCTCGCGCGCCGGGATGCCCGCGATCGCGGATCGCACCGCTGCCACGTCATCGGGTGCGTCGAGTGCGCGCAACAGCGCTTCGCGGTGCCAGGGGTAGTTGCCGTGGGTGCGCACCCAGCCGTCTGATGCCCGCCAGAACCTGGACATCGGCGCGAAGCCGTCCATGGCGGGTTCGCCGTCCAGCCGCAGGTGGGCCTCGCTGCGCATGGTGGCGGCGACGTGCCCGGTGGCGAGCTCGACGGGCCGTCGGGTCGCGGCGAGCAGCGCCGCGCCGACGCAGGCGATCGCGGTGTCCTCCACCGGGAGCCGCGAGCGGAGCTGCCCGAGGTCGCCCACCACGGTCAGTTCGGCGGGGTCGCGATCCACCCCGAGCGCTTGCAGCGCTTCCGACAGCGGTCTCCGCCACGGCATCGTCATGGCCCGATCCTCGGCTCCCGCCTCCGGCGGCGCATCAGCGTCGGGCCGAAGATCACAGCTGGCCGGGCGACCGCGCGGCGGACCGTCAAACCCGGATCGCGGCAGGAGTCCGGGCTCCTGCTGATCCCGGCGCACTCCCGACCGGGGCGAACGGCACCGAATCGAAAGGCATCGGCCCGTATAGCGATTTCGCTAGATGTAGGAATAAACCCGGATCCGCGCCGAGTCAGCGGTCCGAGTTTCCGCAATTCGGAATTGGCGCCGGTTGTGCCGGTTTTATCCAGATTTCCGGTCGGATCGGAACACGCCCATCGCGGTTTCTCGTGGAATATCGAATCAGGACTAGACGACTGGATACAGTCCGAGGAATGGACCCGGTCCGCAACCCCTTCGCCCCCGGCGCCGGACAGCGGCCTCCCGAACTGGCCGGTCGAGACCGCGAGGTCGACGCCTTCGAAGTCGTGCTCGAACGCGTCGCCCGCGCCCGCCCGGAACGCAGCCTCGTGCTCACCGGACTGCGCGGGGTGGGCAAGACGGTGCTGCTCGGCGAGCTGCGATCGATGGCGGTCCGGCGCGGCTGGGGCGCGGGCAAGGTCGAGGCCCGCCCAGACGCTGGACTGCGCCGCCCGCTGTCGGCCGCGCTGCACCGCGCGATCCGCGACCTCGCGGTCCAGCACCGCGCACCGGATCGCGTCGAAGAAGTGCTCGCCGTGCTGAAGGCGTTCGCGCTCAAGGCGAATCCGGACAGCGCCAAGCTGCGGGACCGCTGGCAGCCCGGCATCGACGTGCCCGCCGCCCAGGGCCGGGCCGACTCCGGGGACATCGAAATCGACCTGGTCGAACTGTTCACCGAGGTCGCGGAACTGGCGGCGGACGTCGGCACCGGCATCGCGCTGCTGATCGACGAGATGCAGGACGTGCAGCCCGCGGACATCTCGGCCCTGTGCGCGGCCTGCCACGAACTGTCCCAGTCGGGGGCGCCGTTGGTGGTGGTCGGCGCGGGATTGCCGCACCTGCCCGCGGTGTTGTCGGCGAGCAAGTCGTACTCCGAGCGGCTGTTCCGCTACGTGCGCATCGACCGCCTGGACCGCTCGGACGCCGATCGCGCCGTCGTCGCGCCGATCGAGCGCGAGGAAGCCGAGATCACCCCGGACGCCCTGGACGCGCTGTTCTCGATCTCCGGTGGCTACCCGTACTTCGTGCAGTCCTACGGCAAGGCGACCTGGGATGCCGCGGTGCGCGCGGAGATCAGCGACGAAGACGTGCGGCTGGCGGCGCCCGAGGCGGAATCCGAGCTCGCGGTCGGCTTCTTCGGCTCCCGCTACGAACGGGCCACGCCCGCCGAACGCGAGTACCTGCGGGCGATGGCGGAGCTGGTCGGGGGCCGCGACGAGCCCGCGCCGACGGCCTCCATCGCGGAGTACCTGGAGCGCCGCCCGTCCTCGTTGTCCCCGGCGCGGGACAGCTTGATCAAGAAGGGCCTGGTCTATTCGGGTGAGCGCGGCCTGATCGCGTTCACCGTCCCGCACTTCGGCCGCTACCTGCTCACCCAGGAGTAGGTCGGGATCGTCCCTGATCATCAGGTGTTCGTCTGGCTGTGCCCGCCGCTGGCTACGGAAATCTAGTGC
The DNA here is from genome assembly GCF_052246905.1 of Saccharopolyspora antiqui. Taxonomy (NCBI): domain Bacteria; kingdom Bacillati; phylum Actinomycetota; class Actinomycetes; order Pseudonocardiales; family Pseudonocardiaceae; genus Saccharopolyspora; species Saccharopolyspora antiqui. The sequence continues at coordinate 5,717 of NZ_JBQQBO010000048.1, forward strand.
CATCTAGCTGGATGGCTAGAAATTCGTATAGAGCCGGATGCGGTCGAGCGGGATCACTGGTTCGGGTTGAATTTGTCGTGACCTAAGACACATACCCGTACGTGTGTAACGAGAGCCCATCAGGCGTCGATAAGCAGGATGACCCCGCGGTGCTGTCGGACCCCCGACCTGGCAGCATCGCGGGGCTTTCCAATTCCGGCGCGCCTGCCGGTTTCGGGCATCTCGCCCACCCCATCAGCTGATAACCCGTCGCCCCCGGCGTTATTCCCGGGTGCCTCGGCGATCCGCAGTGCGGGAAGCGTTCGACGAAGGGAGGTTGCGAATGGAAGCGGTCATCGTGCTGGTGAGCACCCTCGTGCCCGCCCTGGCAGCCACCGCCTACTACGTCTTCGACCGCACCAGGCGCTAACCCGGCCGCCGGTCCGGGACGCATCGGGTGGCCCGCCGCCACGCGGTCAGCGCTGCGCGGGCCCACCCATGATCCCCACCAGCACAAACCCGAGAGGCCGAGCGAACGTGGAACCGCCGTTCGCCGCTGGTCAGTCGGATCGCTGCGCTGCCGACAGGAAATCGAGCACCCGGCCGTTGACCAGCTCCGGGCGAGTCATCGGGAAGTTGTGGCCAACTCCGGCGAGGATCTCCACGTCCGCCGAAGGCAGCAATGCGCGCAGCCTGGCTCGGACCTCCCGCGAGTCGTGCGCCGTGCTGCGTTCGGCGAGCAGCACCAGCGCGGGCGTGACGATGCTCCGAAGCTGATCGTCGTCGAGCACGTCGGCCCTCGGCAGTCTGATCTTGAAGTCCCGTACGGCGGCCGTGGTCAGGCGCAGGATGTCGGCGTCGGTCGGGCTCGTGCTGGTGGAAAGGCGTGCGGCCAGCGGGCGGGGACTGACCAGCGCGAGCCGGTCCAGGCAGACGGCCGCGAAGAAGCGCTTGTGGAAGGTCGCGAGCCCGACCGGGTCGAGCAGCGTCAACGTGGTGAGCCGATTCGGGTACCGCACGGCGTAATTCGCGGCGTTCCAGCCGCCGAGGGAGCAGCCGATCAGATGCGCTCGATCGAGGCCCAGACCGGCGAACACGTCGTCCAGCCATTCCGACGCATCCGCCGTGTCGCGGATTGGCTTCTCGTGCACGCTGCGCCCCTGCTCGCCGAGCATGTCCACGGCGAAAACGGTGTGCTGCTCGGCCAGTGCGCAGACGTTCGGGTACCACATGGCCGAGGTGGTTGACAGGCCGTGCAGCAGTACGACCGGCGTGCCGGGGTCAGCGCCGGATCGGTGGACGTGCACGCTGCCGAACCGCGTGCGGACGTCGAGTTCCTCACGCGGGACGGGCCATTTGCGGAATGCCCACTCGTACCGCCGCAGGAACCGCTGCCTCGCGCCGTCGTGCCGGAAGGCGCTGACCAGTCCGGTCGATGCCATCCAAAGCTCCCCTCAGTTTTATGATGCGATCGCACCATAACAGGCTGGCGGGATGGGACAAAATGCCCAAACGGGTCGATCACGACGAGCGGCGGCAGCAGATCGCCGAGGCGGTGTGGCGCATCGCGGTCGAGCGGGGGCTCGCGGCGGCGAGCCTGCGCGAGGTCGCGGCCGAAGCCGGGATCTCCATGCGTTTGGTGCAGTACTACTTCGACACCAAGCAACGGATGCTGCGGTTCGCGTTGGAGCTCGCCGGTCAGCGCTTCGGCGACCAGATCGAACAACGCATTCGGGCCACTGGCCCGAGTCGGGAACCACGTGAGGTGGCGCGGGGGCACCTGCTCGGCCTGCTCCCGCTCGACGCCGAAAGCCGGACCCTGGCGGTGATCTCCCACGCGTTCTTCAACGCGGCCATGGTCGATGAACGGATCGCCTCGGTCGTCAGGTGGTACCCGCCGATCATCGAGAACGCCATCGCGGAGCAGATCCGCGCGGCTCGCCCCGAGGTCGACGCGATGCACGAAGCGGAAATACTGACCTCGGTGGTCCGCGGGCTGATCGGCAGCGTGCTCATCGGAGAGCGGACGCCGCAGCAGGCAGTGGCGCTGGTTGATCGTCAACTCGACAACGTCTTCGCGGGGCAACGATCCACACCGGCCTCCGCAAGTCCCGGCGCACCAGAGGTCGACTGAACGGCGCCGGTTTTCGCACAGCTGGAGGATCCGTGGCCGACTTCTTCGCCGTTCTCGACGAGCTCGTCGCCGGATCAGCGGTGGTGGTGGACCGTCGGCGAGGTCATCCGCATCCTCGCTTCCCCGGCGTGAACTACCCGTTGGACTACGGTCACCTCGGCGGCACGCGTGCTGGCGACGGTGCCGAAGTCGACGTGTTCGTCGGCAGTGCCGACGGGCGGGGTGTGGTTGGTGTGCTGCTGACCGCTGACCCGCACAAACTGGACGTCGAACTCAAGGTGCTGCTGGACTGCACGCCCGCGGAAGCGGAGCTCGCGCGTCGATTCTGCTCGGATGTCCTCAAAATCGGCGGAAATCTCGTCGAACGCGGTGCCAGCGCGCACGACCGGTGACGCACGCGGGTTCGCATCCGGCGCTGTCACGATGTCCGGGTTGCGAGGGCTTTCCGCCGCGCTCGGCGGTGTCCTGGGACGGGCATTGCGCGTGGCGCTCCGCGAAGCGCCCGAGGGCGATCACGGCGAAGCAGGGGTGGATTCGCCGCGCGAGAGGACAAAAGGTGGTTCCCGCTTCGGTTTCTTCAGTCCCGTTGGTACCTGGCCGCCATCGCGTGGAACACCTTCTTCGGTTCCCAGCGGGTCTCGTCGAGCGTCCGGACCACGCCGTAGGAGCCGAGATCCAGGGGGCCGGGCCGGTTGAAGGCGGCGAAGGTGAACCACAGCGCGGTGTCCACACCCTCCGCCTCGAAGATGTCCAGCAGCTCGGTGAGATAGCGGACCTGCTCGTCCTCGTCCGCCGTCGCGTTCGGCGGCACTTGCCAGGCCGAGCCGCCGCGCTCGCTCGCACCCGAGTAGGCGCAGGTGCCGTACTCGGTGATCGCGACGGGCTTGCCGTATGCGAGGTGCCCTCGCACTTCGGACCGGAAGGTGTCGGCGTTGTAGGCGGCCCGGTAGGCGTCGACACCGACGATGTCGAATGGGGTCCAGTCGATGGATTCCCAGGGCGCGCTGGCGTAGGTGATCTTTCCGCTGAAGTCGGTTCGGACCGTTGCCGCGACCTCGGCGAGGAAGCCGCTGAGCCGTTCGTGCATCGAGGCGAGGCCGGACCACCAATCCAGGTCACCGGAGATCACCGCCATGTCCCGCCGGACCACCTCGGGATCGAAGTTCTTGCGGGAGATGTCGCCTCCGGGGAGGAATCCGGTGTCGTAGTTGATTCCGCGTGCGCGCACGTCACTTTCCCTTCACGTGATCGATGCCGTGTTCCAGCAGGTCGAAGGCGAGTTCGGTGTGATCGGCAAGCGCGCGGGCCGCATCCTGCGGTGCTGCGCCGTCGACCAGGAGGTGGAAGAACGACTCCTGGAGGGTGAGCAGGGTGGCGGCGATCTGAGCAGCGATCAGCGTGGCCGCATTCTGCTCGTGCTCTTCGGCCAGGACTCGCGCCAGCTCTTCACGCTGCCGGTAGAGAAGCTCGTTCGCGGTTCCGCTGAGCACTGGGCTGTCGAAGATCACGCGCATCCGGGCGATCACCTCGTCCCGGTCCACCGCCGCCATCTGCTCAGCGGCGAACGAACAGCAGTGGGCCCGCAAAGCTTGCAGGGGGGACTGGCCCTGCGGCCGTCGGGCGACGACACCGGCCAGGTCGTCCTCCCCCACGCCCTGGAGTGCGAGCGATTCCTTGCTCGGGAAGTACGTGAAGAGGGTGGCCTTGGCCACCTCGGCGGCCTCGGCGATCTCGTTGACCGTCACCGCGTCGAAGCCGCGTTCGGCGAACAACTCCGAGGCGACCGCGAGGATCCGCTGCCTCGTCTGTTCCTTCTTGCGCTCGCGAAGCCCTGCCATGCGGAGAAAAATACCAGACCCGGTCTGAATTAAGATCTGGTATGGGAATCGAACCAGCGGGAGTGCCGGTTCTCGTCCTTGACAAGTGAGGCCCGACTCGGGACGCCCGCCCCCGGAACATCGAGTCGTACGGTCTTGTTGACTTCGGGCGTGAGTGCTGAGCAGCAGAAGCGCCGTGGCCGTGTCCGTGCCCCCGAGTTCGTGGGCCGCCAGTGGTTGAACACCGGCGGAGAGCAGATCAAACTCGCCGACCTGCGCGGACGTGTCGTCCTGCTTGATTTTTGGACCTTCTGCTGCATCAACTGCCTGCACGTGCTCGACGAGCTCCGGCCGTTGGAGGCCGAGTTCGCCGAGGAGGTCGTCACGATCGGGGTGCACTCGCCGAAGTTCGAGCACGAGGCCGACCCGGACGCGTTGGTCGCGGCCGTCGAGCGCTACGCCGTGCACCACCCGGTGCTGGACGACCCGGAGCTGACCACCTGGCAGAACTACGCGGTCAAGGCGTGGCCGACGCTGGTCGTGGTGGATCCCGAGGGCTATGTCGTGCACGTCGCCGCTGGTGAGGGGCATGTTGAGGCGCTGCGCAGCGTGATCACCGAGATCGTCGCCGAGCACGACGCCAAGGGCACGCTGCACCGGGGTGACGGCCCGTACGTGCCACCGGAGGCGCCCGGGACAACGCTCCGCTTCCCCGGCAAGGTCGTCGCGCTGGACAGCGGGAACCTGCTGGTATCGGACTCGGCGAACCATTCGCTGGTGGAGTTCGCCGCCGATGGTGAGACCGTGGTGCGCCGGATCGGCACCGGTCGGCGCGGTCGCACCGACGGGACGGCCGCCGAGTTCGCCGAGCCCGCCGGTCTCGCGCTGCTGCCCCGGCACATCGCCGAGCAGGTCGGCTACGACGTGGTCGTCGCCGACACCGTCAACCACCTGCTGCGCGGCGTCCGGCTCGCGGACGGCCAGGTCAGCACGTTGGCCGGGACCGGGCAGCAGTGGCGCGACGGCGTGGACGGCGGGCCCGCGCTGGAGGTGCCGCTGACCAGCCCCTGGGACGTCGCCTGGTGGGAGCCCGCTGGCGGGGTCGTGATCGCGATGGCGGGCAACCACACGCTGGGTCTGTTCGACCCGATCGCCGGTGCGGTTCGGCGGTTCGCCGGAACGACGGTCGAGGGGTTGCGCGACGGCGCCGCGGACGAGGCGTTCTTCGCCCAGCCATCCGGTCTCGCGGACGGCGGTGACCGGCTCTGGCTGGCCGACGCCGAGACCTCCGCGCTGCGCTGGGTCGAGGCCACCGACGCGGCTTTCGAGGTGCGGACGGCCGTCGGTACCGGGCTGTTCGACTTCGGGCACGCCGACGGGCCCGCTGACCAGGCCCTGCTGCAGCACCCGCTCGGTGTCGCGGTGCTGCCCGACGGCTCGGTCGCGATCTGCGACACCTACAACGGGGCGATCCGGCGCTACGAACCGGCGACCGGTGAGGTGTCGACCCTGGCGACCGATATCGCCGAGCCGTCCGGTGCGGCGGTCGTGGACGGCGAGCTGGTGGTGGTCGCCTCGGCCGCGCACCGGATCGAGCGGCCGGTGCCGCCGGGGGTCGCCGCGCGACTCGTGGCAGGGGCATCGCAGCAGGTCAAACGGCCAGCGACGGAGATCGGCGGGGGCGCGGTGGAGCTCGCGGTGGTGTTCACACCGCCGCCGGGCACCAAGCTGGACGACCGCTACGGGCCGTCGACCCGGCTGGAGATCAGCTCGTCACCGGCGAACCTGCTGGTCGAAGGGGCGGGTGTCGGCACCGACCTGGTGCGGCGCCTGGTGTTGGCCGACGGCATCGAGCAGGGTGTGCTGCACGTGGTGGCGCAGGCCGCCAGCTGCGACGACGATCCGGCCGTCGAGCACCCGGCCTGCCGCCTGACCAGGCAGGACTGGGGCGTGCCGATCAAGATCACCACCACTGGTCCGAAGCGACTGCCCCTGGTGATGGGCGGGCTCGACAACGAAGCCTGACGGTGGGCCTTGGGTGCGAAAGCGTGCTGGCGCCTGCTTTCGCGCTCACGAGACGCAACAAGTGCCCTGGCCGGTTGGTCACCCGGTGGCGGCAAGTAAACTTTTCGGGTGACCGATGCCAAGCTCGAAATCCAGATGCTGCACGACCGGGTCATGGTGCGCATCTCGCCGGAGTCCGGGGAACGCCGCAGCAGCGGCGGCATCGTGATTCCGGCGACGGCCCAGGTGGCCAAGCGGCTGCTCTGGGGCGAGGTCTTCGGCGTGGGCAGTCACGTTCGCACCGTGAAGGTCGGCGACCAGGTGCTGTTCAACCCCGACGAGCAATTCGAGGTCGAGGTGCAGGGCCAGGCCTACCTGGTGATGCGGGAACGCGATCTGCACGCCGTGGCCAGCGAGGGCACCGAGCAGGGCACTGGGCTGTACCTGTAGCCGGAGGCGGCTGCTGGACGGTCGGCGACCCGTGCGAGGGTGATCGCCGCAGCGCAAGGCGATCGGTGTTCGACCGGCCGCCGATATCTTGACGTGCCCCACCGCAGGACCGATAGGAGAAGGGGAAGCGGTGCCGGAAGACCACGATCACCGGAGTGCGGATCCGTCGACCGAGCGGTTCCGCACCAACCCGGACCAGCGTCCTGCTCGCGGTGCCCAGCCGGGGCGCAATGCCGAGCAGACCACCCGGTTCACGCCGGTGAACGCCGCCTTCGATGAGCGCACCCGACCCAACCTGCCGATCAGCGGCAAGCAGGCCGAGCCCCGGCAGGCGGAACCCCAGCGGCCAGGGCCCCAGCAGACAGGCCCCCAGCAGACAGGCCCCCAGTCCGCAGGCCCCCAGCCCGCAGGCCCGGAGTCGGACACCGAGCGCACCGTCCAGATCGCCGCGCTGCCGTCGGACTTCTCCAACTTCTCCATCGGCGAAACCCAGGCGATTCCGCAGGTAAGCGCCAACCCCAGCGGCTGGTCCGCCGTCGTCCCGCCGCCGTCGGCAGCCGACCGGAAGCGCCGCTTGCTGATCCGGGCCGGTATCACCGCCGGTGCGGTGGTCGGCGCACTCGCGCTGCTCTACGTCGGCGACCTGATCTTCACCAGCGGTCAGGTGCCGCGCGGCACCGTGGTGGCCGGCGTCGACATCGGCGGATTGGACACGGCCGCCGCCGAGACCGAGCTGCGCGAGCAGCTCACCCCCGGCCTGGGCGAGCCGGTGCGACTGCAGGTCGGCGATCGCGCCGCCACGATGGACCCGAAGCAGGTCGGCCTGGAGATGGACTGGGCGGCGACCGTGGAGCACGCGGGCAGCCAGCCGCTGAACCCGTTCACCCGGTTCGTCTCGCTGTTCGCCACGCACGAGGTCACCCCGATCAGCCACGGCGACCGCGAGCAGCTGGTGCAGGCGTTGGAGCAGGTCCGGCCGCAGCTGGACCGCGCCCCCGCCGAGGGCACCATCCGGTTCGAGGGCACCCGGCCGGTCGCGGTCGACCCGCTGACCGGCCAGACCATCGACGTGCAGCGGGCCACCGACGAGGTGCTGACCCACTGGGCCGACGACATCCCGGTGCAGGTGCCCTTCACCGAGCAGCCGGTGAGCACCACGTCCGACGGTGTGCAACGGGCGCTGCGCGAGGTCGCGCAGCCCGCGGTGTCCGCGCCGGTGACGGTGCGCGGCGAGGGCAAGGACGCCACCTTCGCGCCGGAGGCGATCGCCGCGTCGCTGCGCTTCGCGCCGGATGGCGCCGGTGGGCTGCGGGCCAGCCTCGACATGCCGACCGCGATCGCCAGCGTCGAGCCGCAGCTGGCCGACACCCTCAAGCCCGGCAAGGACGCCGAAATCGTGCTGGAGGGCGCTGCCCCGGTGGTCCACCCGTCGATCGACGGCATCGGCATCGACTGGAACAAGAGCTTCGAGCGGATCGTCGAGGTGTTCGGCAGGCCGCAGGGCCGCGCCGTGCAGGCGATCTACGTCCACCAGCCCGCCAAGTTCACCACCGAGCAGGCCAACCAGCTGGGCATCCGCGAGGTGGTCGGCGAGTTCACCACCGGCGGGTTCGAGCCCGCGTCCGGGGTGAACATCAAGCGGGTCGCCGAGCAGGTCAACGGCGCGGTCATCAAGCCGGGCGAGACCTTCAGCCTCAACGGCCACACCGGGCCGCGCGGTACCGCGCAGGGCTACGTCGAGTCCGGGATCATCGAGGACGGTCGACCGGCACGGGCCGTCGGCGGCGGCATCTCGCAGTTCGCCACGACGCTGTACAACGCCTCCTACTTCGCGGGCATGCAGAACGTCGAGCACAAGGCGCACAGCTACTACATCAGCCGCTATCCGGCCGGCCGCGAGGCCACCGTGTTCCAGAACCCCGACGGCAGCAGCGTCATCGACGTCAAGTTCAAGAACGTCGCCAAGAGCGGCATCCTGATCACGACCCGTTGGACGTCGTCGTCGATCACGGTGACGATGTGGGGCACCAAGCAGTTCGACGTGACCTCGCAGACCGGTGAGCGGACCTCCCCCACGCAACCGCACGAGAAGGTCGTGCCGCCGGGCGAGCCGTGCAGTTCGAGCAAGGGCGCGCCGGGCTTCACGGTGACCGACACCCGGACCATCCGGGACATCACCACCGGTCAGGCGCGCACCGAAACCCAGCGCACGGTCTACGACCCGCAGCCGATCATCCACTGCGGAGCCCCACCAGCCATACCTCCCCGCTGACCCGCACCGCGTCTGGCATACATGATGTCGGGGATCCCGGAGCGAGATCGCCCGGGGTGCGGGGTGTCCCCGCACAGGCACTGCCCGAGGTTCCGCTACCTGCACCGCCACGCAAAACGAGTTCGGAGACAGGTCGCTCAGTGCGTTGTTTCGATGAGTAGGCCGGGGTGGTTGGTGCCGTCGACCGGGAGCATTTCGGCGCGTTCGAACTGGAAGGTGTTCATCGCGAACACGTGCTGCACGCTGCCGTCGTCCTTGCGGTACCAGCCGTCGGGGACGCAGGCCTGCACGTCGGGGATACCGCCGGAGAGCAGGTTCAGGTCACCGCCGATCACCGTCTCGGCGCCGAGCGCGGTCGCGATCCCGGACAGTTCCCGGCACTGCTCCGCCGCGATCTGGGCGTTGTTCGCGGCCAGGTGCGTGGTGCACGCCGCGGCCTTCGAGTACGGCACGCACAGCAGCACGCGCTGCTCGTTGCCGTCGTCCTGCGCGGCGAACTGCCGCTCCACCGGCGTCCCGGCCGCGCCGAGATCGGGGTGCGTCAGGATGGCGATGCCGTAGTCGCCGCGGCCGTCCCCGCAGGCGTACGGGCTGCCCGTCGTCTTGTCCCCGACCGGCGTGAATTCCCACAGGTAGCCGGTCTCGTTGGTCATCCGCGTGATGTCCCGCGCGCAGATCTCGTTCAGCGTCACCACATCCGGCCGCCGCTGCTGGATCATCGCGATCGCGGAGTCGACGGACTTGCCCGCCGAGTAGCAGTCCTCGAAACCGCTGTTGCACAGGTTGAGCTGGAGCACATCGAAGGATCTGGCGGTCGGGGTCTGGGCGTGCGCGACGGGAATGGCGACGGCAGCGAACGCGGCCAGTGCGGCTGCCGCCCACCACGCGGCCGATCGCATCATGGTGACCTCCTCGGGGCTGGTCGACGCCGCGGAATGGGCGCCCAGTCGAAGTCTCCTAACCAGCCGATATCTGCTCGACCGCCGGATGGCTTAGTGGCGATTTCTCGACAGGGCGACTCGCTCGGACACCCGCCGCCCGCCCCGCGGTGATCGCGCGGGGCGCCCTGTTGACCAGTGGCACATACCACATGAAACTGAGGGGCACTCGACAACCGCGGGCCAGAACCCGCACGAACACGGGAGGTTCGGCGGAATTCCTTTCGTGTTCCCGGTTTTTCGCTGGCAGGTTTCCGGTCCGGTGTAGACCGGTGCCGGGTAGCGGCCGAAAAACTTGATGGGTTCGCAACACGCAGCATTGGGATTACACCCGAACGAATGGCACCATTCGAGCACTCGCGTTCTCACCTACTAGGAGTGACATCGTGGCGCGTCGCAGAACACTACGAGCGATGGCTCTGTTGCCCGCTCTCGCCTTGGCCACCGCCGCGGCGGCGGGCTGTGCCGAATCCACCACCGGCGGTGGTGGCACGGCCGATGGCGGCGTGCAGGTGATCAAGGCCGGCGTCCTCACCACCTGCACGCACATGGACTACAAGCCGTTCCAGTTCCACGACCAGGGCAATGTCGTCGGCTTCGACGTGGATCTGGTCGACGCGATCGCCAAGGACATGGGGCTCAAGCAGGAGATCGTGGACACCCCGTTCGAGGGCATCCAGTCCGGTGAGGACCTCAACACCCGGCGCTGCGACGTGGCCGCCGCGGCCATGAGCATCACCCCGCCGCGCGAGGAGAACTTCGACTTCTCCGACCCGTACTTCGAGGCCACCCAGGCGCTGCTGACCAAGAAGGGCGCGAACATCCGCAGCCTCGCCGACCTGCGCGGCAAGAAGCTCGGCGTGCAGCTGGCCACCACCGGTGAGACCTACGCGAACGACAACAAGGCGGCCAACGGCTACGAGGTCGTGCAGTTCGAGGACCTGCCGCTGTCGGTGACCGCGGTGGAGACCGGCCAGGTCGATGCGGCGATCAACGACAACAGCGTGTTCGGCGACTTCGTCAAGACCAACCCGAACGTCGAGATCACCAACGAGTTCACCACCGGCGACCAGTACGGCATCGGCGTGGCGACCGGCAACACCGCGCTGAAGGACCGGATCAACGCGGCGCTGAAGAAGCTCCGGGAAAACGGCGAGTACAACAGGATCTACGAGAAGTGGTTCGGCAAGGCGCCGCAGTGAGCCGGTGCGCGCACCGATCTGCCCTCATCCAGCGGAACCTCGGACGCCGCCGCGTCTGAGGTTCCGCTGGCGGTCAGACTGAGTGCTGGTGGCAGCGGCTGGGCCGCTGGCCTTGCGCGACCTCGGGAGCCCTGAGCGCTCCAGTTTTCGAAGCGGGGCCGACGGCTGCTCCAACCGTCGGCCCCGAACACTGATCAGGAGACTTCATGACAACCGAAACCGAGCGGCCCACGTCGGGGCTGGGCCGACGACAGCGCGCCAGGCTGAACCGCGGCATCCAGTACGGCGTGCTGGTCGTGGTCATCCTGGTCGCGGCAGTGGTCGCGGACTGGGGCTCGATCGGACGCGCGTTCTTCAACGTCGACGTCGCGGTCGCGCAGTTCCCCGAGGTGATCACCACGGCGCTGGTGAACACCATCATCTACACCGCGCTGGGCTTCGGCTTCGGCCTGGGGCTGGGCATTCTGCTCGCGCTGATGAAGATGTCGCCGGTCGCGCCGTACCGGTGGATCGCCACCGGCTACATCGAGCTGTTCCGCGGCCTGCCCGCGCTGCTGGTGTTCATCGCGCTGGGCTTCGGCGTGCCGATCGCCTTCCAGCTGCGCTTCGACATCTACTCGACCGCGATGCTCGCGCTCGGTCTGGTCGGCGCCGCCTACATGGCCGAGACGATCCGGGCCGGGGTGCAGGCGGTGCCGCGCGGTCAGGTCGAGGCGGCGCGTTCGCTGGGCATGTCGCCGACCCGCACGATGCTCACCGTGGTGATGCCGCAGGCGTTCCGGATCATCCTGCCGCCGCTGACCAACGAACTGATCCTGCTGACCAAGGACTCCTCGCTGATCTACCTGCTGGGACTGGCCGACACCCAGTACGAGCTGGCCAAGTTCGGCCGGGCGGCGCTCAACGAGTACGCGTCGCTGACACCGCTGCTGGTGGCCGGGTTGTGCTATCTGATCATCACGATCCCGCTCTCCCGGGTCTCCGATCTGTTGGAGCGCAAGTACGGCGGGGTGCGGACCAAGGCCGGACACGGAGGTGCGGGCGCATGAGCGACGTGATGATCGAGATCACCGGGCTGAACAAGTCGTTCGGGTCGCTCGAAGTGCTGTGCGGCATCGATCTGGCGGTGGACCGCGGCGAGGTGGTGTGCGTCATCGGCCCCTCCGGGTCCGGCAAGTCCACCCTGCTGCGCTGCGTGAACCTGCTGGAGGAGCCGAGCGCGGGCAAGGTCGTGGTGGACGGCACCGAGCTGACCGATCCGGACACCGATCTGGACGGCGCCCGGCGGCACATCGGCATGGTGTTCCAGCAGTTCAACCTGTTCACGCACCTGCACGTGCTGGACAACTTGTCCGTCGCGCAGCGCAAGGTGCTGGGCCGCGACAAGGCGGCGGCCGAGCAGATCGCGCGGGAGAACCTGGCGCGGGTGGGGCTGTCGGAGAAGGCCGACGCGATGCCCGCGCAGCTCTCCGGCGGTCAGCAGCAGCGGGTCGCGATCGCGCGGGCGCTGTCGATGAACCCGAAGGTGATGTTGTTCGACGAGCCGACGTCGGCGCTGGACCCGGAGCTGGTCGGCGATGTGCTCGGCGTGATGCGGCAGCTCGCCGACGAGGGCATGACGATGCTCGTGGTGACCCACGAGATGCAGTTCGCCCGCGAGGTTGCCGACCGGGTGCTGTTCATGGACGGCGGCGTGATCGTCGAGCAGGGTCCGCCCAGCGAGGTCATCAGCGCCCCGAAGGAGGAGCGCACCCGCACCTTCCTCGCCCGCGTCCTGGACCCCACCCACACCCACGACGCCCCGGATGACACCAGCACGGTGACGCCAGCCCAGTGAGATCAGTGCAGTGAGATCAGTGCAGTGAGATCAGTGCAGTGACGCCGCTGGTCGTGGGGGGGGGGGGGGGGG
>NZ_JBQQBO010000049.1:0-13159 GCF_052246905.1 Saccharopolyspora antiqui
TTTCGCACTCACGACCCCATTCAGGTGAGGGGTGAGGGGCACCTGTGACCAAGTAAGTTGGTCACAGGTGCCCCTCACCTCGTCCTCGTCGCTTTGTGCGTAACGGAATGTGGTTTGTTCCGAGTGGGTTTCGTGGTTGCGACCGCGGTTAGGCCACGTCGCGGCGGAGCAGGTCGGTTTCGGTCTCGCGGCGGATCCACAGCTCGGCCGCACCGTCGGCGATCGCCACCACCGGAGGGCGGCACACCATGTTGTAGGTCGAGGCCATCGAGTGGTGGTAGGCACCGGTGCACGGCACCGCCAACAGGTCACCGACCCGGATGTCGCAGGGCAGCATCGCATCCGGGATCAGCACGTCACCGGCCTCGCAGTGCCGCCCGACCACGCTCATCGCGCGCTCCCGCGCATCGCCGACCCGACCGATCAACCGCACCGCGTAGCGGGAGTCGTACAGCGCGGGCCGCGGGTTGTCGCTGAACCCGCCGTCCACCGCGACGAAAGTCCGGGTGCTGCCGTGCTTCACCGTGACGACCCGGTACAGCGTCACCCCGGCGCGAGCCGCGATGGCCCGGCCCGGCTCCAGCGTCAGCCGCGGCACGACGAGTCCGTGCTTGCGGCATTCGTAGTGCAGCACGCGCGGAATCCGCGCGGCGAAGCCCGGCAGGTCGAACTCGGCGTCGCCGGGCCGGTAGGCGACCGCATGCCCGCCACCGAGGTTGAGCTGCGGCAACGTGACACCGTGGCGCACCGCGATCTCGGCCATGAACGCCACCAGCCGCCGCACCGCCTCCTCGTAACCGGCCACCTCGGCGATCTGCGAGCCCAGGTGGCAGTGCAGACCCACCAGCCGCAGCTCCGGCCGCTGCAACACCCGCGCCACCGCCGCCGCGGCCTGGCCACCGGCCAGCGAAAGCCCGAACTTCTGGTCCTCCACGCCGGTGGCTACCGCGCGGTGGGTGTGCCCGTCGATGCCCGGCGTGACCCGGATCAGGACGTCCTGCGCGCCGACCAGCCGATCGATCTCCGCCAGCGAGTCGATCACCACCCGCCCGACCCCGGCGTTGGCGGCGGTGCGCAGCTCCCGGTCGGTTTTCGCGTTGCCGTGCAACAGGATCCGCTCGGCGGGGAAACCAGCGGCCAGGGCTGTGGCGAGCTCCCCGGCGGAGCAGACGTCCAGCGACAAGCCCTCCTCGGCGAGCAGTCCCGCCATCCGACGGCACAGGAAGGCCTTGCCCGCGAAGGCGATCTCGGCGTCCAGCGCGCGGTAGGTGCGGCACCGCTCGCGGATGGTCGACACGTCGAGCACGTAGCCGGGGGTGCCGAACCGGTCGGCGAGTTCGGTGAGCGAGACGCCACCGATCGTGACGTCGCCGGACGGCATCGCCACCGCGCTGTCCGGCCAGGTCGAACCGTCCAGCTTCTTCGGCAGGCTGTGGCGGAAGGTGGGGAGTAGTTCGGCGAGAGTCACGATGACTTCCTCAGTACTCGGGAGTTGATGAGAACAGGCCTACGCCTCGCGGCTCGCGGGAGGCGATGTCCGGGCGCTGTCCTGACGCCCGGTGCACCGGTTCTGACGTGCTGTTGACGGTCCGGTCCGGGTGCTCTGGTAGAGAAGGGGCATGGCAGGTGCGAAACCCCAGCGGCGGAAGGGGGCGAAGGCAGCGCGGACTGCGGCGGCGAACCGACCGGTGGCCCGCGTGCTGGTCGACGTCCCGCTGCCGGTGCACCTGGACCGACCCTTCGACTACCTGGTGCCCGACCGGCTGGACGCCGACGCGGTGCCGGGCTGCCGGGTGCGGGTGCGCTTCCGCGGCAAGCTGGTCGACGGCTACCTGTTGGAGCGCAACGAGACCTCCGACTTCCAGGGCGCCCTGTCCTGGCTCGAACGCGTCCCGTCCCCGGAACCCGTGCTGACCCCGGAGCTGCTGGACCTCGCCCGCTCGGTGGCCACCCGCTACGGCGGGATGCTCGCCGACGTGGTGCGCTTGGCGGTCCCGCCCAGACACGCCGGGGCGGAGAAGTCGGCACCCCGCGAGCCCGAACCCCTGCCGCCACGCCCGGCCACCGAGGCATGGGCCCGCTACCAGCACGGAACGTCCTTCCTGGACGCGGTGCACGCGGGCCGCCCGGCACGAGCGGTCTGGCAGGCCCTGCCCGGCGAGGACTGGCCGACCCGGCTAGCTGAGGCCGCCGCTACCGCCGCGGCGGCCGGACGCGGCGCCTTGGTCGTCGTCCCCGATCACCGCGACCTGCAACGGCTGCACACCGCCTGCACCGGCTTGCTCGGCCCGGACGGCGTGGTAGCCCTCGCCGCGGAACTCGCCCCGTCCGAGCGCTACCGCCGCTGGCTGGCCGTGCTGCGCGGCGCGGCCCGCGTGGTGATCGGGACCCGCGCGGCGATGTTCGCGCCGGTGCACGACCTGGGTTTCGCGGCGGTGTGGGACGACGGTGACGACCTGCACAGCTACCCGCAGGTGCCCTACCCGCACACCCGCGACGTGCTGACCCAACGCGCCCACGCGGCGGGCGCGGCACTGATCGTCGGCGGATTCGCCCGCACCGCCGAGGCCGCCTTGCTCGCCGAGTCCGGCTGGGCGAACGAGCTCGTCGCGCACCGCACGCAGGTGCGGGCGGCCGCGCCGCGAGTGACCGCGATCGGCGAGGACGACACGCAGCTGGCCCGCGACCCGGCGGCGCGCGCCGCGCGGTTGCCGTCGGTGGCCTTCGAAGCGGCGCGCGCCGCCCTCGGCGCGGGAGTACCGGTGCTGGTGCAGGTACCGCGGCGCGGATACGTGCCCGCGTTGGCCTGCGGCGACTGCCGGGAGCGGGCGCGGTGCCGCCGCTGCGCCGGACCGCTGGCGCTGCCGGGCGGCACCGAAGGCGGTTCGCCCAAGCCAGCGGCGTGCAGCTGGTGCGGCGCCGCCGAAGCGGCGTTCAAGTGCACCTCCTGCGGTTCGCGTCGGCTGCGCGCGGTGGCCATCGGCGCTGGTCGCACCGCCGAGGAGCTGGGGCGGGCGTTCAGCAACGTCTCGGTGCGGACCTCCGGTGCTGGCGAAGTCCTGGCGACGGTGCCCGCGAAACCGGCGCTGATCGTGTGCACGCCCGGTGCCGAGCCGGTCGCCGACGGCGGCTACGGCGCGGCGCTGCTGCTGGATGGCCGCACCCTGCTGGCCCGCCCGGAACTGCGCGCGGCCGAAACGGCGCTGCGGCTGTGGTTCGCCGCAGCCGCGCTGGTCCGGCCCGCCCAGGACGGCGGGCGAGTGGTGGTCATGGCCGACTCGGCGCTGCAACCGGTGCAGGCCCTGGTGCGCTGGGACCCGGCCTGGTTCGCCGCCCAGGAACTCGCCGAACGCACCGAACTCGGGTTCCCACCGGCCCGCCGCGTCGCGGCCGTGGACGGCACCCCGGAGGCCATCGAAGCGCTGCTGGACTCGGCGGAGCTGCCCGCGACGGCGGAAATCCTCGGCCCGGTCCCGCTGGGCGAGGTCGACGAGGACGGCAACTCCGAACGAGAGCGCCTGATCGTCCGCGTCGACCGGTCCGATGGCCGAGCCCTGGCCAGCTCCCTGCACGCGGCCCAAGCAGTCCGAGCAGCCCGGAAAGCCGCCGAACTCCAAGTCCGCCTCGACCCCCTGGAAATGCTGTAGCCCTTGGGCGACCCGGCACCGTTTCAGTCGCTGGGCAGTTGTCTTGTTCACTGGGGCGGCTCGGCGGCTGCGGGCTTTCGGGGTGTGCTGGAATCGCAGTCGGTGAGGAGGTTCGATGGCGCGGGTGTTCCTGGAGACCGAGCGGTTGGTGTTGCGGGAGTTCGGGCCCGATGATGCTGACGCGATGTTCTCGCTCAACAACGATGCCGAGGTCATGCGGTTCATCAACGGCGGTGTCCCGGCCACCAGGGCGCACATCGAGGACGAGCTCATACCCGGGTACCTGGCGGGCTACCAGCGGTTCGGCGGGCTGGGGAGGTTGGCCGTCATCGAGAAGGCGACCGACCGGTTCGTCGGGGTGTTCAAGTTCCAGCCCGACGATGACGGGCCGCCCGACGAAGTCGAGCTCGGGTACCGGATGCACCGGTTCGCGTGGGGCAAGGGATATGCGACCGAGGGTTCGCTGGCGTTGATCCGCAAGGGATTCACCGAGCTGGGGTTGCGGCGGATCTGGGCGCAGACCATGACCGTCAACCGGGGCTCGCAGCGGGTGATGCAGAAGGCCGGGCTGCGCTTCGTGCGGACCTTCTTCAAGGAGTGGCCGGAGGGCCCCATCGACGGTGACGAGCACGGCGACGTCGAATACGCGCTGACCCGCGACGAATGGCTGAGTTTCCAGTCGTGGTTGGGCAACCCCGGTTTGGCGCGGTTTTTCCCACCCACGACCACTTTCAGTACCGGTAGAGGCGCGACCCGACCGAGGGTGCGGGTTGGGGGTCGGCGGCGTTGGGTGCGGAGATCCGGTTCGGGTCGCCGTCGGAGGTGTAGCGGCGGGCCGGATCGGCGGCGAGCTTGTCCAGCCACGCCGTGGAACCGAACTGCGCGTCCTGGCCGGTCGGCCCCTGGGAGCGGATCCGGGGCACGTTGGCCGGATCGAAGTCCGCCGCCCACGGTGACGGCGCCGGGTTGGAACCGACCAGCATCACGCTGCCGTAGTGGTACGTGATCCCGTCGGCCGAGCCGTCCGCGGCCAGCCGCTCGTTGTCGGGGTGCACGCCCAGCGGCAGCGCGATCGACTGCACCTGCAGGCCCGCGACGGCATCGGTGATGACCCGCTGCATCCCGGCGATCTGCTGCTGCGCCTCGGAATCCGACACCTGACCGAGGTTGGGGTGGTCGAGCGTGTGGTTGCCGATCTCGAAGCCGTGCTCGTGCAACCAGGTGAGGCTGCGCCGACCGGTGGGCTCCTCGAACGGCGGGTTGAACACGTAGAACGTGGCCACCGGGCGGAATCCGGGATGCGCGGCGGCGACGTCGAGCAGGATGCGCGTGCCGGTGCCCGGCGCCGGTTCGCCCGCACCGTCCAATGTGAACTGGGTGGCCGAGCCGTCGTCGAAGGTGAGCACGACCGGATGCTTCCCGGCCGGGATGTCGAACTGCCCGGTGGCGTACTCGGTGGCGGTGACCGGCACGTAGTCCTCGGCGGCCAGCCGTTGCAGCTCCGCCCGGAAATCCTCCGGCGTGCGGTCGTAAACGCTGGTCGGGGTGGCGGTGATCCGGTGGTACATGAGCACCGGGACATCACCGAGTTCGTTGGCCCCTACCGACTCCGGCGATGGCAGCGGTGGGGGCGGCGGCGGAGGTGGCGGTTCGGCTGCGGCGTCTGGCTGGGCCGGGGTGGCGGTGTCCGCGCTGCATCCGGCGGCGAAGATCGCGAGCAGGACGATCGCCGTCGCCGCGATGGCGGCGCGCCCGGTGCGCACTGTTTGCAACATCGTCGCCAAGGTTAGAGATCAAGCATGCGGTTGGGGATACTCCAAGTGGCCAATTGATCTCCGCCGAACAGGCTGGGAAGGTGGACGCGCCGGTCGCCGATGGCGGTCGACTTCCAACTTGATCAAGCACGAATTTCGTGCAGCCGCGCGAGTTCGCCTGAAGTCGGGGAGGCGAAAGCGATGACGGATGCTGCATCTGGAACGGCGCGTGCCAAAGCGGTGCTCGCCGATATTCCCAGGTCGGTCGTGGTCGGGGTGGGTGCCGCTTTGGTGCTGCTCCTCGGCTCCCTGTTGTTGCGCCCAATGTCCACAGAGGACATCCAGATCACCGGGTTACCGGATCATCCCATTCCGTCCAGCGCGGTGGGCTCGATCCAGATCCGGGCCGGTACCGCCGATGGGGTGCGGGTGCTGGTGGACGGTCGGGAGACCCCGACGGTCCAGCAGCGGGACGCGCACCTGGTGCAGGCGGCCGGATTGCCGGACGGACCGCACGAACTGCGCGTGGTGGTGCCGCGCAACCCGTCCTGGCTCGGCTCGGTCACCACCACCCGAACGTTCACAGTGGACAGCACACCGCCGGAGCTGCTGGTAGACGACTCGCTGCGGCCGGACGGGCCGAACAAACCGGTGATGGTAACCGGCACTGTCCACGGGGCCACCCAGGTCGTGGTGGCTGGAAAGCCGGTGCCGCCGGATCCGCAGGGCGGGTTCAGCGCGGTGGTCGACCGACCGGACCGGGAGGTCCAGGTGGTCGCCACCGACGCCGCGGGCAACCACGTCGAGCGGATGATGACCGTCCACATCAGACACCCGGGGATGCGTGCGGTGCACCTGACCGGGCTGGCCTGGACCAGCGACGCGCTGCGCGAACCGGTCCTGGAGATGGCCCGGCAGGGCAAGATCGACACCATCGAGCTGGACCTCAAGGACGAGAGCGGCGAAGTCGTCTACGACTCCGCGGTGCCGATGGCGCACCAGATCGGCGCGGTCAAGGGCTACTACAACGCGCGGCAGGTGCTCGACCAGCTGCACGGCATGGGCGTGCGGGTGGTCGGTCGGCTGGTCGCCTTCAAGGACCCGGTGCTGGGCGCGGCGTCCTGGCACGGCGGGCACCCGGAGCGGGTCGTGCAAACCGCCGGTGGCCAGCCGTGGAGCAGCGGCTATGGCGACTACGCCTTCACCAACTTCGCCGATCCCGTGGTGGCCCGGTACAACATCGACATCGCCGCCGAGGCCGCGGCGCTCGGCTTCGACGACATCCTCTACGACTACGTGCGCCGACCGGACGGGCACCTGGAACAGATGCGCATCCCCGGCCTGACCACCACGCCGGAGGCCGCCATCGCCGACTTCCTGCGGCAAACCCAACCCGAGGTGCGGTCGCGGGGTGCGCTGCTGGGTGCGTCGGTGTTCGGCATCTCGGTGGACCGGCCGACCGAGATCGCCCAGGACATCCGGCAGATCTCGCAGTTCGTCGACTACATCTCGCCCATGGTGTACCCGTCGCACTGGGGGCCCGGGGAGTTCGGCGTCGGCAACCCCAACGCGCAGCCCTACGACATCGTGGCGCGGTCGCTGGCGGCGTTCGCCAAGGCCGTCGAGGGCACCGATGTGCAGATCATCCCGTGGTTGCAGGACTTCAGCCTCGGCGTCAGCTACGGCCCGGCGGAGGTGGCGGCGCAGATCAACGCCGCGCGGGACAACGGGATGACTTCGTTCCTGCTGTGGGCGCCCAACTGCCGCTACCACGACGCGGCCCTCGGCCCCACCAGCTGAACCCGGGCGCGATTTCGCGAGCAAGAGAGTGCGCGGGTTGGTTTGGGTGGCGGTGCGGGTGGCAGACTTGGCGTTTTCGCGCGAAATCGCCACCCGCCCCGCATGGGAGACGGCGATTTCGCGCGAAATCGCCCACCTCACCCGAGGTGGGAAGCGGCTCACGCCGCTTGCCTGACGACCGCCCCCGGCTGCACCCAATCCGCGCGAGCTCTAACATGCGTTCGCCCGGGTGGACGCCAAAATCTCGCGAAATCGCGCCGGATCTCGAAAGTGCTTGCCGTGCCAGTGTTGTATTGGGCCCGCAGACTGGGCAGAGTATGCGGCGTTGTCGACGTTGGAGGTGGCAATGGTTGCCAGGCCCGTTCGACTCGCCATCGGCGTGCTCGCGTCGTGCGCTCTGGTCGTGCCAATGGCGCAGGCGAGCCCAGGTGGTCCACCGGCTCAGCCGCCCAAGCAGGCCGAGGCGACCGGCTACGGCGGTGCGGTTTCCAGCGTCGATGCTGATGCCACGCAGATCGGGATCGACGTGCTCAGGCGCGGCGGCACCGCGGCGGACGCGGCCGTCGCGGTGGCGGCGGCGCTGGGCGTCACCGAGCCGTACTCGGCCGGTGTCGGTGGCGGCGGTTTCTTCGTGCACTACGACGCCAAGACCGGCGAGGTCGAGACGATCGACGGGCGGGAGACCGCGCCAGCGACCGCCGGAGAGGGCCTGTTCCTGGAGAACGGCCAGCCCATCCCGTTCGACGAGGCGGTCACCAGCGGGCTCGGTGTCGGCGTGCCCGGCACCCCGATGACCTGGCGGGAAGCGTTGCGGCGGTGGGGCAACAGGGACCTCGCCGAGGTGCTGCGCCCGGCCGAGCAGTTGGCCCGCAACGGGTTCGTCGTCGACGAGACCTTCCGCCAGCAGACCCAGGAGAACCAGGAGCGCTTCAGCGCCTTCCCGGCCACCCGCGACCTGTTCCTGCCGGGCGGCCGACTCCCCGAGGTCGGCAGCGTGCTGCGCAACCCCGACCTCGCCGACACCTACCGCACCTTGGCCACGGACGGCATCGGCACGCTCTACCAGGGCGAGATCGGCGCCGACATCGTCAAGGCGGTGAACCACCCGCCGGTCGACCCGGCCGCGAAGCGCAACGTGCGTCCCGGCGACATGAGCACCGGTGACCTGCGCGCCTACCGCACCATCGAGCAGGCGCCCACCCAGATGACCTACCGGGGCCTCGACATCTACGGCATGGCGCCGGTCAGCTCCGGTGGTACGACCGTCGGCGAGGCGCTGAACATCCTGGAGCCCACCGACCTCGCCCACGTCGACAAGACCCAGTACCTGCACCGCTTCCTGGAGGCGAGCAAGATCGGCTTCGCGGACCGCAACCGCTGGGTGGGCGACCCGGCGTTCAGCGACGTGCCCACCGAGGACCTGCTCAGCCAGCGCTTCGCGGACTCCCGAGGCTGCTTGATCACCGACGACGCGGTGCTGCCGACCCCGGTCGCCGCCGGTGATCCGCGCGCCCCGCAGGACTGCCAGGCGCGCACCTCCGGTGGCGCCGAACCGCACGAGGGGCCCAACACCACGCACCTGACGGTGGCCGACCGCTGGGGCGACGTGGTTGCCTACACGCTGACCATCGAGCAGACCGGCGGCAGCGGCATGGTGGTGCCGGGCCGAGGATTCCTGCTCAACAACGAGCTGACCGACTTCAGCTTCACCCCGGTCACCCCGGGTGAGCCGGATCCGAACCTGCCGGGACCGAGCAAGCGCCCGCGCAGTTCGATGAGCCCGGTGATCGTGCTGCAGGACGGCAAGCCGTTGCTGGCGGTGGGAAGTCCGGGCGGCGCGACGATCATCACCACGGTGCTGCAGGTGCTCACCGGTCGGTTGGACCGCGGAATGTCCCTTGTGGACGCCATCGCGGAGCCGCGGGCATCGCAGCGCAACACCGCGCAGACCGATGCGGAGCCGGGCTTCCTGGCCCAGCCGGAGGCGGAGAAGCTGCGGGCCATCGGGCACCAGTTCAAGCCCACCACCGAAATCGGCACCGCGACCGGTGTGGAACGGCTGCCCGACGGCCGGTGGGTCGCCGCCGCGGAACGCGAACGCCGCGGCGGCGGCGCGGCAGCGGTAGTCCACCCAATCCCCTGACCCCAACAGCGCCTCCGCGGTGATGCATCGAGGTGAGGGGCACCCGTGACCCAGTAACTTGGTCACGGGTGCCCCTCACCCCTACCCGTTCGTTCGGTGTCGGAGTGCTACCTGGTGCGGTTGGCGTGCCATCTGGTGTGTTCTCGGCTGATCACTGTTTCGGCGTCTACCACCGCGGTCGACCACTGTTGTTCGGTGAGGTCTTGGTTGAGCGTGGTGCGGATCAGGGCCAGTTCGCGGGAGGCCATGCGGTAGGCGGTGGCGGTTGCGTTGTGCTGGTGGGTGGCGTTCCAGGCGGCCAGTGCCAGCGCCACTGGTGCCGCGATGCCCGCCAGGGGGAAGTCGACCACGCCGGAGGCCTTGGCCAGCGCACCGGCGACGCCCACCACCTCCATCGCCAGCATCGTGGTCCGGCAGATCCGCGCGCTGCGCTGGTGGTGGTGCGCCCGGCTCGCGTACCAGTCTTGCTGGTCGTGGACCACAGGTCGATCGCCGCCGCGCCGATGCGCAAGGTGAACGCCGCGAACGCGGCGGCCAGCACGATCAGCACGAGCCGACAGCGGTAGGCCCGCAGGTGGGTTTGGTGCTGGTGCAGCGACGCCGTGTCGGCCGCTTGGAACAGTCCTGGGTAGTCGCCGTGGGTCAACGCCTGAAGCCGATCGGTACTTGACATTCCTGCTCCGTGCCTCGGGGGCTCCCAGTGAATCGCGCTGTTGGCGTCCTCGGAATCGGCCATTTCGGCGGAACTGGCGCGACAGCGACCTGAACCGGGTGACGACTAGACTCGTCGGGTCGCCAAACGCCGTCGTCGACATCCAAGGGAGCTCATGTGACCGTCCAGCCGATCAGACTCTTCGGCGACCCCGTGTTGCGCACCAAGGCCGACGAGGTGGTCGACTTCGACAAGGAATTGCGCACCCTCGTCCAGGACCTGTGGGACACCATGGAGGACCAGGGCGGCGCCGGGCTGGCCGCCCCGCAGCTGGGCGTCGGTCTGCGGGTGTTCACCTACCACTGCGACGGCTTCGCCGGGCACCTGATCAACCCCACCTGGACCGCGGTCGACGACGAGGAGCAGCTCGGCCAGGAAGGCTGCCTGTCGATCCCCGGTATGTCCTGGGACTGCCTGCGCGCCCGGCACGTGGTGGCCCGCGGCTGGAACATGCACGGCGATCCCGTCGAGGTCGAGGGCACCGATCTGCTCGCCCGGTGCATCCAGCACGAAACCGATCACCTCGACGGCGTGCTGTTCGTCGACCGGCTGGACGAGCAGACCCGCAAGGCCGCGCTGCGCGAAATCCGCCAGGCGGAGTGGTTCGACGGCGCCCCACCGGTGATCAAGGAAAGCCCGCATCCGCTGTTCGGGGGGCGCTGACATGCGCGTGGTCTTCGCGGGCACTCCCGCCCCGGCGGTGCCCGCGCTGCAGGCGCTGCTCGACGCCGACCGGCACGAGGTCGCCGCGGTGCTCACCCGGCCGGACGCCCCGGCTGGACGCGGCCGCAAGGTGCTGCGTTCCCCGGTCGGCGCGCTCGCCGACGAGCACGGCATCGAGGTGCTCACGCCCGCGCGCGCCTCGGACCCCGACTTCCTGCGGCGGCTCGGCGAGCTGGCCCCGGACTGCTGCCCGGTGGTGGCCTACGGCGCGCTGCTGCGGGCGGAGGCACTGGCCATTCCGAAGTTCGGGTGGGTGAACCTGCACTTCTCGCTGCTGCCCGCCTGGCGCGGCGCCGCCCCGGTGCAGGCGGCCATCCGGCACGGCGACGAGATCACCGGGGCCAGCACCTTCCGCCTGGTGCCCGAGCTGGACGCCGGGCCGGTCTTCGGCGTGGTCACCGAGCAGGTGCGCGCCACCGACACCGCCGGTGAGCTGCTGGATCGGCTCGCCGTCTCCGGCGCCGGGCTGTTGACCGCCACCCTGGACGGCATCGAGGACGGCACGCTGCGCGCCGAGGAGCAGCCCGCGGACGGCGTCACCTTCGCCCCGAAGGTCACCGTCGAGGACGCCAGGGTCGACTTCACCGCCCCGGCGGTCGCGGTGGACCGGTTGATCCGATCGGTCACCCCGGATCCCGGTGCGTGGGCGCTGCTGCGGGACGAGCGGTTCAAGCTCGGACCGGTGTCCATTGTGGATGAAGAACTGCCGCCCGGTGAGATCCAGGTGCAGCGCCGTCGCGTGCTGGTCGGCACCGGCACCTCGGCGGTCGCGCTGAGCGAGGTGCAGGCGGCGGGCAAGAAGCGGATGGCCGCCACCGACTGGGCGCGCGGAACCCGCATCGAGCAAGGAGAACGGCTCAAGTGAACGATCGTCGCCGCGGACCGTCCCGGCCGTCGAAATCCCGCCCGCCGCAACGCAAAACCGGCCCGACGCGGCCGGTGGAGGTCGACCCGGCCCGCCTCGCTGCGGTGGAGACGCTGCGCGCGGTCCGGGAACGCGACGCCTACGCCAACCTCGTGCTGCCGCCGCTGCTCAGGCAACGCCGCATCACCGGCCGGGACGCCGCGCTGGCCACCGAGCTCACCTACGGCGCCTGCCGGGCGCAGGGGTTGCTGGACGCCGTCATCGGTGACTGCAGCACCCGGCCGCTGGCCGAACTGGAACCGAAGTTGCTCGACGCGCTGCGGCTCGGGGTCTACCAGCTGCTGCGCACCAGGATCCCGGCGCATGCCGCCGTGGCATCCACTGTGGACATCGTGCGGTTCGAATCCGGTTCGAAGCTGGCCGGTTTCGCCAACGCCGTGCTGCGCCGTGCCACGCAACTCGACGAACAGGGCTGGGTCGAAAAGGTCGCCCCGGCGCGCGCCGACGACCCGGTCGGGCACCTCGCGATGCGCTACGCCCACCCGAAGTGGATCGCGCAGGCCTTCGCCGATGCGCTCGGCATCGAGGAGTTGGAAGCGGCGCTGGCCGCCGACGACGCCCGCCCGGCGGTGCACCTGACCGCGCGCCCCGGCGAGATCAGCGCCGACGAGCTCGCCGCCATCACCGGCGGCGACCCGGCACCGTACTCGCCGTACGGGGTGCGGCTGGAGGCGGGCGCCGGTGACCCCGGCGACCTGGAGCCGGTGCGCGAAGGCTTCGCCGCCGTGCAGGACGAAGGCAGCCAGCTGGTGTCGCTGGCGCTGACCCGGCCCGAGGTCGAAGGCTCGGATCTGCGCTGGCTGGACCTGTGCGCCGGGCCGGGTGGGAAGGCCAACCTGCTCGGTGCCCTGGTCACCCTCGACGGCGGTGCGCTGGATGCGGTGGAGCAGGCGCCGCACCGCGCGGACCTGCTGCGGAAGGCGACCCGGGGCCTGTCGGTGTCGGTGCACGTGGCCGACGGCCGCGACCCAGGGCTGGCGCCCGGCTTCGACCGGGTGCTGGTGGACGCGCCGTGCACCGGGCTGGGGGCGCTGCGGCGCCGACCGGAGGCGCGGTGGCGGCGGCAGCCCTCGGACGTCGGTGATCTGACGAAGTTGCAGCGCGAACTGCTGCTGTCGGCGATCGGTCTGACCCGGCCGGGAGGCGTGGTGGCGTACGTGGTGTGCTCGCCGCACCTGCCGGAGACCGAGGGCGTGGTGGCCGACGTGCTGCGCCGAACGGGCGTCACGCAGCTGGACGCGCGCCCGTACTTCCCGGACGTGCCGGACCTCGGTGACGGGCCCGGGGTGCAGCTGTGGCCGCACCGCCACGGCACCGACGCGATGTTCTGCGCCCTGCTGCGGGTGTGACCTTGAACTCGTTTTGCGTTGCGGTGGCGGAACCTCGGTGCCTGTCTTCGAAGTGGCTGCGTCGGGCCGAGCGCCTCGGGTAGGGCGGGGGGTTTTGGAGCGACAG
>NZ_JBQQBO010000050.1:0-10685 GCF_052246905.1 Saccharopolyspora antiqui
CCAGCACCGGGCTTCCCCAACCACGACGGGATCGCGGCGATGGCCACCAGCATCGCCGCGACCGCGGCGCTCACCGCGTCGCCGAGGTCCTGGGTCTCGGCGATCGACTTCAGCCGGTGCCGCTGCGCCCGGTCGAACCCCAACGCGTAGACCAGTCCGCTGTGGTGCACCAGCGCGGCCAGCAGCGCCAGCCGGGCATCGACCGGCCGCGCACCGCAGGCGGCCTCGCGCAGCCCGGCCAGCAGCGCCTCGCGGGTCGGCGGATCCGGGTGGTAGCGGTCGTCGGGCAGCACGCCGAGGAACTTCCGCCGCTCGTGCCGCAGCAGCCCCTGCTCGACCAGCACCGACCGGTGCGCCAGGAACGCCCCGGTCCGGCACGGCAGCCACCAGCTCAGCTCGACCGGTCGGTCCTCGTGACCCGACCACCGCTGGAGCTCCGCCAGCAGCCGATCCATCCACGGCAGCCCGCTCCAACCCGAATCGACCAGGCGCACCGCCGTGCCGTCCAAATCGATGCGATCCCGCAGGGCCAACTCGCCGATCTCGGCCGCGGCGGTCGCCGTGTTCGGATTCGCGCTGACGTAGTGCGAGCCGTTGTCCCGGTGCAGCAGGAGCACGAATTCGTCGGGCAGCGTGAGGGGGTTCGTGAACTCGGCCACGTGCCCAGTCTGGGCCTGTTCCCGGCCCTCGCACACCGGTCGCGCAATGTCGGGAACACGATGGTCCACAAGGCGTTAGTCGGATCTCCATTACTTCGATGACCTGCGGTTTTCGCCTCATGGGGGGCGAACTACGGTGATCAGGCGGGAGGACGCCCGGGCGGCACACGGCCGGGCTGAATCCCTGTGGCAGGGCTCACGAGAGCGACCGATTTCGTGCCAGGATGACGGGGAGCGATCCAACACTCCGGTCCACCGCCAGACCCACCAGGTCATCGGCGGTTGCGGCCGGGGCAGCTGGGCCACATCGCCAAAAGCGAGGTGGTTCGGCGAGACAAGAGGAGATCACACATGTCCCCCGAACAATGGACGCGATCGGGCACCTCATCCGCGACCGAAGGCACCGCCGGACCCCCTGCCGCTACCGCAGCGAAACCCACACGGGAGCAGGTGATCGCCGGTTTGCGTGCCACGAGCGAAGGCGGAGCTGACCTGGTTCAGCTCCTCACCCCAGAAGGTCAGCGGGTCGAGCACCCGGACTTCGACATCGACATCTCCGCTGCGCAACTGCGCGACCTGTACCGGGACATGGTGCTGGTGCGTCGCGCCGACCGAGAAGGCAACGCGCTGCAGCGGCAGGGCCAGCTGGGCATCTGGGTGCCGCTGCTGGGCCAGGAAGCCGCCCAGATCGGTGCCGGTCGTGCGATGCAGCCCCAGGACATGGCCTTCCCCAGCTACCGGGAACACGGTGTCGCCTGGTGTCGCGGCATCGACCCGACGGAACTGCTGGGCATCTTCCGCGGCACCGACCACGGCAGCTGGGACCCGAACGCCACCCGCTTCCACCTGTACACGATCGTCATCGGCAACCAGTGCCTGAACGCCGCTGGTTACGCCATGGGCCAGCGCTTCGACGGCAAGGTCGGCGATGCCGACGGGGAAGCCACCCTGGTCTTCTTCGGTGACGGCGCCACCAGCCAGGGCGACGTGCACGAGGCCATGGTGTGGTCGGCCGTCTACGACGCCCCGGTGGTGTTCTTCTGCCAGAACAACCAGTGGGCGATCTCCGAGCCGCTGGAACGCCAGACGCGGGTGCCGCTGTACCAGCGCGCCAGCGGCTACGGCTTCCCCGGCATCCGGGTGGACGGCAACGACGTGCTGGCCAGCCTCGCGGTCACCAGGTGGGCGCTGGACGAGTGCCGCCAGGGCAACGGCCCGGTGCTGATCGAGGCGTTCACCTACCGGATGGACGCGCACACCACCTCCGACGACCCGACCCGCTACCGGCTCGCCGACGAGCAGGAGGCGTGGAAGCTCAAGGATCCGATCGAACGGCTGCGGGTGCACCTGATCCGCGAGCAGATCGCCGCCCAGGACTTCTTCGACGGCGTCGACGCCGAGGCCGACGAACTCGCCGCGCGGCTGCGCGAGTTCTGCTTCAACATGCCCGAACCACCACCGGCCAGGATGTTCTCCGAGGTTTACGCCGAGGAAACCCCGCAGCTGGCCGCCCAGCGCGAGGAATACTTGCGCTACCTGGCCGGATTCGCCGACGACGAGGCGATGGCAGGAGGTGTGCGCTGATGGCCGCACCCGCATTGGAACGCCCCACGACCAAGGCTGGCACCCAGACGGTCACGATCGCCAAGGCCCTGAACATGGGCTTGCGCGCGTCGCTGGAGCGCGACCCGAAGGTCCTGGTGCTGGGCGAGGACGTGGGCAAGCTCGGTGGGGTTTTCCGGATCACCGACGGCCTGCAGAAGGACTTCGGTGAGCACCGGGTGCTGGACACCCCGCTGGCCGAGTCCGGGATCATCGGCACCGCCGTCGGGCTGGCCATCCGCGGCTACCGGCCGGTGTGCGAGATCCAGTTCGACGGGTTCATCTTCCCCGGCTTCGACCAGATCGTCTCCCAGCTGGCCAAGCTGCACTTCCGCAGCCAGGGCAAGCTGACGATGCCGGTCGTGGTGCGGGTGCCCTTCGGCGGTGGCATCGGCGCCGTCGAACACCACTCGGAGTCGCCGGAATCGCTGTTCGCGCACGTCAGCGGCCTGAAGGTGGTGTCGTGCTCGAACCCGGTCGACGCCTACTGGATGCTGCAGCAGGCCATCGACTGCGACGATCCGGTGCTGTTCTTCGAGCCGAAGCGCCGCTACTACGAGAAGGCCGAGCTCGACCCGACCGCGCCGCCGATCCCGCTGTACAGCTCGCGGGTGGTGCGCGCGGGTTCGGCGGTGACCGTGGCGGCGTACGGGCCGATGGTGCGCACCTGCCTCGACGCGGCGACCGCCGCCGCGGAAGACGGGATGGAGCTGGAGGTCATCGACCTGCGCTCGCTGTCCCCGCTGGACCTGGACCCGGTGTTCGGGTCGGTGCGCCGCACGGGCCGGTTGGTGCTGGTCAGCGAGGCGCCCGCGGAGTCGTCGATCACCTCGGAGATCACCAGCCGGGTGCAGCAGGAGTGCTTCTACTCGCTGGAGGCACCGGTGCTGCGGGTGACCGGCTTCGACACGCCCTACCCGCCGAGCAAGTTGGAGGAGGGCTACCTGCCCGACCTGGACCGGGTGCTGGACGTGGTCGACCGTTCGCTGGCGTACTGAGGGAGTTCTTCGATGGCGCTCAAGCAATTCCCGCTGCCCGACGTCGGCGAGGGGCTGACCGAAGCGGAAATCCTCGGCTGGCGCGTCCAGCCCGGTGACACCGTCACCGTCAACCAGGTGATCGTCGAGATCGAGACGGCGAAGGCGGCGGTGGAGCTGCCCTGCCCGTGGGCTGGCACGGTTCGCGAACTGCTCGCCGAACCTGGGCAGACCATCGAGGTCGGCTCGCCGATCATCGCGATCGATCTCGAAGGCGGCGCGGCCCCGGGGGCGGCCGCCGAGGGGTCCGGCAAGATCGGCGAGGAGTCCAACGGCCGCATCGCCACGCTGGTCGGCTACGGCCCGCGCACGACGAGCGCGAAGCGCCGTCCGCGCAAGGGCCGGGCCGGTGTGCCCGCGCAGGTCCCGGCACCCGAACCCGAGCCGGTCGCCGCGCAGGCCGTGCCAGCCCAGACCGTGCCAGGACAGGGCGTGCCAGGACAGGGCGTGCCAGTGCAGGGCGGTTACGTGCCGTTGGCGAAGCCGCCGGTGCGCAAGCTGGCCAAGGACCTCGGGGTCGATCTGCACGCGCTCGCCGGTACCGGATCCGGCGGCGTGATCACCCGCGAGGACGTGCAGTCCGCCGCCGGGGATGCGGTCCTGGGCCTGGCCCCGACCGGCACCACGGCCGAAGCGCCGGTCGGACGCGAGCGGCGGGTGCCGATCAAGGGCGTCCGCAAGGCGACCGCGCAGGCGATGGTGGACAGCGCGTTCACCGCGCCGCACGTCACCGAGTTCCTCACGATCGACGTCACGCCGATGATGGAGCTGCGGGAACGACTGAAGTCGCACCCGGAGTTCCGGGACGTCAAGATCACGCCGCTGGCGTTCGCGGCGAAGGCCGTGTGCCTGGCGGTCCGCCGGACCCCGGACGTGAACGCCACCTGGGACGAGTCGGCTGGCGAGATCGTCTACAAGGACTACGTGCACCTGGGCATCGCGGCCGCCACGCCGCGCGGCCTGGTGGTGCCCAAGGTTCGAGACGCCGACCGGATGTCGCTGAAGGAACTGGCGGCGTCCCTGGAACGGCTGGCCAGCACCGCGCGGGAGGGCAGGACGACCCCGGCGGAGATGGTGGGCGGCACGATCACGATCACCAACGTCGGCGTGTTCGGCGTGGACACCGGCACCCCGATCCTCAACCCCGGTGAGTCGGCGATCCTCGCGCTCGGCGCGATCCGCGACATGCCGTGGGTGGTCGACGGCCAGGTGGTACCGCGCAAGGTCTGCCAGCTGGCACTGAGCTTCGACCACCGGGTGGTCGACGGCCAACAGGGCTCCCAATTCCTAGCCGACGTAGCCGCCCTCCTAACCGACCCCAGCATGGCGATCACCTACTGATCGAGGTGAAGGGCACCTTTGACCGGCTTACTCGGTCAAAGGTGCCCTTCACTCTTACCCGATCGGGGTCGTCAAGTGCGGTTGAAGGTTTGGGTGCCCTTGGTTGGGGTCCAGTGGTGGATGACCAGGTGGGTTTGGTCGTCGGAGACACCGGTGGTCGTGATCTCGGTGAGGTTCAGGCGGAAGAGGTGTGATTCGGGGCTGGGTGGATTGACCTCTTCGACCCAAGCTCGTTGCTCGTCGCCGGTGATCTCGATCGCCCGGCCCGCGAGCTTCACGTCCGGTCCGGTCATCGAACCGTCGCCGGGGTTGGCGTGCAGTGCGAAGCGCGCGTCCCGCCGCAGGTCGAGTGCTTTCTTGGAGCCCGGCATCGAGCCGAGCGTCAGGTCCGGGCCGCGCCAGGCGACCTCGGTGCCGCTGACCCGCGGCGAACCGTCCAGGCGCAACGTGGCCAGCACGTGGTGCCTGGCCGCTTCCAGTCGCGCCCGGACGGTTTCCGCCAGTTCAGGGGCCTCAGCAGCGAATTCCTGCCACGTCGTCATGCGCGTCATGGTGACATCGGTCACCGACAGCGCCCGTGGGATCAGTCCCCCTTGCGCCGCCGACCGCCCCGCCGGGACCCGGTGCCCGCCGAAGCCGCCACCGGCTCCGGTTCGGCCGGTGTCTCCTCCACCGTGGACTTCTGCTCGTCGTACTCGCGGAGGAAGTCAAAGGCGTGCTGGTCGAAGTCGTGGATGTCGAGCTCGGGCAGCTCACCGAGTTCGTCGTGCAATTCCCGGAAGATCGGTGTCTCCAGGTCAGGGGTGGTCTTGTTCACCGCTTCGCCCTCCCGTTCACTCTCGAAGCTGTGGCCGGGCCGCCGCCAGCGACGCTGTCGCTGGCGCGCCCCGATGCCGAGCCCTCCCCGCGGGGCTCGCTCGGCGCGGCGCAGGCGCCACTCGTGCCCGTGCCGCGTCGGTGTGACGCACGCCGACGCCGATGATGATTCGACGGCGCCGACATTCATCCATTCAGACGAACGTCGAAGGTGCACCTGCCCAGTCGCATCCAGGCAAGGACTCACGAAATCGTGCACCTTCCCGGTACAACTCAGGCATCCTTTGTGCAATTCCGCACCGTGGCGAACGCCACTGGCGTGCGCCGGGCGAGCCGTTCCGACGGTGCTACCGCCCCCGGCGGAGGTGAATCGCGGCTTCGCCCGGTGGGTGCGCGGATCTAACCGCGCGCCGACATCGCCACCCGAGCCGACGGCCCGGTACCACGGGCGGTGCGGCCCGAATCCCCTCTGCCCGGTCGAGTTCAGCGCGCCCCGACCACGGCTCGCGACGGATCGGTGGCCGCGGATAACCCGCCTGTTCGGACGATGCGGACGGCGTGCCGCGGTCGGCTGCCGAACCATCGGGCTCGTCGGGACATGGCGTCCCGGCGTCCCCGAAGGGAGACATGATCATGGGAAACCGCGTCAAGAAGGCCGTCATCGCCACTGGCTTCGGGCTCGGCATGCTGCTGGCCACGGCCGCCCCCGCGCTCGCGGATCCATGGGACAACGAAATCAGCGTTGAGCAGTGCTGGTGGGGCGGCGGCGAGGTTGTCGTCACCGCATGGGGCACCCACGCGTGCTGGGGTGGCGCGTTCGACGACGCCGAGGTGACCCACTGGGATTGATCTGAAGTCGTGGCGGGGCGAACCCTCCCCCGCCCGCGACACCCCCGTCAGCTCAGGCGGTCACCGACCGCCGACCCGAGCTCCCAGGACCAACGAGGGCAGCCCCCACCCAGGGCTGCCCTCCCTGGTGCGGGGCAACCTGCCCAGTACGGTCACCGAACCTCGCCTGCCAGCACATCGCCGCGCCATGCGGCCAGCCGCTCTTCGAGCGCGCCGTCTCCGAGCAGCACATGCCGACTGAACGCGTCCCTTTCGTGGGCCAGCACCGCCGCCTCCCACACGCACGGGGCGAGGCCCGATCGGCCGGGCCGCAGCTGACCGGCGTCACCGGCTGGACCGGTGAAGACAGCGAGGTCGGACATGTACCCCTCGATCCACGTGTGCACCAGGACGTAGTCCCCGTCGCCACCGGCGTGCACCAGCAGCACGGAAAGCCCGAGGGAACCCCGAAGATATGCCGACGTGAGGTGATCGGCTGCGATCCGCTGCGCGGCCTGCGCGTCCTGGTCCGCCACGGTCCGCCCAGGCGCCTCTATCGCATAGGACTTGACGACGTGCCCGGCGATCTCGGAGCTGCCCAGCGAGCGCACGGTCCGCGCGTGGTGGCCAGCGGCCAGCGCCAGCAACACGTCCGGATCAGCAGGTGCCGGAGACCGCCCGAACCGGGCTTCATGCGAGTTGGTCATGCGGGCAGAATGCATGCCTCCCTGCGGCACCCGACACAGGCGTGCGATCCGCCGGGCACCGCGTCGATGAAATCAGCGGTCGAACATCCGCGGCCGTTGCCACCACCTGGCCGCTCAAGCGATGTGCCGCCCGGAAATCGCCCTGGCCACGACGAGCTGCTGGATCTGTTCGGTGCCTTCGAAGATGTCGTAGATCTTGGCGTCGCGGTGCATGCGTTCCACCGGGTATTCGCGGGTGTAGCCGTTGCCGCCGAGGATCTGGATGGCTCGTTCGGTTGCCCAGGTCGCGACCCGCCCGGCCTTGAGCTTGGACATCGAGCCCTCGCCTGCGGTGAACCCACCGTTGCGGCCCAGCCACGCCGCCCGCCACACCAGCAGCCGCGCCGCGTCGATCTCCATCCGCATGTCGGCCAGGGTGAACGCGATCGACTGGTTCTCGATGATGGGACGCCCGAAGGTTTCCCGCTGCTGCGCATATTCGAGCGCGGTCTCGTAAGCGGCGCGTGCGATGCCGATGGCCTGCGCGCCGACGGTCGGACGGGACAGCTCGAAGGTCCGCATCGCCGCCTGCGAATTGGCCTTGCCGCCCTCGTTGGCGCGGGCCAGTCGTTCGTCCAGCTTCTCCTTGCCGCCCAGCAGGCAGCGGCCGGGCACCCGCACGTCGTCGAGGAACACGTCGGCGGTGTGCGAGGCGCGCAACCCGTGCTTGCGGATCTTTTTCGGCGAGGCCAAGCCCTTTGTGCCGGGTGGCACCACGAAGGCGGCCTGGCCGCCCGAGCCCAGCTCCGGGTCGACGACGGCTTGCACGACGTGCACGTTCGCGATGCCGCCGTTGGTCGCCCACGCCTTCTGGCCGCCCAGCACCCATTCGTCGGTGGCCTCGTCGTACACCGCGCGGGTGCGCATCGCCGAGACGTCGGAACCGGCGCCGGGCTCCGAGGAGCAGAACGCCGCGACCTTCGGATCGCTCTCGTCGCCGTAGCACTGCGGCACCCACTCGGCGAGCTGGTCGGGTGTGCCCGCGGCGAAGATCCCCGCCACGGCGAGGGTGGTGCCGAAGATCGCCATGCCGATGCCGCCGTCGCCCCAGAACAGCTCTTCGTTGGCGATGGGCAGCGACAGACCGGTGTCGTCGGCCCAGAACGTGGCCAGGGTTTCGAAGCCGTAGAGCCCGATCTTGGCCGCCTCCTGGATGATCGGCCAGGGGGTTTCCTCGCGCTCGTCCCACTCCTGCGCGGCCGGTCGGATGGTCTGCTCGGCGAAGCCGTGCACCCAGTCGCGCAGCTGCTGCTGGTCCTCGCTCAGTTCCAGGGAGAAAGTCATCGTCGTCCTGTCAGTCCTCGTCCTCGACGCGGCGCCAGCCGCATGCCGCGGGGTCCTCGCGCGAATTTTGGGAAAGCTGCTGCGTGTCGGTGCGGTTAGCGGGAGCGGCGATTTCGCGCGAAATCGCCGCCCACCCCCGCAAAGCATCTTCAGGCCTTGGGGATCTGGAACAGCTTCGTGAGTCCGGCGGCGAACCCGAGGTCACCGGCGACCTTGAGCTTGCCCTTCATGAACAGCATCGGCGCCGAGACGTTGCCGGAGGCCAGCTTGAGGAATTCGGCGGGCGGCGTGGTGATCGTGACCCTCGGTTCGCGCTGCGGGTCCTTGCTGACCGTGCAGTTGCCCCCGGCCAGCACGCATTCGTAGCGCAGCAGGTCGTCGTCGGTGCCGATCCGCCAGCGCACCACGGCTTCGATCGCGCTGGCCCTTTCCGACTCGTAGTGCTCGCCCATCCGCCGGAACACCTCGTCGAGGATGCGTTCGCGCAGTTCGGGGCGCCGCATCACGGCCTCGATCTGGTCGTCGGAGGCGCGCGAGATCAGCCGCGCGAACTGTTCGGGGCGAAGTGCGCCGAGGTCCCCCGCGCCGTCGTCGGCGAGTTCGGAGGCGGCTTCCAGGAGCGCGACGAACTCCTGCTCACCGACTTTCCGGGGGTCGACTTCGCCGAGGGTGGCGATGGGGTCCGACTCGGGTTGGGGCATCAGCGCTACCTCCATTACCTACTCGCGAGTAAGACTACGTTCGAGTAGGTTCGAAGGCAAGCGGCGAAACGTGCCGGATCTGATCTAGCCTGGCGCGAAAAGACCAGCGTAAGAGGTGAAATGGTCGATCGTCAGGACAACGGCCGCCCCCGGTCGCGGCGCCTGCCGCGGGAGGTGCGCGAGCGGCAGATCCTGGACGCCGCGGTCGAGGTGTTCGCCACGCACGGCTTCCACAGCGCGTCGATGGACGAGATCTCCGAGGTCGCGAGCATCTCCAAACCGATGCTCTACGCCTACCTGGGCGCCAAGGACGAACTGTTCGTCGCGTGCATCCGGCGCGAAGGCACCCGGCTGATCGAGGCGATCAGCGAAGCGGTGGAAGCCGGGTTGAGCCCGGCGGAGCAGCTGTGGCGTGGCCTGCGGGTGTTCTTCGAGTACGTGCACCACAACCAGGCGGGCTGGGCGGTGCTGCATCGGCAGGCCAACGTGCAGGGCGAGCCGTTCGTCAGCGAACTCGTGGAATGGCGGGAGCGGGCCACCAGCCTGATCGCGGCGCTGCTGGCGCAGGCCACCGAGGGGTCGGCGCAGCCGATGCAGCCGGAGCAGACCGAGCCGTTCGCGACAGCGCTGGTCGGTGCGGGCGAGGCGCTGGTGGAGTGGTGGTTCCAGCATCCCGAGCACGCCGCCGACGGCATGGCGATGCGCCTGATGAACATGGTCTGGATGGGCTTCGGCGACCTGGTCGAAGGCCGCTCCTGGTCGCCGGGCTCGTGAGGTCCGCGGGCACCGGTGCTCAGCGGACCGCGCCCAGCAGGTGGGATTTGCCGGTACGCGAGCGCACGGCGAAGGCCCAGCCGGTGTCCTGGCGGTGCATCGCGAAGTCCACAGTGGATGGCAGCAGCAGCGGCTTGCGGAACTCGACGTCCACCGTGCACGCATCCGGGAGCCGCTCCGCGAACGCCGCCAGGCAGCGCGCCTTCGACCACATGCCGTGCGCGATGGCCCGGCGGAACCCGAACGCCTTGGCCGCCAGGGGATGCAGGTGGATCGGGTTGCGGTCGCCGGAGATCGCCGCGTAGCGGCGCCCGGTGTCGCCGGGCACCCGCCAGAGCGCCGTCGGTGCGAGGTCCGCGGGATCCCGCCGATGCGGCGCTTCCGCGGACGCCGCGCCGCGCCGCAGGTAGGTGCTGACCTCCCGCCACACCACCGCATCGCCCACGCTGGTCTCGGTGACGACGTCGAACTGCCGCCCCCTCGGGTGCGGGCGCAGGTCGGTCACCCGAACCCGCTGGGTCAGCTCGTCGGTGACCAGCAGCGGGCGCTCCTGGCGGATCGAGTTGGCCACGTGCACCAAGCCGACCAGTGGGAACGGGAATCCCGGATCGGTCATCAGCCGCACCGCCAGGCCGAAGGACAGCACGTGCGGATAGGTGATGGGCAGTTCGTCGCGCAGTCCGAACCCGCAGACCCGGTCGTACTCGGCCAGGTGGTCGCGGTCGATGTTGATGCCGCGCCGCAGGTATTCGGTGTCCGGCAGCCGATCGCCCCGCCGAGCGGGCCCGGTCGCGACCGCCTTGAGGTACAGCGCGGAAAGCTTCGGTGCAGTGCTCAGTTCCGGCATCGCGGGTTCCGTTTCCGTGGGGAGGTGGGGTCGGGGGGGGGGGCCGCGCG
>NZ_JBQQBO010000051.1:0-7959 GCF_052246905.1 Saccharopolyspora antiqui
TCGCGGCGTTTCGCGGATGCTCGTGCGGGTTACAACGGTCTGCGGTTGCCTACCGCGTGATGGCGATTTCGCGCGAAATCGCTGGTCGCTGCTCTTGGGAAGCGCCGATTTCGCGCGAAATCGCCAGCTAGCCACCTGGCTGCCGCGCGTCGGGTCTCCCAACCTCCAGGACTCGGTGGTGAGTGCTCCGACAAGCCCCACTGCCGACGCTTCGGGGCCCTTCCTCTGGGAGGGGCCCCGAAGTCTTGAACGTGACCGGGCCCCGGCCTCCCGCAGGAGACCGGGGCCCGATCTGTTCCCGAACTGACTGCCGCTCCCACCACGAAGCGGACGAGATTTAGGTTAGCCTAACCTGTCAGATTGGGCAACCCTCGACTTCCGCCGCCACGCCAGCACCGCGGCCCCGGCGAGCGCGGCGGCCAGCGACGCCAGCCCGCCGAGCAAGACCGGCCAACGCGGTCCGAACACCTCGGCGAGCCACCCGGAAGCCAGTCCACCCAGCGGTTTTCCGCCCAGGAACAGCAGCATGTACAGGCCCATGACCCGACCGCGCATGGTGGGATCCACGCCCAGCTGGACGGTCGAGTTCGCGCTAGTGGTGAAGGTCATGATGGCGACGCCGACCGGGATCAACGCCACCGCGAACAGCTCGTAGGTCGGCATCAGCGCCGCCGTCGCCTCCAGCACGCCGAAGACGGCCGCACCCACCAGCAACAGCCGCAGTCGCGGACGCCCGCGACCGCTGCGCCGAGCGGCCAGCGCCGCCCCGGTCAGCGTCCCCACCGCCAGCATGGTGACCAGCAGGCCGTAGCCGTCGGCGTTGCGACCGAAGACGTTGCGCGCGAGCACCGCGAGGGTGCTCTCGAAGTTCATCCCGAAGGTGCCGACGCAGAACGCCAACACCATGACCACGATCAGATCCGGTCGCCCGCGCGCATACCGCAGTCCGGCCCGCAGCTGGCCGCGCTCCTTCGGTGGCATCGTCACCCGGTGCAGCGCCGCGGGATCCATCATCGCCAGCCCGAGGACGACGGCGACCGAACTGACGCCGTTGATCAGGAACACCCAGCCGGTGCCGATCGCGGTTATCAGCAGGCCCGAGATGGCCGGGCCGACGATGCGGGCCAGGTTGAAGTTCATCGAGTTCAGCGCGACGGCATTGGTGAGCTGCGCAGGCCCGACCATCTCCACGACGAACGACTGCCGCACCGGCGCGTCCACCGCCGAGAAGCACCCGAGCACGAAGCACAGCACGTAGACGTGCCAGAGCTGCACGACTCCGGTGACGTTCAGCGCCCCCAGCACGAATCCGCAGGCGCCGAGCGCGCTCTGGGTGCCGATCAGCACACGCCGCTTGTCGAAGCGATCGGCGACGACACCCGCCCACAGGGTCAGCAGCAGCGTCGGGATGAACTGCAGCGAGACCGCCACGCCGAGCGCGGCCGGACTGCTCCCGGAAAGTTCCAGCACCAGCCAGTCCTGCGCCGCGCGCTGCATCCAGGTACCGGTCAGCGATACGACCTGACCTGCGGCGTAGAAGCGGTAGTTGCGTTCTCGCAGCGAGCGGAACATACCGCCGCCGGAGTCCAAACTGTCCGATGTGGACGATGGAGGTTGGTTGACCGAATCCCCGCTGGGGCCGATTCCTGCGCGCGATCGGGATTGGTCAACCACGCTCCTACGTACCGCCTCTCAATGAGTTCGAATCATCGACTGGCCAATCGGTCGATGATCTCGGCGGCATGGAACAGCACCGCCCGTTCTTCTTCGCCGAGGTCCGCGAGCTGCTGGTCCAGCCAGCGCTCCCGGATCGAGACCTCTTCGTCGACGCGGGCATGA
Organism: Saccharopolyspora antiqui; assembly: GCF_052246905.1. Lineage (NCBI taxonomy): Bacteria > Bacillati > Actinomycetota > Actinomycetes > Pseudonocardiales > Pseudonocardiaceae > Saccharopolyspora > Saccharopolyspora antiqui. The sequence goes on from NZ_JBQQBO010000051.1 coordinate 1,840, forward strand.
CCAGCCTCGGTCAGTTCCACGATGGCCTGGCGACCATCGGTGGGGTGCGCCCGGCGCGCGACCAGCCCGGCTTCTTCCAGGGCAGCGATCACCCTGGTCATGGACGGCGGCTGGACGCCTTCTCGGGCCGCCAGCTCGCCCGGCGTCATCGCTCCGGTCTTGTGCAGACAGGACAGCGCCGACAGCTGGGACAGCGTGATCGTCGAGTCGTTGCTCTGCGCGCGCAGCCGCCGGTTCAGGCGAACGACCGCGAGCCGCAGCCGACTCGCCAGGGTGCGCTCGCGCTCCGCGATATCGGACACGTCGTTAGTCTACCAAACTATCTAGGGGAATCGGACAAACTGATCTGGCAGATCAGTAGCCGTCCAGCCTACTGAGACGGCACTCCCAGGTCTCCCATCGCAACCCAATCGACGCACGACCGAATGGGTCCAGACCAGGTCAGACGCCGAAGACGGCGCTCAGCGGGCCAGCGGCGAAGTAGAGCACGAACGCCGCCGAAACGACCCACATCAAGGGGTGGACCGTGCGGGCCCGGCGGGTGAACACCCGCAGCAGCACGTAGCTGATGAACCCCGCACCGATGCCGTTGGCGATCGAGTACGTGAACGGCATGACCACGATCGTCAGGTACGCCGGTAGCGCGATGCTGAAGTCGGACAGATCGATCTGCCGGATCTGGGTGAGCATCATCGCCCCGACCACCACCAGCGCCGGAGCCGCCGCCTCCACCGGAATTACCTGGTAGAGCGGGGTGAAGAACATCGCCGCCAGGAACAACAACCCGGTGATCACGTTCGCCAGCCCGGTGCGCGCCCCCTCCGCGATGCCGGACGCCGACTCCACGAACACGGTGTTGGAACTCGCCGACCCCACCCCACCGGCGACCGCGCCGAGGCCTTCGACGGCCAGCGCCTTGCCGATGCCCGGCAGGTTGCCCTGCTGATCGGTGAGGCCGCCTTCCTTGCCGAGCCCCGTCATGGTGCCCATCGCGTCGAAGAAGTTCGCCAACACCAGCGTGAACACCAGCATCGCGGCGGCCAGCGCGGGCAGTCGGGTCCACGCGCCGAAGGAGATCTCGCCGACCAGCGACAGGTCCGGCAGCCCCATGATCTGCTCCGGAACCGCCGGATAGCCCAGGTTCCAGCCGTATACATCGGTGCCCTTCGACGGGCCCGGGTGGAAGATCCACTCGATCACGATCGCCAGAACTGTGGTGACCGCCACGCTGATCAGGATCGAGCCCCTCACCTGCCGGGCCACCAACACCGCGGTCAGCACCAGCCCGAACACGAAAACCGCGGTGGGCCACGAGGCGATCGAGCCGTCGATGCCCAGCCCCACCGGCACCGTGGTGTTGGCCGCATCCGGCAACCGCCGCACGAACCCGGCGTCGACCAGGCCGACGAAGGCGATGAACACACCGACGCCGACCGCGATCGCGGCCTTGAGCTCGGGCGGCACCGCGTTGAACACCGCGGTGCGGAAACCGGTCGCGACCAGCACCAGGATGACGATGCCGTCCACCACCACCAGGCCCATCGCCTCCGGCCAAGTGACCTGCGGCGCGATGGTCACCGCCAGCAGCGTGTTGATGCCCAACCCAGCGGCGATCGCGAACGGGTAGTTGGCGATCAGCCCGAACAGAATCGTCATCACGCCCGCGACCAGCGCGGTCGTCGCCGCGACCTGCGAAACCGGCAGGATGTTGCCGAGCACATCGCGCTTGGCCCCGGCGTCGTCGGCCGAGTAGCTGCCGAGGATCAACGGGTTGAGCACGACGATGTAGGCGACGGTGACGAAGGTGACGACGCCGCCACGAACCTCCCGGCCGACGCAGGACCCGCGCTCGGTGATCTTGAAATAGCTGTCCAGCAACGACTTCTTGGTTGCGGTCCGATCCACCATCACTGCTTCCCAATCGCACCCACGCGGGCGTCCATCACCGGGAGTAGCCTGCCTGACGTGGCACAGGACAGCGAATCCACCCCCTCAGCAGCCGGTCACCGACCGGTCCCGCATCTGCCGCGCAGGCTCGTGGACCCGACCCCGGTGGTGCTGTTCGGCACGGGGCTGTGGTTCGTCGGGACGATCCTGTTCGGCATCCGCGACTGGGCCGACGGCAGCTGGGACATCCAGTTCTGGACCTGCGTGGCCGGTAGCGCGCTCGGCGTCATCGGCTACGGGGTGTTCCGCTGGCAGCGCTCGGCAGCCCGCCGCGGCGCGCGCGGCGCCTGGCAGGGGCTGTCCGGACTGGACAGCTGAGCTTGGCGGATCCGGCTCTGATCGGCCCCACCGAGGGCTAGTCTGCACAGTCGAACCGACTCGACTCGCCGCTTCATAACCCGCCGCTTCATAACTCGCCGCTTCATAACTCGCCGCTTCATAACCCGGGAGCGCAGCACCAGTGTCCAAGCTCGACGTTGACCGACTCGAATTCGCGATCCTGGCCGAACGCGCCGGGCTCAGCCGCATCCCGATGATCGCCTCGTACAGCAACTACGGGACGACCATCAAAGACATACCCGGCGAATTCGAGGCGGCCGAGCAGCGGATCCGCGACCGCGGCCTGATCAACCCCGGCGGGGTGAACGAACGCGTCCTGGAGGTGCTGGGCATCTACCCGCACGCGACGGTCGAGTACGACCTGCGGTTCTCCGCGAAGCAGGGCACCGAACTGCGGGCGGCCGTGTCGAAGGTCGGCAAGACCGCGGTGCGCACCGTCGTCGACGACGACCGGATCATCCTGGAGCCGGTGCATCCGAGCGACGCGATCCCGGCGCTGGTGTCCGTGCTCCCCGAACGCACGCCCGCGCGCATCCGCCCGCCGCTGAGCGTCGACCTGGCCGAGATGCGCGCCGCCATGACCGAGGTGCGCCGTCGCGGCGACGATCCGCAGGCCATCGAGCAGAGCCTGCGGGCACGCGGGGTGAACATCAGCGCTTTCCGCAAGATGACGCAACTGCTGGACGGCCCGCGGCTGGGGCTCGGTGAGGTTGGCGTCACGATCTGGGACGACCGCCGCAAGGAGTTCCGGGGTGACCAGACGATCCGCATCATCGACCTGCAGATCGGCCGCACAGCGGTCTACAACAGCGGCGCGCAGCGCATGTTCGCAGGTGCGGACGTGAGCACCTTCACCCGAGTGCTCGGCGAACTTACGACGAAGACCCAGCGCGAAGCAGCCTGGCGATAGGCCGTTCGGAGCAATTCGGGCACGGATCGGGAACGGATTGCGGCTGGGCTTCGTCACACCCATGCGTGGCCGAACTAGGACCTGGCAAGCTAAGCGCGACGTGCACCTGATCCAGCAGACGAGGGGGTAGCGAGGTGGCATTCTTCGACGGAATCGTCACTGCGGTGGACTCGGCCAAGCGGATGGCGGTCGTTCACACCGCGATCAACTCGGGCGGCACCGCGACGGCGGCATCGTTCTCCGTCGACATCGAACAGATCCCGGGGTTGATCGCCAAGTACGAGGACGCTGTCGAGAAGCTTGAGCAGATCCTGATGAAGGCTCAGCAGCTCCGGAAGGTGGCACCTCCCGGCGAGGACGAGGTCAGCGAGAAATTGGCGAACTCCTTGGGCGAGATGGCTGGGAACAACGAGGGATGCCTCTCCTGGGCCGTCAACGATGCCCGCAAGCGCCTGCAAGCACAGATCGACCAGCTGAAGGCTGCTCAGGGCACCTACCAGAGCACCGACGAAGCCGCCACTGCCCGCCAGGTTTAAGGAAGAATTCACGTGCTACGTCGCGCAACTTTGACCGCTGTGTCACTGCTCGCCCTTCTTGGCGCTGCTGCGTGTTCTCCGGGCGGGTCGACCACTCCCCCTTCGGCATCGAGCGATGAACCAACTGCTTCGGCATCAGCCGCTCCGCAGGTGGAGAATCCGAAGAACCTCAAGGCGATCACCAACGCTTGTCAGCTCTTGACCGCCGATCAGCTGACGCAGCTCGGCGCTACCGGAAGCCAGGCTCCCGAAGAAAGCACGTCGCAGTACGGCGAATCCCAGTGCCACTTCCAAAGTGAGCCGTTCTCTGCCTACGTCGCCATCAACACGAAGTTCGGCGGTTTGGAACGGCTCACCCAAGACGCCTCGTCGAGCGACAACTTCAAGCCCACGCAGGTCGACGGTTACCAGGGAGGGCGGATCGACGAGCAGAGCGATCTCTGCAAGGTCGAACTCGCCATCGCCGACGATCAATCGGTTGAGATCAACTACTTCAAGAACTCCGGGGGCACGCCGGAAATGGACGATCCGTGCGGGTACGCCGAGAAGATCTCCAGCGAAGTCCTGAAGAACATCCCGGATGCCTGATCGCGTCCGCATACCACGATCATTACTGACAAGGGGGTGTCACCATGGTTCTGCCGTTCCTCGTCGGTGGTTACCTGCTCACGCGTGAATCCGACCGTGGTAACACGGACGAGATCATGCAGCAGGTGGGCTTCAACCACCCCGAGAAGTACCAGCAGATCCACGGCGGCCGTGGTACGGACATGCTGGTCAACAGCGTCCAGAGCTGGAAATCGAGCATCGCCGATGATTTCGACGCCGTCGCTGCTCTGCTCGACGAAGCCAACGCCAAGGCCGGGGTCGCTTGGACCGGTCAAGCCGCCGAGGAGCACGGCAGCAGCCTTGCTCCGATGACGGAATACATCCGGGACGCCAAAGACGTTTCGACCTCCGTCGGTGATTCGGCTGAGCAGCAGGTGCAGAACTTCAGCCAGGTCAAGAACAGCATGCCCGAGCCGGTGAAGGTCACGGCGACCGACAACCTGCTGGAAAAGGGCGGCGCCTGGCTGGTCGGTGGTGAGACGGACCTGCAGAAGCAGGAACGCGAGGCCACCGAGAAGGCCGAGGAAGCCAAGCAGTACTACAACAACTACTCCGACAGCACGCGCAACGTTTCGCAGAGCCTCGCGTTCTACCCGAAGGCCCCGGAAATGGCCTACGACGCGGGCCCGGGCACCACGGGTACGAATCCGACGGTTGGCAGCATGCCGACCGGTTCCGGCATCGGTGGCGGCGGTGTTTCGGGCGGCGGCAGCACGTCGGGTGTCGGTGGCATCTCGGGTGGTGGCGCCTCGGGCGGCGGCGCGTCGGGTGGTGGCGCCAGCCACGGCAGCGGTGACGTCGGCGGCTACACCCAGTCTCCGTCGCAGAGCAGCTCGCAGTGGTCGACCCCGCAGCCCGGTACCGGACTGCCCACCGGTCCTGGCACCGGCACCGGTCCTGGCGCGGGCAGCCCCGCCACTGGTGGCGGTGGGCTGGGTGGCGCCTTCGCCGCCGGTGGTCTCGGTGCTGGTGGCGGAGCGGGCGTTGGTCGTGGTGCCGGTGGTCTTGACGGCCGCGGCCTGGGTGCCGGTGGACGCGCTGGCGTTGGCGGCCTCGGCTCCGGTGCTGGTGGCGCCGGTGGCGCTGCCGGTGCTTCGGGTCGTGGCGGCGCGTCGGGCGCCATGGGCGGTGCTGCTGGTCGCGGCCAGGGCAAGGAAGGCGAAGAAGACCTGGAGCACGAGAACAAGTACTGGGTCGACACCGACGAGGCGTGGGACGAGCTCGGCCTGCCCAAGGTCGCCCCACCGGTCTTCGGCGAGTGAGCAGCATTCGCTGATATCGCCTGGGCAAACGGGCCGCGCACCGAAAGCTGGTGCGCGGCCCGTTCCGCTTGTCAGATGTCACCGCGCGGGCCTCGGCCCGGGGCAGGACGTTCAGTCGAAAGCCGCGGGCCGCAATTCGATCCGTCCGCTTCGCGCCTCTGCCGCGCAGACCGAGCAGGTCGGGCGGCCGTCGCGGGCGCCGAGGTCCTCCGGTGCCGTCATCACACCGCAGCACGCGATCAGCTCGCGCCCTTCCCGACGCGGATCCTCAACCGGGATCACGTGGTTCTGGTATCCGAACGCCACCCAGCACCCAGCCCGGACAGCAGTCCCATCAACCTCGTCCTCCGTGGACCGGCACACGAAATTCTCCTCGGGCAGGCGGGGTGGTGCCGGTGACCGGACGCGGGCGGGAGGGGTTGGTTTCGCGCCCGGTCACCGGGGTGGGCCGCTGCGGCGCTCTGTCGGGGGCGTGTACGCCGCACCGGCCCGGTCTGGGGGTCGTGAGTGGCAAAAC
>NZ_JBQQBO010000052.1:0-5673 GCF_052246905.1 Saccharopolyspora antiqui
CCGCCGAACAACTCATCACCGAAGGCAAGATCGACTGGGGCGAAGTCGGCACCGGCGCCATGTCCGGCGGCGTCACCGGCGCCGGACTGGGCGCCGGAGGCGAAGCAGTCGGCCGCGCGGGCGACGTCGACGTCCCCGACACCGGCGGGTCCGGTGCGAGCGGCTCCGGCGGCGATGGTGCTGGCTCGGGCTCCAGCGGCTCCGGTGACGGGTCGGGCTCCGGTTCCGACAGCGCCGGATCGGGTTCGGACAGCTCGGGATCCGATGGATCCAGCGGTTCCGGCTCGGGCTCCGGAGGCGATTCCGGTCCTGGTTCAAGCAGTTCCGACGCAGGCTCCGACAGCCCGGGGAGCTCCGGCAGTGCCGGGTCGAGCTCGGATGCTGGTTCGGGCAGCTCCGGCGCAAGCGGGAGCGCTGGCACCTCATCCGACGGAGCCAGCGGTGGCTCGGGCGGCAGCGATCAGTCCACCAGTTCGAGCGGCGACTCCGGCGGGAGCTCATCCGGCGGCTCGTCGCAGAGCAGCTCCGCCGGAGACGGCTCCTCCGGCGGCGGATCCGAATCCCGTTCCTCCGCAGGAGATTCCGGTTCGTCGTCCGACGGTGGCGGTTCGTCGCGGCCGGACACCATGTCGGCAAGCTCGTCCGACTCGCCGAGTTCTTCCGGCGGTGGCTCAGGATCCGGTTCCCATGCGGACTCCGGCGGCTCGTCGAGCGACGGAGGCGGCTCGCACGCCAACTCGGGCGCGTCCGCCCGCAGCTCCGCCACCAGCGACTCCGGTCCCGCCGACGCCAGCTCCAGCAGCGCCTCGTCCGGCGGAAGCGCCAGCCATGCCCCGTCAAGCGGTGGTTCGGATCTCGGCGGAAGCCAGGCTTCGTCCGGCGGTGGCTCGCACGATTCTGCTTCCAGCAGCGGCACCTCCGGCGGTGATTCTTCCGGCGGCGGTTCTTCCGGCGGTGGCGTGCCGAACGGCGGCGGTGCCGCTGCGGGCGGTGGCGGGGCGGGCGGTGGCGGCATCCCCGGCGGCTCCGCAGGAGCTGTCGGACTTCCACCCGGTGGAGCGGGCGGTGGCGGTGTCCCCGGCACCGACCGCTCCCCCAACACCCCGGCCAGCACGACCGCGGCATCCAATGTGGACTCCCCAGCGGCGGCTGCGGCTCCCGCCATGTCCGGGACGTTGCCACCACCGAATGCGCCGCGAGCCGATCAGCCGACAGCCGCTGGCGGCGCCATGGGCGGCGGGATGGCGGGAGCGCCCGGCGCGGCTGCTGGAGGTGCGACGCCGTCCGGCGGCGGAGGCCGTCCCGGGAGCGGAGGCGGCTGGACCGGCACTCCGGGTTCGCCCGGCGCCGCAAGCCGACCCGGCGGCGACGCCGGACCGCGCCCAGACCCGGGCGGGCAACCCGGCAGCCGCCCCGGCGGACCGACCAGCCCCTCCCGCCCAGACGGCGGACGGCCCGACGGATCACGAACCTCGGACCGCCCGACCAGCGCGGCAGCACGCGGACCGGCGCAGTCCGACGCACCGTCGCGTCCCCACAGCGGCACGGGCGGCCCCGGCGTACCGCACCAGCGCACCCCGGACGGCGGCCCAGCCAGCCCGGACGGTACGGATGCGGCTCACCCGAAGGACTCGGGCCCGGACGCCAACACGCCGGACCGCTCCCCGGATTCCGGCCCGCGACTGAACGACGCCGAGCCCGGAACTCCGGAACGCCAGCAACAAATCGACGACGCCGCAGCCCAACGCGACACCACACCAAGCGGCTCGTCCTTCCACACCGACCCCAACATGCGCGACCTCGCACAACGAGTGCCCGACGACGGCGTGCACCACACCGTCGACGTGCACGCACTCCCCGACGGCCGAGTCCGCATCGGCGACCACACCTTCAGCCCGAAGGAACTCGCCGACATGCTCCGCAACGACCCCAACTGGAACGGCCAACCAATCCGCCTGCTGTCCTGCGACGCAGGAACCAGCGGCCTCGCCCGCGACCTCGCCAACGAACTCGGCGTCCCCGTCACCGCACCACGCGGCCTCGCCTGGACCGACACCAACGGCCAGGTCTTCTCCTCCAGCCGAGCCCCAGACGGAGGCCCCACCTGGCCCCCAGACGGAGGCTGGGACACCCACAACCCCGACGGCACATCCACCCCAGCCAGCAACGACGCCTTCCATCCGTCCAGAGACGGCGAAGACATCGGCGACCGGCCGGACGATGCCGAGGCCCGGGGAGAGGAGACACCAGAACAGCTTGAGAAGCAGCTCGAAAAAATCGAGCAGCAGCAGGAGAAGCTGAAAGAGAAGATCGAGACAAAACTTGCAGAAAACGCCCTCTTAAACGTCAAAGAATCCTACCAGAACAACTCAGATGCATCCTTCCCGACAGATCGCGATGGAACCAACCAATCTGACATAGATAAGGCAACCGAGAAAGGCCAGAAATACGGATGCCACATCTGTGGGCCACACAAGACGAACGAAGAACATTACACACCGGATCACTTCCCACCCGTCAAGCTGACCGGAGTAACACTAGACGGAAAACCCCTCATCACACCCAAGGACAGAACCGACCAGGTCGAACCGTGGCGCCTTTACCCGGCATGCCGGGAGCATAACCGCAAGCAGGGTGGAACAGTACGAGGCTTGTTACTCCAGCTCGACAAGTATGAGAGACTCGGCAAGGAGGCCAACGAGCTCAGGGATAAGATCCAGCAGCTCAGAGACAGAGGGGACGAATGAGCCAGACCAGTAACTCGGTGCGCGACGAACTGTTGCGTCAGCTCGACCAAGCGACCGAGGACTACAGCATCCTCCTTCCCGGGAACGTCAACTATCCGAGTGCCGCAATTAGGATGGACGCCTTCGCGTCAGACACCGAGTGGACACTGATCATCCAATTGCTGGCCTGGGCGCGCTACGATGCCGAATTCGTCAACCTGGTTCAAGCGTACGGGAATCATCTGGAGCCAAGTCCGAAAACTGAACGAATCATGCCGATCAAGCCACCGATCGGCAGTCAGTTCTGGAGCCCCGAGGGCAATTTCCAGCTCGACCTTCACGTGTTTTCCGTCGACCTCAATGGACAGCAGCGCAGCTTCACCTTCACGGATGAGGACTACCAGCGAGCCCAGGTCGCCCCCTCGGGAATGCCCGCCGAGCTCGCGTTCCTTCGAATGCTCGCGCAACACGCCGACCTCCTGCTACCCCCCTCCGAACTCCTGCCCCTCTTCAAGCGGCAACCCGCTTCACTCCTGTTCAGCCTGGACGAATGGCAACTCCCAGACGAAGCAGAGGAAGAACCCCCGAGCGACACCGCATGCTTCCAGGAGATCGCCGACGCTGTCGCACAGCGCCGCGCACCGGCCCCCGAGATCTGCACTGAGGGCGCCAACACAGACTGGCGCCACTGGGCGTGGATCTCAGACTAGCCCAAATACCCCATTTAGGACGACTTGTCTGTACTGGATAATTTCCGCCCACCCGCGGAGCCTTCTCAGCTCTGTGCCTTGCGCCTGAGACCTGCGCATTTGCCTATGTCGACAACTTGAACCCAACCGAACAGTTTGAGCCAAACGGACTCATACACTGCTCTATTTGGAGCCTTTCTGCACCCCCATGGCACCGCTGCGTCAATGCGAGCGTCATTCTCGTAAGGGCGGCATCAAGGGGGCTTGCGCTTGGTCATCTGGTGATGACCGCGCGTAGCTCTCTCTGGCGGGGGCCGTGCTTCGACGAGCAGCGATGGGTGGAAGGCGATCATGTCCGGACGGGACGACTTCGGGGTTGGGCGCGAGGATCTTGCCTCGCGCAACGCCGCGCTTCGCAACCAGATCGACGGCATGCTTTCGGATCTGCGCAGGCGCACCGCCGAGATCCAGCAGAAACAGGCCCAGGCTGCGCAGCAGACGTACGAGGTGGCCTCCGATGACGGCATGATCACCGTCCGCGTCGACGCCACCGGGACGGTGCAGGAAGTCGCACTCTCGCCGAAGGCATTCGAGCGCAGCACGCCCGACAAGCTGGCGCGGACCATCACGAGCGTCATCCGGGAGGCGACCGGCACCGCGCAGCGGGCGTTGCAGAACGAGTTCGCGCCGATGGCCGACACGTCCAACGTCCCCGTGATCCCCGGCGTTCCCTCCCTGCAGGGACTCCTGCAGAGCGGACCGCTGGTCGAGCCCCCGGACCCGACCACCGAGCGCGCGCAGCGGCGCAGCGCCGAGTCGGCCAGTCCCGCACCGGCAGGCCCGCCGAGCAGGCCACAGCCACAGGTCCGCAGCCGCCCCGCACCCGAAGAGGACTGGGACGACTGGAACTGGGATGGAACCAATCGGCGAGGGGGCCGTCGATGAGCGGCGAAATGCGGATGCAGCCCGAGGAAATCCGCACGGGCGGCAAGAAGATCGGCGACTCCGGCGACGACCTCGACAACGTGCTCAACACCCTCAAGTCCGCTTTGGACGGTGAGGGTGAGTGCTGGGGCAACGACGAGGCTGGGGAGAGCTTCGCCAAGGATTACACCCCCGGCCGGGACAGCGTGCTGGACAGCCTCAAGAAGGTTGTCAAGGCCCTCGGCGACATCGACGACAACTTGAAGGCCACTGCCGACGACACCGAATCCGGGGATGCGAAATCCGCTGGCGACATCGGTAAGTCCGGCTCGGACATGCCCTCGTAGGGAGTTGACTTTTCGTGAGCATCGAAATGCCCGACGAGGTCAAGTGGCTGTTGCCCATCGTCGTCGGCGAATCCTGGCCGGAAGGCGACGAGGACGCGATGCGCCGGATGGCTGACGCATGGCGCGCCGCCGCTGACGGCATCGAGAACGTCAAGTCCGCGGCCAACCGCGGTGCGGAGCAGGCCAAGGGCGCGATGGAGGGCCAGACCGCCGATGCCTTCGCCAACCTTTGGAAGGACATCGGCGACGGCGGTGAGGCCGCGCTGCCGAAACTCAAGGAAGCCTGCGAAAAACTCGCCCAAAGCTGCGACGACGCCGCACTGGACGTCGAACACACCAAGCTGACGATCATCGCCTCACTCATCGCGCTGGCGATCCAGATCGCCGCGATGCTCGCCGCCGGACCCTTCACCTTCGGTGCCTCCACCGCGGGCATCGCCGCGGCCCAAGCCATCACTCGCACCGTCGTGATGCAGATCTTCAAGCAGCTCGTGATAGCCATAGTGAAGAACATCGCCATCGAGATCGCCACCTCGGTCGCGATCGAGTTCGCGGTGCAGGGCGTGCAGATCGCCTCCGGTGAGCGCGACGGCTTCGACGGCGGAAAGTTCAAGGACGCCGCGATCAGCGGTGCCATCGGCGGTGCGGTCGGCGGTGTTTTCGATGGCGCGGGCAAAGCGTTCGGCAAGCAGGCGGGCGATGCAGTCGGCGACGCCGCCGGGGACGCCGCGGGCAATGCGGCGGGCCGCGCGGCCGGGCGCGCAGCGGGCGAGGCCGCTGGTGAAGCGGCCGGTGAGGCCGCGGAGAGCACGGCGGCTGCACTCGGCAAGACAGCGGTGAAGGAAGGCGCCCTCGGCGCCGCCGAAGGCGCCGTGGGCAGCGCCGCCGAACAACTCATCACCGAAGGCAAGATCGACTGGGGCGAAGTCGGCACCGGCGCCATGTCCGGCGGCGTCACCGGCGCCGGAATGGGCGCCGGAGGCGAAG
>NZ_JBQQBO010000053.1:0-5107 GCF_052246905.1 Saccharopolyspora antiqui
ATGCATTGTTGGAGAGTTTGATCCTGGCTCAGGACGAACGCTGGCGGCGTGCTTAACACATGCAAGTCGAACGCTGAAGCATCTTCGGGTGTGGATGAGTGGCGAACGGGTGAGTAACACGTGGGTAATCTGCCCTGCACTCTGGGATAAGCCTTGGAAACGGGGTCTAATACCGGATAAGACATGCTACCGCATGGTGGTGTGTGGAAAGCTTTTGTGGTGTGGGATGGGCCCGCGGCCTATCAGCTTGTTGGTGGGGTGATGGCCTACCAAGGCGACGACGGGTAGCCGGCCTGAGAGGGTGACCGGCCACACTGGGACTGAGACACGGCCCAGACTCCTACGGGAGGCAGCAGTGGGGAATCTTGCGCAATGGGCGGAAGCCTGACGCAGCAACGCCGCGTGGGGGATGACGGCCTTCGGGTTGTAAACCTCTTTCGATACCGACGAAGGCCTTTGGGTTGACGGTAGGTGTAGAAGAAGCACCGGCTAACTACGTGCCAGCAGCCGCGGTAATACGTAGGGTGCGAGCGTTGTCCGGATTTATTGGGCGTAAAGAGCTCGTAGGCGGTGTGTCGCGTCGGCCGTGAAAACCTGCAGCTTAACTGTGGGCTTGCGGTCGATACGGGCAGACTTGAGTTCGGTAGGGGAGACTGGAATTCCTGGTGTAGCGGTGAAATGCGCAGATATCAGGAGGAACACCGGTGGCGAAGGCGGGTCTCTGGGCCGATACTGACGCTGAGGAGCGAAAGCGTGGGGAGCGAACAGGATTAGATACCCTGGTAGTCCACGCTGTAAACGTTGGGCGCTAGGTGTGGGGATGGGTTCCACTGTTTCCGTGCCGTAGCTAACGCATTAAGCGCCCCGCCTGGGGAGTACGGCCGCAAGGCTAAAACTCAAAGGAATTGACGGGGGCCCGCACAAGCGGCGGAGCATGTGGATTAATTCGATGCAACGCGAAGAACCTTACCTGGGTTTGACATGCACTAGACAGCCCCTGAGAGGGGGTTTCCCTTGTGGTTGGTGTACAGGTGGTGCATGGCTGTCGTCAGCTCGTGTCGTGAGATGTTGGGTTAAGTCCCGCAACGAGCGCAACCCTTGCCTCATGTTGCCAGCGCGTTATGGCGGGGACTCGTGGGGGACTGCCGGGGTCAACTCGGAGGAAGGTGGGGATGACGTCAAGTCATCATGCCCTTTATGCCCAGGGCTTCACACATGCTACAATGGCTGGTACAGAGGGTGGCGATATCGTGAGGTGGAGCGAATCCCTTAAAGCCGGTCTCAGTTCGGATCGGGGTCTGCAACTCGACCTCGTGAAGTCGGAGTCGCTAGTAATCGCAGATCAGCAGTGCTGCGGTGAATACGTTCCCGGGCCTTGTACACACCGCCCGTCACGTCATGAAAGTCGGTAACACCCGAAGCCCATGGCCCAACCCTTGTGGGGGGAGTGGTCGAAGGTGGGACTGGCGATTGGGACGAAGTCGTAACAAGGTAGCCGTACCGGAAGGTGCGGCTGGATCACCTCCTTTCTAAGGAGCAAACAAGCACCCCCGCCGTCGTGTTGGTGGTGGGAGTGTCCGCAATGGACGAGCCGTGTGTGTTCGTGTTGTGGGTGCTCGATGGATTGTGGAACACACTGGCCGTGCTGGTTGTTGATGGATCGGCGAAAACAGTTCACTGTTGGGTGTCTGAGGGAACACGCCTGAGTGTTTTTTTGTGGTGTGGTTGTTGTTTGAGAATTGTATAGTGGGTGCGAGCATCTTTGTGGCCAAGTTGTGTAGGGCACATGGTGGATGCCTGGGTACCAGGGGCCGATGAAGGACGTGGGAGGCTGCGATAGTCCTCGGGGAGTTGTCAACCGAGCTGTGATCCGAGGGTGTCCGAATGGGGTAACCCAGCCCGAGTGATGTCGGGTTACTTATGCCTGAATGTATAGGGCATGAGGGGGAACGCGGGGAAGTGAAACATCTTAGTACCCGTAGGAAGAGAAAACACTGGTGATTCCGTGAGTAGTGGTGAGCGAAAGCGGAGGAGGCTAAACTGTGCGCGTGGGATACCTGGTAGGGGTTGCGTGTGCGGGGTTGTGGGATACCACTGGGCGGATCTACCAGTCCGCCAGCATTGCTGTGCGTGTTAGTCGAATGGTGTGGGATAGCCAACCGTAGTGGGTGAGAGTCCCGTAGGCGAAAATGTGTGCAGGGTGTGGGGTGGTGTTCCCGAGTAGCAGCGCTTTCGTGGAGGGTGTTGTGAATCTGGCGGGACCACTCGCTAAGCCTAAATACTTCCTGGTGACCGATAGTGGATAGTACCGTGAGGGAATGGTGAAAAGTACCCCGGGAGGGGAGTGAAAGAGTTCCTGAAACCGTGTGCCTGCAAACCGTCAGAGCATGCTTTGGTGTGTGATGGCGTGCCTTTTGAAGAATGAGCCTGCGAGTTGCTGCTGCGTGGCGAGGTTAACCCGTGTGTGGGGTAGTCGGAGCGAAAGCGAGTCTGAAGAGGGCGTTGAGTCGCGTGGTGCAGACCCGAAGCGGAGTGATCTACCCATGGCCAGGGTGAAGCGCGGGTAAGACCGTGTGGAGGCCCGAACCCACCAGGGTTGAAAACCTGGGGGATGAGTTGTGGGTAGGGGTGAAAGGCCAATCAAACTCCGTGATAGCTGGTTCTCCCCGAAATGCATTTAGGTGCAGCGTCACAAGTGTTGCTTGGGTGGGGTAGAGCGCTGGTTGGTTGATGGGCCTTCGCGGGTTACTGAGATCAGCTAAACTTCGAATACGCCTGAGTTGAGTGTGGCAGTGAGACGGCGGGGGAGAAGCTTCGTCGTCGAGAGGGAAACAGCCCAGAGCATCGGCTAAGGCCCCTAAGTGTGCGCTTAGTGGGAAAGGATGTGGGATTGCTGAGACAACCAGGAGGTTGGCTTAGAAGCAGCCATCCTTGAAAGAGTGCGTAATAGCTCACTGGTCAAGTGGTCCTGCGCCGACAATGTAGCGGGGCTGAAGCGCACCGCCGAAGCCATGCCAAGAGTCTCGTCAAGAGATTGTTGGGTAGGGGAGCGTCCTGCATGCGGTGAAGCGCCGGAGTGATCTTGGTGTGGAGTGTGTGGGAGTGAGAATGCAGGCATGAGTAGCGAGTGCAGAGTGAGAATCTCTGCCGCCGGATGACTAAGGGTTCCTGGGGAAGGTTCGTCCGCCCAGGGTGAGTCGGGGCCTAAGGCGAGGCCGACAGGCGTAGTCGATGGAGAACGGGTTGATATTCCCGTACCCGTGTGGACGCGTCCATAGCGAAACGGTTGATACTAACCACCCGGGGTTGGGCTGGGTTTTCGGATCTGGTTTGGTTCTGCGTGGGGCCTGATGCTGGAGTAGTTAAGTGATGGGGTGACGCAGGAGGGTAGCTCTGCCAGTGGTTGGTGGTGCTGGTGTAAGCCTGTAGCCCGGTGTGTAGGTAAATCCGCGCACCATTGAGGGTGAGGGGTGATGCGTAGCCGTGGTGGTGAAGTGGGTGATCCCATGCTGCCGAGAAAAGCCTCTAGCGAGTGTCCGTACGGCCCGTACCCGAAACCGACACAGGTGGTCAGGTAGAGTATACCGAGGCGGTCGGGTGAACTGTGGTTAAGGAATTCGGCAAATTGCCCCCGTAACTTTGGGAGAAGGGGGGCCACTGCTGGTGATCCGACGTGCTTGGGGAGCTGGTGGTGGTCGCAGAGGCCAGGGAGAAGCGACTGTTTACTAAAAACACAGGTCCATGCGAAGCTGTAAGGCGATGTATATGGACTGACGCCTGCCCGGTGCTGGAACGTTAAGAGGACCCGTGAACCCTTTGGGGTGTAGCGGAGAATTTAAGCGCCAGTAAACGGCGGTGGTAACTATAACCATCCTAAGGTAGCGAAATTCCTTGTCGGGTAAGTTCCGACCTGCACGAATGGCGTAACGACTTCTCCGCTGTCTCGACCACAGGCCCGGTGAAATTGCAGTACGAGTAAAGATGCTCGTTTCGCGCGGCAGGACGGAAAGACCCCGGGACCTTTACTATAGCTTGGTATTGGTGTTTGGTTCGGCTTGTGTAGGATAGGTGGGAGACTGTGAAGCCATGACGCTAGTTGTGGTGGAGTTGTTGGTGAAATACCACTCTGGTCGTTCTGGGCATCTAACTCGGGTCCGTGATCCGGATCGGGGACAGTGCCTGGTGGGTAGTTTAACTGGGGCGGTTGCCTCCTAAAGGGTAACGGAGGCGCCCAAAGGTTCCCTCAGCCTGGTTGGCAATCAGGTGGTGAGTGTAAGTGTATAAGGGAGCTTGACTGTGAGACTGACGGGTCGAGCAGGTGCGAAAGCAGGGACTAGTGATCCGGCATCTACGTGTGGAAGTGGTGTCGCTCAACGGATAAAAGGTACCCCGGGGATAACAGGCTGATCTTGCCCAAGAGTCCATATCGACGGCATGGTTTGGCACCTCGATGTCGGCTCGTCGCATCCTGGGGCTGGAGTTGGTCCCAAGGGTTGGGCTGTTCGCCCATTAAAGCGGCACGCGAGCTGGGTTTAGAACGTCGTGAGACAGTTCGGTCCCTATCCGCCGCGCGCGTAGGAGACTTGCGGAAGGCTGTCCCTAGTACGAGAGGACCGGGACGGACGGACCTCTGGTGTGCCAGTCGTATCGCCAGGTGCGTGGCTGGTTGGCTATGTTCGGGAGGGATAACCGCTGAAAGCATCTAAGCGGGAAGCCTGTTCCTAGATGAGGTCTCCCACCCTTTTTGTGGGTTAAGGCCCCCTAGAGATGATGGGGTTGACAGGCCAGGTGTGGAAGCGCAGTAATGTGTGGAGCTGACTGGTGCTGATAGGCCGAGAGACTTGCCCACAAATTTGTGATGTTTGCACCCACTATACGATATCTGAAACAACAACCACCGGGTGTGGTTGGTTGTTTTGATAACAGCATATATGTGTGTCATCAGTATTGTGATGACCCTAGGTTTGCTCCCACTGCTTGGGTGGTGGGGGTGTGAGGGGTTGTCGGTGGCGATGGCGGGGAGGGTACGCCCGGTCCCATTCCGAACCCGGTAGCTAAGTTCCCCAGCGCTGATGGTACTGCACTCGACAGGGTGTGGGAGAGTAAG
>NZ_JBQQBO010000054.1:0-4727 GCF_052246905.1 Saccharopolyspora antiqui
CTAACCCCCCCACCCCGCGCACACCCGACAAGCCCGAGGTGAAGGGCACCTTTGACCGAGTACGCCGGTCAAAGGTGCCCTTCACTCATCACCCGACCCGGTGGGCGGAGCGGTGGGCTGTTCGGGGTGAGGGGCACCTGTGACCAAGTAACTGGGTCACGGGTGCCCCTCACCCCTCACCTGAACGGTGAAGCGGGGTGATGGTCGGGGTTCGGGGCGGATGGGGTGGGGGTTGGGGTGCTTAGGCTTGGGGGGTGGGATCGCCTGCGGATCGCTTCGTTCCCTACGGCCCGTCGCACTTGGTGATCATGGTGTTGATCGTTGCCGGGGCGGTGGTGCTCGGTGTGCTCGGGTATCGGCATCACGGTCCGCGGACGATCGTTTGGTGCACGCGGGTTTTCGCTGCTGTGGTTGTGGTCTTCAACGTTGTGCTGCTGATCTACCGGCTGCTTCCGGCGCAGTGGGACATCGGTGAATCGCTCCCGCTGCACCTCTGCGACCTCGCCTGGATGGTCGCCGCCTACGCGCTGTGGACCCGCCAGCCGCTGGCCTACGCGCTCACCTACTACTGGGGGCTGACGCTCACCCCGCAAGCGATCATCACCCCGGCGCTGGACGCCCCGGACTTCCCGCACATCAACTTCATCGAGTTCTGGGGCCAGCACCTGCTGGTCATCTGGGCGGCGGCCTACCTGACCTGGGGTGTCGGGCTGCGTCCGAACTGGCGGGGCTACCGGTTCGCGGCAGTGGTGACCATCGTCTGGGGCGCGGCGATGCTGGGGTTCAACGCCTGGGCGGGCACCAACTACGGGTTCGTCAGCAGCAAACCGGAGAACCCGTCGCTGCTCGACGTGATGGGCGGCTGGCCCTGGTATCTGGGCGTCGAAGTGGTCGTCGGCCTGGCCGCGTGGGTGCTGCTGACCTGGCCGTGGACTAGGACCTCGCGCGCCGCGCATCCGGCGACGCCCTGACACACCGCTGCGGGTCCTCGTGACCTGCCGAGGCCCGCGCTGGTTGGGAAATGGCAGAGCTGGCGATTTCGCGCTCGATCTCATGACCTGGGACCCTCGCGAAGGCTCCCATCGGGCTTCTCGCCGGTCGGGCCATGCCTACCCGGTGCGAACCAGCCCGCGAGCCCTCGCCCCAGGTCAAGCCGGGTATCGCCCGCCCGCTGCGGAGATCAGGGCATGGCGAAACCCTGCTGGCGCCAGGCCTCGTAGACCGCGACGGCCGCCGAGTTCGCCAGGTTCATCGAGCGGATGCCCGGCAACATCGGGATCCGCACCCGCATCGTCACCTCGTCGAGCACGTCCTCGGGCAGACCGGTGGATTCGGGACCGAACAGCAGCACATCGCCCGGCTGGTAGGCCACCGCGTGGTAGCTGCGCTCGGCCTTCGAGGTGAACGCGATGATCCGCTGCGGGTCCAGCGCCCGCCAAGCCGAGTCGAGATCGGGGTGCACGTGCAGCGCTGCCCGGTCGTGGTAGTCCAGTCCGGCCCGGCGCAGCTTCGCATCCGCCACGGAGAACCCGAGCGGTTCGATCAGGTGCAGCGCGCAGCCGGACCCAGCCGCCATCCGGATCGCGTTGCCCGCGTTGCCCGGAATCTCCGGCCGGTAGAAGACGACGTGAAACACCCGAAATGGTTTCACACCGGGGTCCGGCCGGGCAGCTCGGGAGGGGATTTCGACCGATGTGCGGACCTGGACGGCAGTCGATACTGGCGCTGGAGGAAGGGGGCGGCCTCATGCCGATTCTTCACGTCCAGCATGTCGTACCGTCCTTCGAGGTCTGGAAGCGGCTCTTCGACGACGATCTGATCGATCGCAAGCAGGTCGGGGTGCGCCGTTACCAGATCCACCGTGGCGTGGCGGATCCAGGCATGGTGATGATCGACCTGGAATTCGACGAACTCGCCGCGGCCGAGAAGTACCGACAACGGCTGTACGGGTTGTGGGCGGGTCCGGCCCACGCACGTGTGCAGGACCCGCAGTCGTGGATCATCGAAGTCATCGAGTCCGCCGAGCTCTGATGTCGTTGCGCTGCGGCGGCTCGGCGGGGAACGACCCTGGCCGCCACACCGGCGCGAGTCCGGATCACAACCCGCCGGTGGCTCGGATGTTCTGCCCGGTCACCCACCCCGAATCGGGGCCGACCAGGAACGCCACCACATCGGCGACGTCCGCCGGTCGCCCCAGCCGACCCAGCGGGGTCAGCTGCGCGGTGGCCGCGAGAGCGTCCGCGCCGACGGCGCCGCGCAGCAGGTCGGTGTCGATCGGGCCGGGCGACACCGCGTTGACCGTGATGCCGCGCGGTCCGAGTTCCTTCGCCGCGACGTGGGCGAGCTGTTCGACCGCGGCTTTGCTTGCGACGTAAGCGGATTCACCGGGACTCGCCCACGTGGTGCTCATCGTGGAGATGTTGACGATCCGCCCGCCCTCGCGCATCCGCCGCGCCGCCTGCTGCATCGCCAGGAAGGTGCCCTTGGCGTTGACCGCCATGACGCGGTCGTAGTCGGCCTCGGACAGCTCCAGAAGTGGCGTGGTGGACGGGATTCCGGCGTTGTTCACCAAGATGTCCAGTTCTTCGACAGCGGCGAAGAGCCGGTGGACGTCGTCGGTTTCAGCCAGGTCGACCGGCACCGCGCGGGCGCCGGTTTCCGCTGCGACCGCGTTCGCCGCGGCCTCGTCGGTGGCGTAGCTGAACAGCACTGTCGCGCCGTCGGCCCGCAGGCGCGCCACGATCGCCCGGCCGATGCCGCGCGAACCACCGGTGACGACTGCGGTCTTGCCTTCGAGAGTCATGGCGCCACCATTTCGGCGATTGCGGAAGACTTCGCTCCGCAATCGCGGCGACACTGGAAAAATGTTGGAAACCTCGGCTCGACTGCTCCGCCTGCTGTCGCTGTTGCAGGCGCGACGCGACTGGTCCGGAGCTGAGCTCGCCGACCGCCTCGGAGTGAGCACCCGGACCATCCGCGCGGACGTCGACCGGCTGCGCAGCCTCGGCTATCCCGTGCACGCGACGCCCGGCGTGGCGGGTGGCTACCGGCTCGGCGCGGGAGCTGCGCTGCCGCCGCTGCTGCTGGACGACGACGCCGCCGTCGCGGTCGCCGTCGGGCTGCGCACCGCGGCGGGCGGCACGGTGTCGGGGATCGAGGAGACCTCGATGCGGGCGCTGGCCAATTTGGAGCAGATGTTGCCTGCGCGGCTGCGGCAGCGCGTCAACGCCTGGCAGACCTACACCGTGGCGATCTCCGGCGGCGGGCCGGTGATCGACGCCGACGTCCTGACCACGATCGTGCGCGCCTGCCGGGACCGCGAGCGGCTGCGGTTCGACTATCGGGCCCACGACGGCGCCGCGAGCCTGCGCGACGTCGAGCCGCATCGGCTGGTCAGCACCGGGCGCCGCTGGTACCTGGTCGGTTGGGACCGCGACCGCGGCGACTGGCGGAGCTTCCGAGTCGATCGGCTGTCGCCGCGGACCCCGACCGGTCCGCGCTTCGCGTCCCGCGAACCACCGGAAGGCGGCTTCGCCGAGTACGTCGCGCGCGGTGTTTCGGCCGTGCTGTGGGCGTATCGCGCGCGGGTGCGGGTGCACGCGCCCGCGGAGGTCGTCGTGCAGCGGGTGCCGCCCACGACGTGGTCGGTCGCCGCGATCGACGACGAGACCTGCCTGGTCGACGCGGGAGCCGACACCCCGCAACTGCTCGCGGTGTACCTCGGGGCGCTGGACCTCGACTTCGACGTGCTCGACGCCCCGGAACTGGCCGCCGCGACCCGCCGCCTCGCCGACCGCTACGCCCGCGCGGCTCGGGAGTGATCGCTGCGGAACGACCACCCGCGAGTCGTTTGCCGCGCGGTGACATTCGCCCGGAAGCGGCTGGGCGGAGGGAGCGCATCGGCCGGGACGACGTCGAGCATCGCCGGGGGCGTGCCGACAATTCCCCACTGCGAGCTAGGGTGACCCGACCGGGTGCGGGTGTCCCGCAAGGGACTGGGGGCAGTATGAGCGTCGCCGTGCTGGGGCTGGTGGCGCTCGTCGTGGCGGTGGCGGCTTTCGTGCAGGGCACCACCGGGGTGGGCTTCGCGCTCATCGTCGCGCCGGTGATCGGACTGGTGGAACCGTCGCTGCTACCGGTGTTCCTGCTGGTGCTGATGATCCCGCTCAACCTCTACATCGCCGGTCGCGAACGCGGCAGCCTGGACAAGCTCGGCGCCGGGTGGATCACCGCGGGACGGTTCGTCGGCACCTTCGGCGGGCTGTGGGTGCTGATGGCGATTCCGGTGGCGCAGCTGAACCTGCTCATCGGCGGATCGACCGTGCTGGCTGCGGTGGTGACGCTGATCGCGCCGAAGTTCACGCCGGGACGCGGTGCTTTCCTCGCCGCCGGAGCGATCACCGGGGTGACCGAAACGGCCACCGGAGTGGGCGGGCCACCGCTGGCGCTGGTGTACCAGCACCGGCCTGCCGCCGTGCTGCGCTCGACGGTCGCGGTTTGCTTCATCGCGGGCGAGTGCATTTCGTTGGTGGTGCTGCTGAGCACCGGGCAGGTCGGGCTCCACCAGCTTCGGCTGGCGCTGTTGCTGCTGCCCGCGCTGGTGCTCGGCGCGGCGCTGAGCCGCTACGTTCACCACCGGCTCGACGGGCCGCTGATGCGATTGCTGGTGCAGCTGTTCGCGATCGGCTCCGGCATCGTGCTGCTGCTGTCCTGTTTGCGCAAACCGG
>NZ_JBQQBO010000055.1:0-2181 GCF_052246905.1 Saccharopolyspora antiqui
TGATCGTGGACGGCACCGTGCGCCGCGAGGCGCTTGATGACCGGGCGGGGGTGAAAGGACTCCGCCGCCGGGCTGTCGCAGCAGTCCGGTTGAAGCTGAGGGCAGCCTGATCCGGGGGACGCCGGGGAGGGTGGGAAGCAGCTCTGACGACGCCGGGATGCGCTGGCACTGCCAGACGGTGCAGGTTCGGCAAGCGAGACGAGAAGGTGTACGTGAGGAACCAGTGGTAAAGCCCTGTAAGCGACGAACTGGCTCAAATCTGGTGGATATGGGCCGGGATGCAGCGCGTGACCTCTCAAGTGGATGGTCAACTCCGAAGCCGCGTAGTGCCGTCGGTGAGGAGGCCACGATGAAGGACTGCGGCGTAGTCGTGGCGATGCTGTCGGGGCAAGAGCTGGGCACCTCCCTCGTCGACCGGTCATCGAGTGAACGGGGGAACCATCCCCGGTCGCCCTCCGGGCCAAGCATCCAGCTTGGTCCAGGGCAGGTCCGTCGCCGGCCGAGGGCCGTGGGATGGGGCGGAGGTCTCGTAGTAGTCCGAGCGCGTGAGAGGCGCGTACATGGCGAAGGGGACCAGCAAGTCAGCAGGGAGGAAGCTGGAATGCCAGGAGGCTTTCGCCGGTGAATACCGACGAACTGGAGTCGGCCTTGCATGGGGCCGAACGCCGGGTACTGGGGATTCAGACCAAGCTGCACCAGTGGGCCAGCAGTGATTCTCATCGCCGGTTCGACGACCTGTTCAACCTTGTGACCGACCCCGCGTTCCTTCTGGTCGCGTGGTTTCGGGTGCGGGGCAACAAGGGTGCTCGCACCGCCGGAGTGGATGGAAGAACCGCCCACTACATTGAGGCGGCGCGAGGAGTCGAGGGATTCCTCGACGAACTGCGGTCGACGCTGAAAGACCGCAGCTTCCGCCCGTTGCCGGTGCGTGAACGACTGATTCCCAAGACGAACGGGAAGTTCCGTCGTCTCGGGATCGCGACCGTCACCGACCGGGTGGTCCAAGCATCCTTAAAACTGGTATTGGAGCCGATCTTCGAGGCGGACTTTCACTCGCAGAGTTATGGATTCCGTCCGAAGCGCCGAGCCCAGGACGCGGTGGCGGACGTGCGTCACCTGACGTCCCGCTCGTATGAGTGGATCGTGGAAGGGGACATCGCCGCCTGCTTCGACGAAATTTCGCATCCTGCCTTGATGGACAGGGTGCGCAAACGTATCGGAGACAAACATGTGCTGGCCCTGGTGAAGGCGTTCCTCAAGGCGGGCATCCTCGGCGAGGACAAGACCTTGAGGGCGACTGATGCTGGCACCCCGCAAGGATCGATCCTCTCGCCATTGCTGAGCAACGTCGCCCTGTCCGTGCTGGACGAGTTCATCGCCCAGTCACCGGGCGGGCCTCGTGCCAGTCAATACCACCAGGCCAAACGCCGGAAACACGGTCTTCCCAACTACCGGTTGATCCGGTATGCGGACGACTGGTGCCTGGCGGTGTCGGGCACCCGAACCGATGCTGAGGCTCTGCGCGAGGAGATCGCGATCGTGCTTTCCACGATGGGCCTGCGCTTGTCACTGGATAAGACACTGATCACCCACATCGAGGACGGCCTCGACTTCCTCGGCTGGCGAATCCAACGTCACCGAAAACGAGGCACCAGCAAACGATTCGTCTACCTCTACCCGGCCAAGAAGGCGCTTCACTCGATCATGGCTAAGGTGAAGACGTTGTGCTGGCAGGACGTGAACCTGCCCCTCGATGCCCTGCTTCACCAGCTTAACCAGGTGCTGCGGGGCTGGACCGCCTACTTCAAGCACGGTTCGTCGAAGGCAACCTTCAACTACCTGCGAGCTTACACCTGGAAGCAAGTATTTGGATGGCTACGCCGCAAACACCGGCGAACCAACTGGAAGGAACTCCGCCGCAAATACACCAGCGACGGATGGTGGCCCGCCACCAACGAGGTGACTCTGTTCAACCCAGGAGCGGTGAAGATCACCTACTACTCCTACCGGGGAACGAAAATCCCCACACCGTGGCCGAGCACAGCATGAGGAAAACCGGGAAACCCACCGGGACTTGTGGAGCGCCCGTTGCGTGGAGACGCGCACGGCGGGTGCGGGAGGCGGCTCGGGGAAACCCACCGATGGAAACGCCGGCAGGGCGCCCCGGGCCGACCTCACCTG
>NZ_JBQQBO010000056.1:0-1836 GCF_052246905.1 Saccharopolyspora antiqui
CCAGTGCTTCGTTGGCCTCGCTGCAACTGAAGTCGAAGCAGGTCAGGTCTCGGTAGGCTGGGAAGCGCGCCACCTTCATCTGATAGGCCAGCGAGCGCAGCTCGCGCTCGGTGAGCTCGGCCTTGAGCAGACGCGACAGGATGGCCACGGCCGACTGGTAGGCCGGCGAGTCCTGCGCCGCCAGGTCGCCCAGCGCTTGTGCCATGCCGTGCAGCTTCAACGACTTGAGCATCTCCAACATGACTTCATGCTGCATGATGCACCTCCCGATCTCGCAAGCTGTCGTAGCGGCCGACGTTGGCCTGCGGTTCGACGTGCAGCGCCAGTGCCTGTGGTGAGGTGATCGGTGCCACGGGCTCGCCTTCCAGGAGGCGGCTGAGGATGTTCAGGATGGTTTGCTTGGACGGGGCACCCGCCTCCAGTGCGAGCTCCACCGCAGTGAGCACGGCCTGTTCGTCGTGCAACAGCACCAGCGCCAGGATCTCGACCATCTCGCGATCGCCACCAGGGCGTTTGAGCAGTGTGGATTGCAGGCGTCGGAAGCCCTCTGGCAGTTCGGCGAACGGTGCGCCGTTACGCAGCGCACCGGGCTTACGCTGCAGCACCGCGAGGTAGTGGTGCCAGTCATAGATTGTGCGCCCCGGAAGATGGCTACGGTCGATGTGCCGCACGTGCTCGGCAATCACCTGGCCTTCGGCCACGAACACGAGCCGATTGGCATAGACGCGCAGACTGATGGGCCGGTTGGCAAACGACGCCGGTACGCTGTAGCGGTTGCGCTCGAAGGTCACCAGGCAGGTTGGTGAGACGCGCTTGGTGTGCTCCACAAAGCCATCGAACGGCTGCCCCACGGGCATCAGGTGTGGCCGCTCCAGCGACCAGGCCTCCCAGAGGGTCATGTCCAGCTCAGGATGGCGGGTCTGCTGCCACAGCCGTACGCACTGGTCGGCCAGCCAGTCATTAAGTGCCGCCAGAGAGCCGAATGCAGGGATGCGTTGCCAGATGCGGTGACGGCTGTCCTGCACGTTCTTCTCTATCTGCCCCTTCTCCCAGCCCGAGGCCGGGTTACAGAACTCGGCGTCGAACAGGTAGTGGCTGACCATGGTGCTGAAGCGCAAGTTGACGTCACGCAACTTGCCCAGGCGCACGCGATCCACGGCGGTCTTCATGTTGTCGTAGATGCCGCGACGCGGGATACCGCCCCAGGCCACAAAGGCGTGGTGATGGGCATCGAACAGCATCTCGTGGGTCTGCAGCAGATACGCGCGCAGGAAGAATGCGCGGCTGTGGCTGAGCTTGAACTGAGCCACTTGCAGCTTGGTGCGCTCGCCGGCGATGACCGCCCAGTCCTCGCTCCAGTCGAACTGGAAGGCCTCACCCTCTGCGAAGCGCAGTGGGATAAAGGTGCCTCGCCCCGACGTGCGGGCTTGCTCCTGTTGCTCCTGGCGCCAGCGGCGAGCGAATGCGGCAACGCGATCGTAGGAGCCGGTGAAGCCCAAGGCACACAGATCAGTGTGGATCTGCTTGAGTGTGCGCCGTTGCTTGCGTGGCTTGTTGGCCTCGGTCTTGAGCCAAGCGGAGAGCTTGGCGGCATGGCCGTCGAGCTTGCTCGGACTCTGCCGTGCAGGATAGGCCGGTGCCGTGGTGTCAGCGCGCAGATAGCGCCTGACCGTGTTCCTGGAGATGCCCAGGCGTCTGGCGATCTCGCGCAGCGGGATCTGGTCGCGAAGATGCCAGCGTCGAATGATGCTCAGTATGGCCACGTCGATCACTCCGATCTCCCGCTCGTTGCCGAGCGGGACAGTGTTCTATACGTGGGTGAACAGTCGATGCAAA
>NZ_JBQQBO010000057.1:0-1675 GCF_052246905.1 Saccharopolyspora antiqui
GTGGGGGTTAGCCGAAGGTGATGTTGAGGATGATGATCAGGACCAGGGCGATACCGGCCAGCAGGCCCGGTCGCCGGTACCAGCCGGCGTCCGCACCGGTCGTGGCGGCCGCCAGGCTGCCGCGGGGAGTCAGGGAGTAGACCAGACCGACCAGCTCGGCCTCGGGCTTGGGGCGGGTGGCCAGCGACACCAGCACGCTGACCACGATGTCGACCACGAACGCCGCGCCCGCCCCGACGAAACTCGCGCCCTGCCCCGGCAGGTCCAGCACCCCGGTCTCCGACATCACGAACACCACCACCGCCGAGACAGTGCCCAGCACCAGCCCGGCCCACCCGGCGTGCGCGGTCATCCGCTTCCAGAACATGCCCAGGATGAACGTCGCGAACAGCGGCGCGTTGAAAAACGAGAACAACTGCTGCAGGTAGTCCATCAAGTTCGAATAGCCCGCGGCGATGAACGCCGTACCCACCGCCGCCAGCGTCGCCCCCACCGTCACCCAACGACCCATGCTCAGGTAGTAGTGATCCGGCCGGGACCGCACCACATAGGACTGCCAGATGTCGTAGGTGAACACCGTGTTGAACGACGACAGGTTCGCCGCCATCCCCGCCATGAACGACGCCAACAACCCCGCCAACGCGACCCCCAGGATCCCGTTGGGCAACAGATCCCGCATCAACAACAGGATCGCGTCGTTGTAGTCCACCCCACCAGCACCGGTCTGCTTGTAAGTCACCAACTCCGGGATCAACACCGCCGCGATCATCCCCGGCACGATCACGATGAACGGAATGAACATCTTCGGAAACGCCCCGATGATCGGGGTCCGCTGCGCCGCCGACATCGACTTCGACGCCATCGCCCGCTGCACCTCAACGAAGTTCGTCGTCCAATACCCGAAGCTGAGCACGAACCCCAGCCCGAACACCAACCCCACCACCGACAACACCGGATTGGCGAACCCGGTCAACTCCTCACCCGGCCACGCCGACAACTGCTCCGCACCACCCGGCCCCGCCGACACCTTCGCCACCAACCCCTGCACCCCACCCACCTTCACCAAACCGATGATCGTCAACGGCAACAACGCCGCCACGATCACGAAGAACTGCAACACCTCGTTATAGATCGCCGCCGACAACCCACCCAACGCCGTATACGACAACACGATCGCCGCCGCCAACAACACCGACAACCACAACGGCCACCCCAACAACGCATTCACAATACTGGCCAACAAATACAGATTCACCCCAGCGATCAGAATCTGCGCCACCGCGAAACTGATCCCGTTAACCAGATGCGCCGCCTTCCCAAACCGCCGCAACATGAACTCCGGAACACTCCGCACCTTCGAACCGTAATAAAACGGCATCATCACCACACCCAAAAACAGCATGGCAGGCACCGCACCAACCCAAAAATAATGCATCGTCGGCATACCATACTCAGCCCCATTGGCCGACATGCCGATAATCTCAATCGCACCCAAATTCGCCGAAATAAACGCCAACCCCGTCACCCACGCAGGCAACGCCCGCCCCGACAGGAAAAAATCCAAACTCGTCGACACCGCACGCCGCGCCACATACCCAATACCCAACACAAAAACGAAATACAACGCCAACAACCCATAATCCACAGCATTGGCATCGAGAAGCTGACCCTGGGC
>NZ_JBQQBO010000058.1:0-1490 GCF_052246905.1 Saccharopolyspora antiqui
GGCACCTAATGAGTCGTGAGTCGGCCATCCGGCAGACTCGGGTCGGGTAGCCGCTGGCAGGTGAGCACTCTGGGCTCCTGGACGTTTGAGTCCTGATGAAAGAGCGTGCCCCTGCCGGTGGGCTGGGAGAGTTGATCGCTGATGGGATGTCGTGCCCGTCCGATGGTGGCGTGAGCACTGATTCATTAGGTCGCTGAGAGTTCTCCCGCGGGCTGCCGGTGGTGAGCGAGGATGGGAGAACGGGTGCTGTTCGTAGGAGACGACTGGGCCGAGTCGCACCACGACATCGAGTTGATGGACGCTGCGGGACGACGGCTTGCCAAGGCCAGGCTGCCTGAGGGCGTGGCGGGCATGGCCCGGCTGCACGCGATGATCGGCGAACAGCTCGGCGAGAACGCCGAGGATGTGGAGGTGGTGGTCGGCATCGAAACCGACCGGGGCCCGTGGGTTCAGGCGTTGATCGCCGCCGGGTACACGGTGTTCGCGGTCAACCCGTTGTCGGTGGCCCGTTATCGGGAACGCCATGGTGTTTCCGGTGCCAAAAGCGATGCTGCTGACGCGCACACGCTGGCCGACATGGTGCGCACCGACGCCCATCAGCTGCGCCCGGTAGCCGGTGACACTGATCAGGCCGAGGCCGTCAAGGTCGTCACGCGGGCCCACAAGACCCTGATCTGGGAACGCACCCGCCACACCCAACGGTTGCGCCACGCCCTGCGGGAGTACTTTCCCGCCGCGGTGGAGGCGTTCGAGGACCTCGACGCCCCCGACACCCTGGAATTGCTGGGCAAAGCACCGGACCCGGACAGCGCGCGCAGACTGTCGCTGAACCAGATCCGTGCGGCGCTGAAACGGGCCCGCCGCCGGGACGTCGACGCCACAGCGGCCCGGATTCAGGCCGTGCTGCGCGCGGAGCACCTGGGCCAGCCCCCGGTGGTCACCGCGGCCTACGCAGCCACGACCCGAGCCGCTGTGGCGGTCTTGATCACACTGCGCGAGCAGGTCAAGGAGTTGCAAGGGCAGGTGCAGGCGCATTTTGGCCGGCACCCGGACGCTGAGATCATCGGCTCCCAGCCCGGTCTGGGACCGATCCTGGGCGCCCGGGTGCTCGCCGAGTTCGGGGACGACCCCGACCGCTATGCCACCGCGAAGTGCCGCAAAAACTACGCCGCGACCAGCCCGATCACCCGTGCCTCCGGGAAGAAAAAGGCCGTGCTGGCCAGATTCGTACACAACGACCGGCTCATCGACGCACTGATGACCCAGGCGTTCGCCGCGCTCAACGCCTCGCCCGGCGCCCGCGCCTACTACGACCAACTCCGAGCACGCGGCGCCGGACACAACGCCGCCCTGCGCCAACTCGCCAACCGCCTCGTCGGCATCCTGCACGGCTGCCTCAAAACCCGCACCCCCTACAACGAGACCACCGCCTGGTCGCATCGCGTCGAGAAAGCCGCCGCTTGACATTCAAACTCCTGGGATGTCTTTCA
>NZ_JBQQBO010000059.1:0-731 GCF_052246905.1 Saccharopolyspora antiqui
CCGACGCCAACAACCGGCTCGCGGTCTTCGCACTGAGCCCGACCGGATCGGTGATGCAGACCTACCAGACCGGCCCAGGCAACACCAGGTGGTACGACTTCGCCGGAGCCGACGGGAATCTCGGCGGAAACCTCGTCCAGTTGGTGGCCGTCGCCAGTGACTCCAAGGGCAAACTGCTCGTATACGGGATCGGCCGGAATGGCGGCATGGCGGACACCTACCAGCACAACCGGGCCTCCGGCCCGTGGAACCCCTGGTCGAGGGAAATGGGCGGAGCACTGGCCCACAGCAACTGACGAGATCGGCGCGGTGAGTCGCGGATCTTGTCCTTCTTGCGATCTCCGCCCATGACAAGAAACGACGTGGGAAGCTTTCGGTGCCGCCGTCCTCGGCACACGATCCGCAAGGCCACTCCTCCAACGAGTACGGCCGGACCATGAATCACCCCCGGTGCGCCGTTCGGACAGCCCACGGCCTGGGACGGACAGACGATGCCGATCCCCAGAGTCCGCGAACGCCGCAACGACCAGAAGGTGCTGATACTGGCCGTTATCGGCGGACTGATTCTGATCGCGGCGCCGCTGCTGGTGTTCAGATGGACGGGCAGGGCAGGCTGCACGTCTTCTCGCTGGGACCGGACGGTTCGCTGCAGGAGAACGTCGAAAACGGCCCCGACGCGTGGCGTGGCTGGCAGAACCTGGGCGGCCAGTTGGTGGGCAAGCCCATCGCCG
>NZ_JBQQBO010000060.1:0-730 GCF_052246905.1 Saccharopolyspora antiqui
GCTTGCGGACCACCTCGCCCTCGAGATGCAGGGCATGGCAGCCGTGGAGTTGGTAAGGCGGCTTTTCGCCGGGCTCGATCGGTCGGAGGGCGTTGGAGTTGTCGCGCACCGGAAAGACGTCGCCCGCAAAGGCCTGAATGGCGGCGGTCGGCAGCACGCCGCACAGCTCGGTCAGGTGCGTACAGCCCACCACGCCGCCAAGTCTCTCACGCGAGGCCTTTCGAAAACCCTTCATCAGGTTCAGGCCGATGAGCTTGCGGTAGGCCGGGCCAATCGTGTCGCAGTGTGTGGGGTACGGCACCCAGTCGGAGCACGCTTCGGCGTCGACGACGTTCATGCGGGTATCGATGGTCACGCGCAGCCACAGGTCATGCAGCGGCTGGCCTTCGGGGCGGACACCGCCGCTGGCCAGCGGGATATCGCGGGGCTTGGTGTCGGTCAGGCGCGCTTCGATGTCCCACAGGCCGTCTTCCCGCAAATAGGCCTCCACCGTGATGGCACGGCGGTGGCGCATGACGCGCGGGACGGGAGCAGACAGAGGCATGGACCAGACAGACCGATAGGACCGATGGAGGCGGCGCACGCGGATCTCGCGCATCGCCTACGGGACGTCTGCAGCAGCGCATCAGCCGCCACACACGAACACAACCGCCCTGCAACCGAAGTAGAGGACGGTATCAAAGCCGTGGATTTTAACACGTCGTTACGACTGTACTGCGTCGTATGCTGC
>NZ_JBQQBO010000061.1:0-712 GCF_052246905.1 Saccharopolyspora antiqui
AAGCTCTTCGGCGACGCTCTCGCAGGATTTCGGCGTGATGCGCCGTCCTTTGGCTACGATCTCCGCGTACTCAGCAGAGAATCGGATGTCGTCGGGGACGTTCCCGCCAACGGTGAGACTGAACGCCGAATCGCCGATTGCCGTGTACACAATCGGCAAGTTCATGACGGTGGCCACCTTGCGGTTGACGAGCTGCGGCGACATCTCGACTTCAGGCAAAGTCTTGCCAGCTTTGGCATTGATGAGGCAGGCGGCCATGTAGGCTGAATAGAACTGCTGACGAAGGAGGCCGCCCGCTTGCGCTGGTAGCGTCGACTTCGCGCCAATCTTTACCTCCGGTTGAGGGGCGTCTCCACCCGCGACCGCCGCAACAGAAGAAGAGTCGCTTTTGGTGTCAACGGGCGCTCCGGACGGAAATTCGATGTCGGGGTGAGTACCGGTGTACGTGGTCCAAGCCACTAGGATCACCACAGCCACCATGAGCACGCGCAACGGTAGATTCACGTCGAATGAACGACCGAATAGGGTCATCCTTGTCGGATCAGAAGCTGGGAAATCGTCTTCCAGGTCCATCATGTAGGTTTGCGCGCCACGAAGATTCAGGGTGGAGATCAGGTTTGCGACCGATTCCCCCGCTCGCGCGCAGTTCAGCCAACCTAATCTTGGATAGTTCAATTATCTGGTCGCGTTGGCTCGCCAACCACTCGTAAAG
>NZ_JBQQBO010000062.1:0-704 GCF_052246905.1 Saccharopolyspora antiqui
TTTGGATAGACCATGTGGTCGATGGAGCTGTCGTCAATGTCGAGCAAATAACAGGTAGCGCCTGCCTCGAAAGCCCAGTAGCCGTAGTAGAACGCTTCGTCGTCTTGGATCTTCTTATGGGCGTCGTACCAGCGAGCACCATCTTGATAGCGATACCACTGCTTAAGGTAGTCTTGGAGGCGCGGGATGGCGGCCTCTGCGCTCTCCAAGAAGTAGGCTTCAAGCAGGGCTGAGTAGGGCTTCTCGAACTGCGCCACGTCCATGTCTTCCTGCGGATTCGTGACGTATTCGTAGATCAGTTGCTCATATAGCCCGTCTCTATAGCGGTTGCTCTCCATGGCCGCGATGATGCGCTTAATCGAGTGGCCATCTCGAATCAGCACGGCAATACTGAACAGTTGCAGCGCATTTTCATACTCGACTCTGTCACTGAAGTCGACAGCGCAGATGGTCAAGTCGGTGTCACCTTGATCTTTGAATTTCTCTCGCAAGAAGAGACGGTAAGGGACATTCAGCTCATTCCAGCGAACAAACTCATCGACGACGAGAGCGAACTGGCGAGCTAGCTTGTCTAGATCCTTGCCTGCCGTGTATTCCAGCATCCACAGGAAGAATCTCTCTTGAAAGACGGCACCTTGTGCATCCGCTAGATAGTACGGGTCAAGGTCACCACGCCGTACACTTCTGACGCAAACCTCGATACC
>NZ_JBQQBO010000063.1:0-700 GCF_052246905.1 Saccharopolyspora antiqui
ACGATGGCCCAGTACGTTTTGCCGGAGTTGGATTACGACTACGCGGCGTTGGAGCCGGCGATCGCTGGTGAGATCAACGAGTTGCACCACGGCAAGCATCACGCGGCGTATGTCAAGGGTGCGAATGACGCGGTGGAGAAGATCGCCGAGGCGCGGGAGAGGGGTGATTTCTCGTCGATCGTGGGGTTGGAGACCACGTTGGCGTTCAACTTGGCTGGGCATTCGTTGCACTTGGTGTGGTGGAAGGTTTTGTCGCCGAGTGGTGGGGACAAGCCCACGGGTGAGTTGGCGGCGGCCATCGATGAGGATTTCGGGTCTTTCGATGGGTTTCGGGCGCAGTTGGAGGCGGTGTCGACGACGATCCAGGGCAATGGGTGGGGGGTGTTGGCCTGGGATCCGGTGGGTCGGCGGTTGTTGACGCAGCAGTTGCGGGATCACCACGCGAACTTGTCGATCGCGACGACGCCGTTGTTGGTGTTCGACATCTGGGAGCACGCGTATTACCTGCAGTATCGGAACGTGAAGGCGGATTACGTGAAGCAGTTGTGGAACGTGGTCGATTGGGACGAGGTGTCGCGGCGTTTCGCGGATGCTCGTGCGGGTTACAACGGTCTGCGGTTGCCTACCGCGTGATGGCGATTTCGCGCGAAATCGCTGGTCGCTGCTCTTGGGAAGCGCCGATTTCGCGCGAAATCGCCAG
>NZ_JBQQBO010000064.1:0-682 GCF_052246905.1 Saccharopolyspora antiqui
TCCCTTGCTGAATACATAGGCAAGGGAAGCGAACGCAGCGAACTGAAACATCTAAGTAGCTGTAGGAACAGAAATCAACCGAGATTCCCAAAGTAGTGGCGAGCGAAATGGGATCAGCCTTGTACTCTTTAGCAGTATTGCTAGCAGAACGGAATGGAAAGTCCGGCCATAGCGGGTGATAGCCCCGTATGCGAAAGCAGTATTGTGGAACTAGGTGTACGACAAGTAGGGCGGGACACGTGAAATCCTGTCTGAAGATGGGGGGACCATCCTCCAAGGCTAAATACTCGTAATCGACCGATAGTGAACCAGTACCGTGAGGGAAAGGCGAAAAGAACCCCGGGAGGGGAGTGAAATAGATCCTGAAACCGCATGCATACAAACAGTCGGAGCCTGGAAACGGGTGACGGCGTACCTTTTGTATCATGGGTCAGCGACTTACATTCAGTGGCAAGCTTAACCGATTAGGGAAGGCGTAGCGAAAGCGAGTCCGAATAGGGCGTTCAGTCGCTGGGTGTAGACCCGAAACCAAGTGATCTATCCATGGCCAGGTTGAAGGTGCGGTAACACGTACTGGAGGACCGAACCCACTAACGTTGAAAAGTTAGGGGATGAGCTGTGGATAGGGGTGAAAGGCTAAACAAACTTGGAAATAGCTGGTTCTCTCCGAAAACTATTTAGG
>NZ_JBQQBO010000065.1:0-633 GCF_052246905.1 Saccharopolyspora antiqui
CCGAGAACCTTTTGCCATCGAATCCCCAGATGAACCGTCGCATGTTGCCGGTCAGATGCAACACGATCTCGCGGCCCGGAGGCCGATCGTCATAGGGCTGGCCCAGCGTTCGCAAGTCTGCGTAGGTCAAAACCCTCCGGCCATTTTGGCGCAATCTCGGCCCAGGGTCTGCGAGCGACTTGGAAGGGTTCATCGACCGCATGTCGACTTCGGGGCCGCCGTGCATACCCAGCATCGTCATTGGGTGGGAATGCTCGGGCTTACCATCGTGGGACATCGACATGGAGGGTTTCATGCCGGCCATGCCTTCATCGCCGGACTGCAGTCGCTTGCCTGGCATGGCGTCGGCCGCGGTTTCGCCCCCCGCCTACATAGAGTGGCCGAGGGGGGAATGGATGCCGTTGTCCTGAGTTTCCATCGTTTCATTGGGTGGCCCGCTGGTCATAGACATTCCGTTCATGTTCATGTCCATGCCCATGTCAGCCATGGTCAGCCAGGTTTTGGGGTCCATAATAGGAATCGCGGCCCGCATGCCGTGCTTCGGCGCGAGGGTGGCACGTGCATATCCGCTGCGGTCCATCGCCTGTGCAAATATGGTGTATGCCTCATTCCGGGGCATCTGCACCAACACAT
>NZ_JBQQBO010000066.1:0-628 GCF_052246905.1 Saccharopolyspora antiqui
CCGCCACCGTGGCGGGCCATGCCGCCGTAGGTGTCGACGATGATCTTCCGCCCGGTCAACCCCGCGTCACCCATCGGACCACCGACGACGAACCGGCCGGTCGGGTTGACCAGCAGCCGGGTGTCGGCGGCGTCCAGACCCACCCGCTCCAGCTCCGGGTCGATGACCTTGGCCTTGATGTCACCGGCCAGCATGCCTTCCAGGTCGATGTCCGCGGCGTGCTGCGTCGAAAGCACCACGGTGTCCAGCCGAACCGGCTGGTCGCCCGCGTACTCGATGGTCACCTGCGTCTTGCCGTCCGGCCGCAGGTAGGGCAGCACGCCGTCCTTGCGGACCTTCGTCAGCCG
The DNA here is from genome assembly GCF_052246905.1 of Saccharopolyspora antiqui. Classification (NCBI taxonomy): domain Bacteria; kingdom Bacillati; phylum Actinomycetota; class Actinomycetes; order Pseudonocardiales; family Pseudonocardiaceae; genus Saccharopolyspora; species Saccharopolyspora antiqui. The sequence continues at coordinate 348 of NZ_JBQQBO010000066.1, forward strand.
CCGGGCGAGCCGGTGCGCGAGCGCGATCGGCAGCGACATCAGCTCGTCGGTGTCGGTGCAGGCGTAGCCGAACATCAGGCCCTGGTCACCGGCGCCCTGCTGGGCGATCTCGTCGCTGTCGCCCTCGACCCGCGATTCGTGCGCGGTGTCCACGCCCTGCGCGATGTCCGGCGACTGCGACCCGATCGCCACGTTCACACCGCAGGAGGCACCGTCGAAACCCTTGGCCGAGGAGTCGTAACCGATCTCCAGGATCTTCTCCCGCACGATGGTCGGGATGT
>NZ_JBQQBO010000067.1:0-617 GCF_052246905.1 Saccharopolyspora antiqui
GCCCATGAGTGCGGTTTCCCCATTCTGGTTACGCAGATTCGGGTTGGCGCCGGCGTTCAGCAACAGACGCATGATTTCCAGGCTCGGGGCGTTGAGACGCAGGCCCGATGCCTGCAGCAGCGGTGTGTTGTTGCCGTCGTTGTTCAGCGCGTTGACGTTGGCTCCGGCCGCAATCAGCGCCTTGACGATGCGCAGGTTTTGCGGCGAAGCCTTGCCGTTGGTGTCGATGCCCGAGATGGCGTAGACCAGCGGCTGATTGCCCAGATCACGATAGACAGGGATCTCCAGATCGTTCTTCTGCGTGAGCAGGAGGTCGACCAGGTCGGCATCGTTGTTCGAGATGGCTACCGCCAGGGCGGACATGCCTTGTGGGCCGTCGTACTCGGCCGGCTGCGCGCGGTGCGCACGCGCGCCCTTGGCCAGCAGGTCGCGGATGGCCGCCAGTTTCTTTTCGTTGGGCTTTTGCTCGTACTGCTCGACCGTGGCGGCCAGTTTGTCGTCCAGCGAGGCGGGCTTGGCCTGCGTGGTCGGCGGTGCGAGCAGGGCGCAACCAGCCAGCAGGCATGCTGCGGTTTTCGCTGCTGTCGTTTTGGGGTGGAGTCGCTTCAAGATGGATG
>NZ_JBQQBO010000068.1:0-597 GCF_052246905.1 Saccharopolyspora antiqui
GCATGCGCACCGGGTCTTCGCGATAGCGGGTGAGCGGGTCGCCGATCATGCGCAGCGTACGCTCGCGCATGTCTTCCATGCCGTGATGGTAGTCATGCACGGTTTCGTCGGCGGGGTTGTAGTACATCGCGTTGACGGTGAAGTCGCGGCGGGTGGCGTCTTCGGCCTGGGTGCCCCAGACGTTGTCGCGCAGCACGCGGCCGCTGGCGTCGACGGCGTGCGTGTGGTGGTCCAGATCGGTGCGCTTGACGCGCTTGCCGGCCGGTACCTGCTCGCTTTCCACGGCATCCACCAGCGCGCGGAAGGTCGAGACTTCAATGATTTCCTGATCGCGCCCGCCGTAGAACGTTACATGCACGATCTGGAAGCGCCGGCCGATGATGCGCGAGCGGCGGAACAGCGCCTGCACCTGATCAGGCGTGGCGTTGGTGGCCACGTCGAAGTCTTTCGGCTTGATGCCCAGCAGCAGATCGCGCACCGCGCCACCCACGATGAAGGCGTCATAGCCCGCTTCCTGCAGCGTGGAGGTGACCTTGACCGCGTTGCGCGAGAGCAGCTTTGGGTCGATGCCGTGCTCTTCCACGTTCCACACACGTG
>NZ_JBQQBO010000069.1:0-558 GCF_052246905.1 Saccharopolyspora antiqui
CCTGCCCGCGTTGCTGTACAGGCGCATTCTGACCCCCGTGCTTTGACCGTCATGCCGTTTCTTTCCCCCATGTCCCGATCGTCGTCGGCATCGCCCCTGTTGCGGCGTTCCACGCGATTGCTGATTGCCGTAGCGGCGCTTGCCGCGCTGGTGACATTGCCGCGCGCGCATGCCTCAACCCAGCCGAGCGCACCGGCTGCTGCCGAGCCGCCGGCACCAGCTTCAGCAACTGCAACCAAGACCGGAAAGGAAGGCAAGGTCCCCACCTGCCAGGCCATCATGCAGCGCCTGTCAGGCAGCCTGGCCGGCACGCCCAGCCGCGCCGATAAGCCTGGCGCGGTAATGGTCGACTTCGAAAAATCCGGCGTGACCATGGCCTGCAGCCACTCCGACGCCGTCGCCATTCCGGTTCCAGGCAACGCCAAGCCACGATGACCACCGCCGCAATCGCACGCGGTGTACTTGCCGGCATGCTGGCCGGACTGGCCATGACTGTTTTCAGCGCGATCGGCGCCGAACGCTGGATCACGCTGCCCGATCAACCGGACAGCTATGCAT
>NZ_JBQQBO010000070.1:0-533 GCF_052246905.1 Saccharopolyspora antiqui
CGTGTCGTTTCACCAGCTGATACTTGCTCTTGATGAGCTCGCGCGTGGTTTCCTTCGGCGGCGGGAAGTAGTCCTTGATGACCTTGAAGACGTATGGGTACGACGGCAGCGTGAACACCAGCATCACCAGGCCCTTGATGCCGGGCGCGATGATGAACTTGTCCGACGAGTGCTGCTGGTGGTGGAGGAAATCCCGATAGAACAGGTTCTTGCCCTGCTTCTGCAGGCCGAGCGAGGTGTAGATCTCGGCGCGCGGCTTGCGCGGCATCAGATCCCGCAGGAAGGTCACGTAGGCGGACGGAATTTCCATGTCCACCATGAAGTACGAGTGCGTGAACGAGAACAGGATCATCAACTGTTCCGGGCGCAGCAGCACGGTGTCTAGGCGCAGTTGGCCATCGGCGTTGCGCATGATCGGCACGGCCAGCGGGTACGACTTGTCGCCGTTGATTACGCGCCCGATGATGTACGCCGACGTGTTGCGGAAGAACAGCGACGACAGCACATGCACCTGGAAATTCGGCGAGATACGG